>PLKU01000272.1 GCA_003140705.1 Acidobacteriaceae bacterium
GGTACTCCTCCACGTAGCCGTACCCGCCCATCGTTGCCACCAGTTCGTCACTGACCAGGCTCAACATCTCTGAACCGTAAACCTTTAGAACCGAGCACTCGACGGCATACTCTTCAATGCGTTTCTGCGTCTCGCGCGCAGAACCTGCCTCTGCGGGCTCAATCCGAGCAAGTGCAGCATCGATCATGCCCACCGTTCGATAGGCCATGCTCTCTGCCGCGTATAGTCGCGTTGCCGAGGCGGAAATCTTCCGCTGGATCAGTCCAAACTCCGCGATCGGCTTGCCAAAAGCCACACGCTCTTTGGAATAGCGAATCATGTGCGCCAGCGCGTGCCGCGCGCCGCCAATGCAGGCAACGCCCAGCTTGAAGCGGCCGACATTCAAGACGTTGAAGGCGATGTGGTGGCCCTTGCCAACCTCTCCCAGCAAGTTCCCAGATGGAACCTTGCACCCATCCAATACCAGCGGGCAGGTGCTGGATCCTCGAATTCCCAGCTTATGCTCCTCCGCGCCCACGGTCAGCCCCGGCGTGTCCCTCTCGATCAGAAATGCAGAGAATTTTTCTCCATCAATCTTGGCGAACACCGTGTACAACCCGGCGATTCCGCAGTTGGTTATCCACATCTTCTCGCCGTTCAGCGTATAGTGGGCGCCGTCTTCCGAGAGGGTCGCGCGTGTGCGAATATTCATCGCATCAGAGCCCGAACTCGCTTCAGACAGCCCATATGCCCCGAGCCACTCCCCGCTCGCCAGCTTTGGCAAGTAACGTTGTTTCTGCTCCTCGGTTCCGTACCAGACCAGTGGCAGCGCCGCAATGCCGATGTGAGCCCCGAATGCCGTTGAAAAACTCGCCAGCACAGACAAGTGATCGGTAATGAGCGTGGAAGTCGTCTTGTCTCCGCCCAGACCGCCATACTCCTCCGGGATATCCACCGAAGCAAACCCCAACTCGGCCGCCTTGCGCATCAGCCCCGCCATCACGCCGGGCTCTTTGGCCTCGATTGCCGTGGCGGCAGGCAAAATCTCCTCACGGGCGAATTGGATCGCGGTCGTCGCAATCTGACGCTGCTCCTCGTTCAGATCCTCCGGCGTAAAGATCTCAGAGGGCGACCGAGATTCAAGCAGAAAACTGCCGCCCGCGGCGGCAACAACGGGAGAAGCAACAGAAGTAGACATGAAGAATCAACCTCCTCCGGCAATGCCAACGTTACGCCAGAGCCCGATGTGACGGCAACTTAACAGCAGCCGCGCGCCCACACCACCAGCCCCACGTCGCATACAATGGAGGTTATCCCGTTGGTGGAGGTTCGCCCTGTTCGCCGCGCTTGAAACCCTTCTGAAACCCGCCGCCAGCCTGGTTCAGACCCGAATTCTCGGGCTGCCGCTGCGGATTGGTGCGCATCTCGCCTTTGCACCTCAGAATGGCCTGCGCCACTACCTGAAGGCGATGCAAGCTACTGATCAAACCTTCAAGCACCTCTACCACTGGAACCTTTTTGACGCGACGCTGCTCCTGCCCTACTTCGCCGTCATGATTGTACTGGCCATCTACGGCGTTCACCGTTACACGATGGTCTACCTGTATTACAAGTACAAGAAAAACTACAACCCCGACCCGCCGCGCCACTTCGAAGAACTACCCAGCATCACAGTCCAATTGCCCATCTTCAACGAACAGTTTGTCATCGACCGCCTGATCGAGGCGATCTGCGCCATGGAGTATCCGCGCGAAAAGCTGGAGATCCAGGTGCTGGACGATTCAACCGACGAAACCTGTGAGGTGGCTGCCGGCATTGTTGCCCGCTACGCAGCCCTGGGAAATCCCATCGTCTACATCCATCGGACAAATCGCCATGGCTACAAGGCAGGAGCACTGGATGCGGGCCTCAAGGTAGCCAAGGGCGAGTACGTCGCCATCTTCGACGCCGACTTCGTGCCCCCGACCGACTGGCTCATGAAGGTGATTCACCACTTTGCCGAGCCGGAGATCGGCATGGTGCAAACGCGCTGGACCCATCTAAATCGCGACTACAGTATGTTGACCCAGATTGAGGCCATTCTGCTCGATGGCCACTTTGTGCTGGAGCACGGCGCCCGTGTCCGCTCCGGGGACTTTTTCAACTTCAACGGTACCGCCGGTATGTGGCGCATCCAGGCCATCTCCGACGGCGGAGGCTGGCAGCACGACACGCTCACTGAAGACACCGATCTGAGTTATCGATCGCAAATGGCCGGTTGGAAGTTCAAGTATCTCCCGGAAGTTGAGTGCCCTTCCGAGCTGCCCATTGAAATGACCGCCTTCAAGACCCAGCAGGCACGTTGGGCCAAAGGGCTTATCCAGACCAGCATCAAAGTGCTGCCCGTGATGTTCAAGTCGAAGGTGCCGCGGCGCATCAAAGTCGAGGCCGTTTACCATCTCACCGCCAACCTCAGCTACCCACTCATGGTTGTCATGTCCGCTCTGCTGCTGCCGGCCATGATTTGCCGCTTTTATCAGGGCTGGTTCCAGATGCTGCTCATCGATTTCCCGCTGTTCACGGCCTCTACCTTCTCCATCGCCGTGTTTTATTTAATGAGCGAGCGTGAACTCTTCCCCAAAACCTGGATGAAGACCTTCCTCTATCTGCCCTTCCTGATGGCCCTGGGCATCGGCCTGACGGTCACCAATACCAAGGCGGTGATGGAGGCCCTGTTCGGAATTAAGAGCGCCTTTGTCCGCACGCCCAAGTACCGCGTAGCCAAAAAGGGCGAGAAGTCTCAAGCCGCCAAATATCGCAAGCGTCTGGTCCTGGCGCCTTGGATCGAGTTGCTGCTTGGCACCTATTTCTTTCTGGCGATTCTGTACACCTTTTCGAATCACAACTATTTCACTGCGCCATTCCTCATCCTGTTTGTTATTGGCTACTGGTACACCGGTCTGATGAGCCTGCTGCAAGGCCGATTCGAGCGCTGGCGCACCGGCGGCGCGGACACCGACGAATCCAGCCCCAAGCCGTTCCCCGTCGGGGTGTAGGCAACTCCCGAGGTTTGCCCCTCAATGAGCATTTGTTGCCGCCTCCGCTACAATAGACATTAAGCGCCTGCCGTGCCGGGGAATCGAATCCCGGCCCGCCAGGCGCATCAGAGCATATGCTATCCAAAAACATACCTGAAGCCCTCACCTTCGATGACGTGTTGCTGGTGCCCGCCTCCAGCGACGTGGTACCCGTCCAGGTCAGCACGATGACCCAGTTGACTCCGGACATCACGCTGAATACACCGCTCATCTCCTCCGCGATGGATACAGTGACCGAGTCACGCATGGCCATCGCCATGGCGCAGCAGGGCGGCATTGGTATTGTCCATCGCAATCTGACCATCGTCGACCAGGCGGGCGAAATAGACAAGGTAAAGCGCTCAGAGAGCGGCATGATCGTTGACCCGGTAACGATTGGTCCGGATCAGATGATTGGCGACGCTCTTGAAGTCATGCGGCGCTACAAGATCTCCGGTGTACCGGTCACGCAGGGCAAGCGGTTGGTGGGCATTCTCACCAACAGGGATCTGCGTTTTGAAACCCGCACCGACGTTCCTGTCGGCGATGTGATGACCAAGAAGAACCTGATCACCGTACCTGTCGGCACCACGCTCGAAGAAGCAGAACTGATATTGCACGAGCATCGTGTTGAGAAGCTGCTGGTGGTGAACGATCAGTTCGAGTTGAAGGGCCTGATCACGGTCAAGGACATCCAGAAAAAGCTGAAGTATCCCATGGCCAGCAAGGACGATCAGGGCCGGCTGCGCGTGGGCGGCGCCATTGGCGCGACGGGCGATTTTATGGAGAGAGCCGCCGAGTTGGTGCGCGCACGGGTGGATGTCCTGGTGATCGACTCTGCGCACGGACACCAGACGCGGGTCCTGGAGGCGGTGCGCGAGATTAAGAAACGTTTTCCGCAAATCGGCCTTCTAGCCGGAAACGTGGCCACGTACGCTGGCGCCCTTGCGCTGATCGATGCCGGCGCTAATGCGATCAAGGTGGGCGTTGGCCCGGGCTCAATCTGCACCACGCGCATTGTGACGGGGGCCGGAATGCCGCAGATCACAGCCATTGCTGAGGCAGCGCGCGCCGGCCGCGAACATGGGATCCCAATAATCGCCGACGGCGGCATCAAGTACTCCGGGGAAGTGACCAAGGCCATTGCAGCGGGCGCCAGCTCAGTGATGATCGGCTCGCTGTTTGCCGGCGTTGACGAGAGTCCCGGCGAGACCATTCTTTACCAGGGTCGCAGCTTCAAGAGTTATCGCGGCATGGGCTCTCTTACTGCGATGAGTCAGGGTTCTGGCGAGCGCTACTTCCAGAGCACCGCCGACATGGCCAGCGCAGAAATGGGAACCGAGGGTGTTGTGCAGCGCGAACGCGCCAGCCAGAACCGCCTAGCCAAATTTGTCCCTGAGGGTATCGAAGGGCGCGTCCCCTATCGCGGACCGCTCGAGTCGATGGTCTTCCAATTGGTGGGCGGCCTGAGGTCCGGGATGGGATACGTGGGCTGCGCCACAATTCAGGAACTGCAGGAGAAGGCGCAGTTCGTCCGCATCTCTGGCGCCGGCTTGCGCGAGAGTCACGTCCACGACGTGATCATCACCCGAGAGGCGCCGAACTATCATGTCGAATAGAAGGCGCCGCTCGAGCGGCGGACGCGGCATCCTTTACTGGACATATATCTGGTCGCCGGTGGTCGTCGGTATCGCTGTGGTCGCGCTGGAGTCGACGGAGATGTTTGGCTCCGACCACACCAGCGGCCCACTTCGCTTGCTCTTCGAAAGCATTTTCGGCCCCGTCAGCCGAGAGCGCTGGGAAGTCGTGCATCACCTTATCCGCAAGTCTGGCCACTTTTTCTGGTATGGCTTCATCGGCTTGGCGTGGCTGCGCGCCTGGTGGTTCACTCTGCCCCATTCCCGCTTTATCCAAGACGCCCTTCTTGCGCTTCTGGGCACGGCCGTAGTCGCCAGCTGCGACGAGTTCCACCAGACCTTTCTGCCCAACCGCACTGGAACCCCATGGGATGTGCTGCTGGACTGCTGCGGCGCCATCACACTGCAAGTCCTGGTCTACATTTTCATGCGCGCTTTTAAGCCCAAGAAGCTGGCCAGAGCGGTCTGACACTTCGTCAATGGTCACCAAAACGAATACGGGCGCATCCCGCAAAGGATGCGCCCGTATTGATTCGACTTGCAAAGTTGAAGAACCGCCGAAACCAATCCGCTCTACGCGGCTTTCTCGCCGGGCTCTTCCTTCTTCGACTCTTCCAGCTGCTTCTCCAGTTCGGCGCGCTTCTTGGCCTTCACTTCGTCGCGCTTCTGGCGCTTGGCGTCCAACTGCTTTTCGGCGCCCAGCAGTTCGATGAAGGCCTTTTCGGCCCCGTCGCCCTTCTGGAATCCGGTTCGGACGATGCGCAGATACCCGCCCTGGCGATCACCGTAGCGTGGGGCAACGGTGTCGAAGAGCCGTTCAACTGATGCATCGGTCATGAGAAAGCTGAGGGCCTGACGGCGCGAGTGGAGATCGCCCTTCTTGCCCAGGGTAATCATCTGCTCAACCAACGGGCGAACCGCCTTGGCCTTGGCCACGGTGGTTTCCACGCGGTCTTCTATGATGACGGACGTGACCAGGTTGCGCAACAGCGCGCGACGGTGGCTGGTATTGCGTCCGAGCTTGAATCCTGCATTGCGATGGCGCATGATGCAACTCTCTTTCGATTTTGGCTCCTAGCTTCTAGCTCTTGGCTTCTCGCTGTTCAGTCCCGGCACAACTCGGCAGGGCAACGCTGGAAGCTAGCGGCTAGAAGCCAGTAGCTGGCATTAAAAGTTCTCGGTCTCAGTCGGCAACTGAAGATCCACCGAATCCAATGGCTCGTCTTCGTCGTCGTAGTGGCTATAGCTGGCGGCCAGTGCGGCGGCAGGCGGGATGCTCGTCGGGCCGGGAACCGCGTTGCCGTGCTCGTCAATCTTCATGCCCAGTGAGAGACCCATCTGCGCAAGAATTTCCTTGATCTCGTTCAGACTCTTGCGTCCAAAGTTCTTGGTCTTCAGCATCTCAGCTTCGGTCTTCTGTACCAGTTCACCGATCGACTGAATGTTGGCGTTCTTCAGGCAGTTGTAGCTGCGAACAGACAACTCCAGCTCTTCCACCGAGCGATTGAGGTTGTCGTTGCGCAACAGCGTGCGGCCTTCTTCGCCACGTGCCTCAGCCTCGATTTCCTCCTCGAAGTTGATGAAGATGTTCATGTGATCCTTCAGCAGCTTGGCGGCGAGGCCAACAGCGTCGGCGGGCAGAACGGCCCCGTTGGTCCACACTTCAAGCGTCAGCTTGTCGTAGTCAGTGATCTGGCCAAGACGGGCGGCCTCCACAACATAATTGACGCGGCGAACCGGCGAGTGAACGGAATCGACGGGAATAAAGCCAAGCCCCAGATCGGCGTCGAAATTCTTGTCGGCGGAGATGTAACCGCGCCCACGCTTCAGGCGCATCTCCATGTCCAGTTTGCCGCCTTCTGACAGGGTGGCCAGATAAATGTTCTTGTCCAGAATTTCCACGTCGCCGTCGGCTTCAATCATGCCTGAGGTGACGACGCCGGGTCGGTCGGCACGCAAATACAGTGCCTTGGGACCTTCGCCTGCGAGCTTGAATGGGACCTGCTTCAGGTTCAGGATGATGTCTGTCGCATCCTCAACCACGCCGGTGATGGACTGGAACTCGTGAAGCACGCCTTCGATGCGAATCGCGGTGACCGCGGCGCCCTCGATGGAGCTGAGCAGGGTGCGGCGCAATGCGTTGCCGATTGTGGTGCCGAAGCCGCGCTCAAAGGGTTGGGCGCTGAACTTCCCGAATACATCGCTGAGCGTCTCGGCATCAACTGCCAGGCGCTTAGGCTTCTGAAATCCTCTCCAAAGCATATCGTTGTCTCTTTTCCCGCGCGGCATGTACGTCGCGATGCATTTTGCGGCGGCCGCGCAAGTTCTCCTTCGTTTTGGAATGCAGCTTCTAGCCGCTAGCTTCTAGCTCCAAGCTCTTTCCCTCAAGGAACCGACGTGATCGGCCATGCATGGAAAGGTTGGAAGCTAGAGGCTAGAAGCCAGCAGCTGTGCTGCTACTTCGAGTACAGTTCGACGATCAGCTGTTCGTTGATCGGCAGGTTGATGTCCTTGCGCTTGGGCAAAGCGAGCACCCGGCCAGTGAGTGTTTCAAAGTTCATCTCAAGCCACGTGGGCAAGGGGCTTTGCGCTGCGTTCTGCGCTCCCTGTTCCACAATCAAGAGCTTCTTCGCGCTCTCGCGGATGGCGATTTCGTCGCCCGCATTCACCTGGTAGGAAGGAATGTTTACCTTCCGCCCGTTGACGGATACGTGGCCGTGACGCACCACCTGCCGAGCCTGACGGCGCGAGATAGCAAAGCCCAAACGAAACGCCACGTTGTCCAGACGCCGCTCGAGCTGCTGGATGAGCAATTCGCCGGTGACGCCGGAAGCGCGATTGGCCTTCTCGTAGTACTCGCGGAACTGGCCTTCGAGGGTGAAGTACATGCGCTTGGCTTTCTGCTTTTCATGCAGTTGCAGGCCGTAACCCACGATCTTGGCCTTGCGATCCTTGCCGTGCATGCCGGGGGGGAAGTTGCGCTTCTCCAGCGGGCAGCGGTCGGAGGTACATTTGGTGCCCTTCAAAAAGAGCTTGGTGCCTTCGCGACGGCAAAGGCGGCAGACTGCTCCGGTATAACGTGCCATTTCTTCTCCTGACTTCGGATGACGGCCGGTTTACGTGTCCGGAGGACACTTCCTCCCGGCCCTTGTTGAACTTTTAGCTGATAGCTTTTAGCTCCGAGCTTCCTCTTGCTTCCATCGGAAAACCACACAGATACAACCAGTGGCATGATGGAGCTAGAAGCTAGAGGCTAATAGCTGCCTCTTAGACCCTTCTCCGCTTCGGTGGACGGCAGCCGTTGTGCGGGACTGGCGTTACGTCGCGGATCGAGCGCACTTCAACCCCGGCAGCAGCTAGGGCGCGAATTGCCGACTCGCGGCCCGAACCCGGACCGGAGACGCGGACTTCTACCGCGCGCAGACCGTGATCGCGCGCCATGCTAGCGGCGTTGGATGCAGCCTGCTGCGCCGCGAAGGGCGTACCCTTGCGCGAACCGCGAAAGCCCAGCGATCCTGAGCTCTTCCAACTGAGCGTGTTGCCCACCTGGTCGGTGATGGTGACAATTGTGTTGTTGAACGTAGCCTGGACGTAAGCAATGCCAAACGGAACGTTCTTGCGTTCGCGCTTCTTGAACTTCTTGTTCTTTGAAGCCTTGCCTGCGCCAGTCTTGCCGGCACCCGCCTTCTCTGGTTTCGCCATTAGGTTTTACCCGTCGCTTTCTTCTTGCCGGCAACTGTGCCCTTGCGCGGGCCTTTGCGAGTGCGGGCGTTGGTATGCGTGCGCTGACCGCGGACGGGCAGCGACCGACGATGACGGCTACCGCGATAACTCTGGATGTCGATGAGACGCTTAATGTGCATTTGGACGTCCTTGCGCAGGTCGCCCTCAACATTTCCCTCGTCCTCAATCACCACACGGATGCGGTTGACCTCGTCCTCGCCCAGGTCCTGGATTTTCTTGAAGGGATCGACATTCGCCTTCTCCAGAATCTTGAGCGCACGAGGATCACCGATGCCGAAAATGTACGTAAGCGCGATCCGAGCCTGCTTGTTGCGGGGCAGATCTACGCCAGCAATTCGTGCCATTCGATTTCCTTTGCCGCTTCAGTTGTGTGCCCCCGGCCTCAGCCGGTTCGCACGGGTTATGCTTCTACGCCTCCAGGGGTTCATCGCAAGCCTTGACTCAGGCTAACTAGCCCCTTGCCGATTTGGCAGGTGGAGGGTTCCGCGTTTAGCCAGGCTGTTTGCTAGCCCTGGCGCTGCTTGTGCTTTGCGTTTTCGCAGATCACCCGAACCACCCCTCGGCGGGTGATGACCTTGCACTTCACGCAAATCTTCTTTACCGATGCCCTGACCTTCATTCGTGACGCCCTTCCTTCCGCACATCAAATGTTTGCGCGGGTGTTAAAAACCTACTTATACCGGTAAACAATCCGTCCGCGGTTGAGGTCGTAGGGGCTCAGTTCTACAGCCACGCGGTCGCCAGGCAGAATGCGGATGAAGTTCTTCCGCATCCTTCCCGAGACGTGTGTCAACACCTCGTGATTGTTCTCAAGCTTGACCTTGAACATGGCGTTTGGCAGCGTCTCCGTGACCACCGCCATCACCTCAATCATGTCTTCTTTCGACAAACCGTATCCCGCTTCCGCCGGCGCCCTCTTGTGCAACCAGCCTGTTATGGCATTTTCAGAGTCTCTGCTGAAAACGCAATCGCCCGAGCGTGTTACTCGGTCAAAACTCTCGCACCGGTTGCGGTCACAGCCACCGTGTGCTCAAAATGAGCGCTCATGCTTCCGTCCGCGGCAACCGCCGTCCATCCGTCGCCGAGTACTTTTACATCTGCCTTGCCGGCGTTCACCATCGGCTCGATGGCGATCACCATCCCCGTGCGAAGCTTCATGCCACGGCCCCGTTGGCCAAAATTCGGCACCTGGGGATCTTCGTGCATGTGAACACCGATGCCGTGGCCTACAAAATCCCGCACTACAGAAAAACCGCCAGCCTCGACTACGCCTTGCACTGCGGCTCCAACATCGCCAAGGGTTGCCCCCGGCCGTACTGCAGCAATTCCCGCATGCAGCGACGCTTCCGTCACCGCCAGCAGCCGCGCCGCATCCGGATCGATCGCGCCCACCGGAACCGTAATGGCTGCATCGCCGTAATAGCCGTCCACCACAACACCGAAGTCGACCGAAACAATGTCTCCTTCTTTCAGGACCCGCTTGGGCGACGGTATGCCATGCACCACTTCGCTGTTGACTGAGGTGCACAGCACACAGGGAAATCCGTGATAGCCCTTGAAAGCGGCCTTGACGCCGAGCTCGGCTAGCCGCGCTGCCGCGGCGTTCTCCAGATCGAGAGTAGTCGCACCCGGCTTAACCTGGCTGCGCACCAACTCAAGCACCTCGCGAACCACCTGGCCCGCGCGGCGCATCTTTTCGATTTCCTGGGACGACTTAAGTACCACCGCCACCGGCTAACCCACCTTCGCTAGGACAGTAATCAGTGTCCGTTGAATCCCGACCGGAGCCCCACTGATTAATGTCAACTGACTTCTTACACGCACAAACCCACCGTCAAGCTGCGCTACTTGCGCAACTGCTCGACAGCGGCAACAATTCCGGCCGCAATTGCACCAATTGGCCGGTCTCCATCCACTTCCGCAAAACGTCCAAGAGCCCGGTAGTGCTCAACAACGGGCGCGGTCAGGGCCACATAAGCGCGCATGCGCTCCTTGAAGACCTCTTCCGTGTCATCGGCTCGCTGGACCAGAGCAGCACCCTCAACGTCGCAATAGCCATCCCGCTTGGGCGGCTTTCCATTAACGTTGTAGATGGTCTGGCAGACAGGACAGTTCCTGCGCCCCGTAATCCGGCGCAGTAATTGATTATAGTCCACATGGATGCTGACGGCAATCACCGGCAAGCCTCCGCCTTGAGCCTGCGCCTGAGCGGCCAGCCGGCCGTCCAGCCACCCAGCTTGCCCGAGCGTGCGTGGAAAGCCGTCCAGGATATAACCCCGGGCGGTATCCGGTGCCTGCAGCCGCAACGCCACCATCTCGTCTACCAGGGAATCTGGGACCAGTTCCCCACGCCCCATGATTTCCTTGGCGACACGGCCAAGTTGAGTACCCTGAGCCACATTGGCGCGCAACAGGTCGCCGGTCGATATCTGCGGGATTCCCCACAGATTCACCAGCTCTTTGGCCTGGGTCCCTTTGCCCACGCCCGGCGCACCCAATAAAAGAATTGGGCCGGGAAGGGTCTTTTGACCCGTTTCCCGGCCTTGTTCGACTGCCGTTAAAGATGAGGACATTACCAGGTTTTCCTTCCGCGTATGCGACCGGAGCGCGGGGAAAAGCCGTCATAGTGACGCATGATCAGCTGCGATTCGATCTGGTTGACGGTATCCATGGCTACACCCACCACAATAAGCAGTGAGGTGCCGCCAAAGTAGAAGGTGACCCCCATGCCGTGCGTCGTCCACGCCGGCAGACTCTCGAAGATGCGGCCGACCAGCCACAGCTTGTCGAAGCGAATGCCCGAAATCATAAAAGTTGGAACAAGGGTGATCGCGCACAGATACAGCGCTCCCACCAGCGTCAGCCGGGTAAGAATGTCGTTGATGAAGTCCGACGTACGCTTGCCGGGACGGATTCCGGGGATGAATGAGCCCGACTTGCGGAAGTTGTCAGCAATGTCGTCCGGCTTCATCACGATCGAGATATAGAAATAGGCAAAGAAGATGATGCCCAGGATGTCGATGATCTCGTACCACGGATAGCCTGGCTGAAGTGCTTGCACAATGGGCTGGAGAAAGCGGCTATTCTGGACAAACTCTGACTGTGCAAACAGCATGGGCGCCGAGAGAATGGAACTCGCAAAGATTACCGGCATCACGCCGCCCGCATTCACTTTCAACGGCAGATGGCTCGATTGTCCGCCCATCATGCGCCGGCCCACGATGCGCCGCGCGCTCTGGATGGGGATGCGCCGTTCCGAGCGCTCGACAAACACGATGAAGGCCACCACCGCAATCATGGCTGCCAACAGGATCAGCACCACGATGAAGGTCAGCGATCCCCAGGCATTGGTCTGAATCTTCTGCAGCAGTTCTCCCACGCCGCGGGGCAGGCCCGCAACAATGCCGGCGAAGATCAGCAGGCTCATGCCGTTGCCAATGCCGCGATCCGTAATCTGCTCGCCCAGCCACATGATGAAGGCAGTGCCCGTGGTCAGTGTTAGAACGGTCATCAGGCTGAAGCCGA
>PLKU01000214.1:0-11473 GCA_003140705.1 Acidobacteriaceae bacterium
GGCAGCAGCCACCCGGTCGCCAAAAGGTGAATACGCGATCCCGTTAAGGCCGTCCAAGGCATCGCTCAGCGTGTAGAGGCGGCGGCCTGTCGCGACATTCCAGATCTTCACTGTCCGGTCCTGCGAAGCCGAGGCTAGGCGCTTCCCGTCGGGGCTGAACGCCACCGCAAACACGGCGTCAATATGATCCTGCAGGTTGAACAATTCCCTGCCCGTGGCCACATCCCATAGCTTTACCATCCGGTCATAACTTCCCGAAGCAAGAAGCTTTCCATCCGGGCTCCAGGCAATGGAGTAAATGCAATCTTTGTGGCCCTGCATTGTCTTCAGGAGCTGATGCGACTGAAGGTCCCAGATCCTGATTTCCCCGTTGAGCTGCGGCGACCCGCCGGCAGCAGCGAGCCACTTCCCGTCAGGACTGAACGCGATGGAACGCACATAGTTGGCGTGCCCGGAGAGCGTGGCGAGGACGTTGCCCGAAGCAGGATCAATGAGACGGACCTCGCGATAGCCGCCCACGGCAAGAACTTTCCCGTCAGGAGAGAATTTCGCCGAGGTCACCGGGGAGACTACGGCTACTACCGGTTGAATGTCGGGAATCGATAGAGTCACCATAGGCGGCATGGCTTCGCTGGCGACGGGCCCCTCAGCGCCGGCATTGATCCATGCCTTGATGACTTCGATGTCGGAGGCCGGAAGCGGGGCCGCTTCCGCCGGCATCTGCGGGTCAACGTCCCCCTCAAGCATCTGAATAATGCGGCTTCCCTTTGCGTCGTGAGGTAGGATCGGCTGCCCATGCCTGCCACCTTTCATTAACCCGCTATAGCTCTCGAGAATGAGGCCGCTCCTATGTATGGAGCTTGAGTGGCAGGCAAGACAATTCTTTTGCAGAATGGGAGCGACATCCGCACTGAAACTGGGCGTTGATGCAGCCATCACGCGTGGTTCCAGGGCGCCGCGATCAAGGATCGCACAGACCACGAGAGCCAGCGCACAGACGCTCCCGAATTCAACGGTCGCGCGGACGGCTCGAAGCTTCTGTTGGCGGTTTTGCATCATTAACCTGGTTTCCCGCAATTGGCATTCATCAAGCAAGCGCAGGATGATGCGCATGCGGCGCACATAACGGATCAGTGATTGAACATGAATTCCTTGCCTGTCAACAAGGCCCAAGACATATCGATCAACGCTGCCCGTCGCAGATCGTTTGCACCTGCGATCTCTTGCTGCTCGGCCGAGGCGAGAGCGTCGAGAAGCACCGATCGTTCCGAGTCAGTGGGATGACGGCTTAATGAGGCCAGGTAGAGATAGTCAAGAATCTGCTCATCGGAGAAGCCGAGGCGAATCAACATGTCGACCGAGTTATTCGGAGCGAGCAGTTTGTGGTTCAGGGTGTCTCCATTCATGATATGCAGCGCCTGCGTAATGGTGGGAACGGAGGTGCGTTCGCTTTCGCGCGTTTGCTGCCGCAGTGGACGTCCGAAGGCGGTGAGGAAGTAGGACTTCACAGCAGTGTCCGGTAGCTGCATTGCACGTGTCCCGGCAGGATACTTGTCGAAATTCTCGGCAACCCGGGTTACCTGCGAATAGGCGTCGAGGAGGACCTCGGCGGGAAGGCGCCTTATGACAAAGTGCGAACCGTACTTGTCATCGTCGGCGTTATCTTTGAGAGGTCTCGACGAAGCCTGATAGGTAGTGGACTGCATGATGGTCCGAATCAGGTGGTCGACATCGAAATTGTGCTCGACGAAATCCTTGACCAATGCGTCCAGCAATTCATCGTTGGTTGCCGGATTCGTATCTCGAAGGTCGTCGACAGGCTCAATCAGGCCTCGCCCCATGAAATTGCGCCACACGCGATTGACGATATTACGTGCAAAGTATGGGTTCTCTTGAGACGTGAGCCACTTGGCGAAATAGAGGCGGGTATCGCCGGGGACTTCGCTGGAGAGGGCCCTGGCATCCAGCGGTTTAGGCGGCAACGGAATCATCAGGCGATCGTCCATAAACTCTCCGGTGGGCGCGGAGTAAACGGTGACGTCATTGAATAACGATCCAACCCCGGGACGAAAGCCCGAGGGCGCGGATGTCTTGAGTCGCACGCGCGCGAACAGATTGGCCATACCGTAGTAGTCCTTCTGGGTCCACTTAGCCAGAGGATGGTTATGACAATGCGCGCAACTTATGTTGATGCCGAGGAAGGCCTGGGCCATGTTCTCAGAGGTATCGAGAGGATCACGGTGGATCACCCAGTAGTTGGCAGCGCCATTGTCGAGAGTCTTGCCGGTAGCAGTAACAATCTCCGACGCAAACTTGTTCCACGGCTTGTTGCTTGCTACGCTGTCGCGGATCCAGTTGTAGTAGCTCCACATCTCATCGTTGGAGAGCCGATTGCTTGAAACCAGGAGCAGATCGGACCACTTGTACGCCCAATAATCGATGAACTCGGGCCGCTTCATCAGATCTTCGATCAGCCGCTTCCGTTTATCGGGCGAAGGATCCCGCAGGAACTTTTCCGCTTCAGAGGGACCAGGCAGAATTCCCGCCGCATCCAGATAGGCTCTGCGCATGAATTCCGCATCGCTCGCAGGAGGTGAAGGCGGAACGTGAAGAGCCTTGAGGTGTTTGAGAATTGCGTCGTCAATGAAGTTATTGCGAGGAGCTTTCAGGAACATCGACTCTTGCAGTTTGTACGGAAAAGGAATGCGCAGCCTGGAGAACGCGACATGGCTCTGATACCAGACTGTCACCGGAGCCTCGCCGAAGCCGTGCATGACGACGTGGCCATTGTTGTCGACGGTAGCGACGCCTTCATCTCCGCTGTCATATTTTGCCCAGCGAGTGACATCCGCGGTGTGACCATCGGAAAAGGTTGCCGTAACAATCAACTGCTGCTGGGCGCCGGGCTGGAGCGAAGCTTCGCGGGGAAGAACCTGGATGTTGGTAACCAGCGCATCGGATTCCAGNNGCGCCGGCATTCCTTGCGCGAGCCATCCGGCAATCACCTTATACTCCGGCGAACCGACATCGAAGCGCCTTCCGCCGCCATGCGATATTGTGAGCGTCGGCTTCAGAAGGATCAGGCTTCTGGCAGGTTCGATCGGATCGGTACGCCGGCCGAGGGCCTGATGCGTGAGCGTGTAATAGTCTGTGCTCGGGTCATATCCGCGCAGCGTGAGCTTGAAGCCATTTTTCCCCGCAGCAGCACCGTGGCATGGCCCTGAGTTACAGCCCATCTTCGTCATCACCGGCAGCACATCGTTGCGAAAGCTCCAGTTGGAAGTGGCCGCGTAATGGTTGACGATCAAGGGCGCAGTAGCTCGATGGCCCTGGACGGTTACGGTAACGATCGCCTGGCCATCACCCTGGGGGAAGGCAACGCCGTCCTTATCTACCTTGACGATCGTAAGGTCGGAGACGGCAATCATCGCACGCGAAGTCAGTTCCTCTTGATGGCCATCGGCAAATGTTCCCTCGACAAGAAGCCGCTGGCTGTATCGCGGGCCAGTGATGGAGATTGAAGATGGAAGGATTGCAATCTTCGCCAGCAAAGCAAGCGAAGAATTGCTTGGCCTGCCTGGCTGTGCCGACTTCACAATGTTGGCTGAAGTGAGACCTTCACCCCCGGGCTTCGACATATCTGACGGATGGTACGGAGAATCGGTGAGCGCCCGTCCATGCGGAAGCGATGGGGTCTGCCCCGCGATAGAATCGAGAATGACGTACGAGACCGAGAACCCAACGGTCAGCGCGACGAGCAGTAAACACTTGCGAGGCTCCATCATTCATCCTTCATGCCGCAAGGAAAAGCCATCAATCCGGCATAGCAACTGAGGCATAGCCTGTTTGCCCGCGATCTACGCCTAAACCAGCAACTCATCGATTGGGTCAAACCCGGTATCCACAAGCCGCACGTCGCGTCCTTGCGGAGTTTTCAATACCGTATCTACCGGAATGCCAAGGCACTTGTATACAGTAGCCGCGATGTGAGCGGGAGTTACTGGGCGGTCCTGAGGCGCCGCGCCGATTTGGTCCGAGGCGCCGACAATCTGCCCGCCCTTGACCCCGCCTCCCGCGAAAACGACGGTCCAACACTGCGGCCAGTGATCGCGACCTCCGGCGGGATTGATGCGCGGCGTGCGTCCGAATTCGCCGGTTGCAAGGACCAGCGTGGTATCGAGCAGCCCGATCCGGCTCAAGTCTTCAAGCAGTGAACTGTAAGCATTATCAAACATCGGGCCTACCAAGTCGCTGTAGCAGCTAATCGGACTGAAAGGAGCTGAGCCGTGAATGTCCCAGGTTATATCGTTAAAAACGGTTTCAAACATGTTGAGGGTTACGAAGCGAACGCCTCTCTCCACTAGCCGGCGCGCCAACAGGCAACCCTGGCCAAAACGATTCATACCGTATCGTTTACGGACATCTTCCGGTTCCTGGGAGAGTTCGAAGGCCTCACGCGCCTTCGCGGAAGTCATCAGAGTGTACGCCTGATTGAATGTCGAATCCATCAGCTTCGAATCCTGATTCGAGTCCTCGAAGTATTGAACTGATTTGTCGACTTCCTGGCGCCAGCTTCGCCGACGATCGACGCGGACGGCCGAAATGTAATCGGGCGGGAGCAAGTCCGGTACCTTGAAGTTGGGATCCGCGGGATCGGCATTCAATACAAAGGGATCGAACCCCTTTCCGAGAAAGCCGGCGGTATCGCCGTGCGGCAAATTACCGCCAAGCTGTCCGATGGGGTAGGGGAGCAGGACGTTGGGAGGCATATCCCCGAGCGGCCCCTTTTCAAACCGAAGCACCGAACCAAAATTCGGCGACTCAAGACCGCCCTGAAACAGCCTTCCTGTCTGCATCATCTGGCATCCGGTGTCATGTACCGCGGCCGCTGTATGGTAGACCGAGCGCAAAAGGGCAAACTTGTCGGCGTGCTTTGCCATGCGGGGAAAGATTTCAGAGATCTCGATCCCGGATACGTTGGTCTTGATTGGTTTGAAGGGCCCTCGAATGGAGGCCGGGGCATCCGGCTTCATGTCCCACGTATCGAGTTGGCTCGGGCCGCCCACGAGCATCAATTGAATGCAGCTGACATCCTTGCCCGGCTTCATCGCCCCCATCGCCTTGAGACGGAGAAACTGGGGCATTGACAGTCCCAGGAATGTGAGCGATCCGGCGTGAAGAAAGTCCCGGCGCGTGACACCGTCGCAGAAGTGAACCCTTTTGTCGGCGTCAAGCCTGAACATTGTCTTTTCCTTATGATGACAGCGCACTTTCGGTTAGAAGAGTAACGCAGATACCGAGCCGGCAAGCCTCACCTTTGAGCCGCTGTGGAAGCGGTCCCGGCGAATGAATCGCTTCCGATGCGGGAATCCCCTGCCCCGATTCCTGATCGCCGCTCTCATGGCCATCCCATCGCGCAAAGCACATCTGGCCCCGCATCTCAGTCTGCAATCCCATTCGAGCCGAATCCTAGTCCATTACGAGTATCGCCGTCCAGCCTTTTCGAAATGACAGAAAGCGCTGTTGTCGAAGCTCAAAATGAGAAGACCGGTTGACAAATGGCGGCACAAGAGACAAGTTCCCACGTCTTCTGGCGCTTGACAGAGCGGCAGGACGATAGGTGCACGGAACACCTCTAAATGGAGAGATTCAGGATCCGATTGAGGCGCTGGACGAAGGCGACCGGGTCCTGGAGTTGAACTCCTTCCATAAGGAGTGCCTGATCAAGAAGCAGCCAGGATGCGTCCTCTACGACGGCATCATCGATACGGGCTAACAGTTTTTTCACGATCTCGTGATCAGGATTGATCTCCAGGGTAGGTTTGGGCGCGGGGATCTCTTTTTGGCCCATGGCACGTAGCATCTGTTGCATCTGGATGGAGGGTTCTTCTTCGTCGGAGACGATGCAGGAAGGGCTATCTGCGAGGCGCACGGATACTCGAACGTCCTTGACGCGATCGCCGAGCGTGGCCTTCAGCTTATCGATCAGGGGCTTCATCCCTTCGGCCTTGTCGGGCCCGGCTTCACCTTTCAGGTCTTCGCTCGTAGAGGATTTGTTGACCGCCTTGAGGTCGATGTCGCCGTACTTATCAATGCCGGAGAATACAATTTCATCAAAATCGTCATCGAGAACGAGAACTTCAAGATCCTTCTTCCTGTAGATCTCGAGCAGTGGCGATGTCCGGAGCAGAGATTCAGCGCCGCCGGTGATGTAGTAAATGCTTTTCTGCCCCTCCTTCATGCGTGACTTCACGTCGGCGAGACTGGTGAGACCGACCACAGTTGTGGACTTGAAGCGGATGAGTTCGAGGAGCGTTTCGCGATTGGCGAAGTCGCTGTAGAGGCCTTCCTTGAGGGGACGGTTGTACTCGGCGATGAACTTCAGATACTGCTCGGGCAGGCTGGCCGAGATGTTCTTCAGCTCGGAGAGGATCTTCTTGACGCTGGACATGCGGATGCTGGTGAGTACGCGATTCTGCTGCAGAATCTCGCGGCTGACGTTGAGGGGAAGATCTTCGCTATCAATGATGCCGCGGATGAAGCGCAAATACTGCGGTAGAAGCTCCCTGGTATCGTCCAAAATGAAGACGCGCTTGACGTAGAGCTTGACGCCGGCCTTGTACTCAGCCTGGTAGAGGTCGAGTGGAGCCTTTGAGGGCACGTAGAAAAGCGTGGTGTATTCAAGGCTCCCCTCGGCCTTGGTGTGAAACCAGAAAAGAGGGTCTTCGGAATCGCCAGTGATGGATTTGTAGAGCTCCTTGTATCCCTCTTCGGTGATTTCGCTCTTGGGCCGGCGCCAGAGGGCGCTGGCCAAATTGACTTGTTCAGTGGTGCGGGTATTGATGGATCTCTTTTCTTCTACGTTCCAATCGCTCTTTTCGTAGGTGAGGAAGATGGGAAAAGCGATGTGGTTGGAGTACTTCTTCACGATCTCTTGCAAACGCCAGCTGTTGGCGTAATGCTTCCCTTCCTCGTTGAAGTGGAGAAGCACCGTTGTACCGGCGGCGGCTCGCTCCGCGGGTTCGATGTCGAATCCTGTTTGGCCATCACTGACCCAGCGCCAAGCTTGTTCTTCACCCGCTTTCCGCGAGAGTACTTCAATACGGTCGGCCACCATGAATGCACTGTAGAAGCCAACGCCAAACTGGCCAATCAGATTCGAATCCCGCCTTGCATCGCCAGAGAGCTGAGAGAGGAAGTTCTTGGTGCCGGAGCGGGCAATAGTGCCCAGGTGTGAAACCAGATCCTCCTCATTCATGCCAATGCCGGTGTCGGCAATGGTGAGGGTCTTGGTCTCATCGTCCAGCTCCAGGTCAATCCGTGGATTGAATGAGAGGGGCTTGTAAGCCTCATCGACAAGCGTCAAGTGGCGGAGCTTATCGAGTGCATCGGAGGAGTTGGAGATGAGCTCCCTGAGGAAGATCTCAGGATGCGAATAAAGGGAGTGGACGATCAGTTGCAGCAGCTGGTTGACTTCGGTCTGGAATTCGCGTTTTGACATCTATTTCCCTCACCTATGGATGAGTATAAAACTACTGCAGCTTGGAGAAGGTTGGGCGACAACCGGCCAGTGTCACTTGGCGACAAGAGGCTATGGCGCAAGTTGAGATTTTCGGTCCTCACTATCGGCGGAGCAAAATCTCTGCAACGTCTACCCTACAGGATTGATGGGCATTCGGTTCATTGACTATGAAACTGAGCGAATGGATTGGATCCTGCCCTTGTTTGCCAGGAGGGTCCAAACACCGAGAAATGCGCACGCATGCATATGCGGCGCAAACAGGGCGTAAACTGAATTTGGCCGAATTGGCGTGCGGTATCCTGAATCTGGTTGGATCCCCCTAGAGGGTTGTATCCGAGGTGTGGGATGGGCGATTTTGTTTTAAACGTGAACGGTTCAGACGTCCGCGTAAACGCCTCCCGTGAGGAGACCCTGCTCTCTGTACTGCGCAACCGGCTCAATCTGACTGGGACCAAGTACGGCTGTGGTGAGGGCCAGTGCGGGGCCTGCACGGTGCTACTCGAAGGAAAGGCAACCCGCTCCTGCCTGGTCCCAATCGGGTCGGCGGCTAATTCGAAAATACTCACCGTTGAAGGCCTGGAGCGGGACGGCATTCTCAGCCCAGTGCAACAAGCATTCCTTGCCCAAGGCGCATTTCAGTGCGGCTACTGCACTTCCGGCATGGTAGTTCGTGCAACTTCTCTGCTGCGTGAAAACCACAATCCTAGCGAGGAACAGATCGTCGAGGCGTTGGAAGGAAACATCTGTCGTTGTGGCACCTATCCGCGCATCGTTGAAGCGGTCAAGCTTGCTGCGCGGCTTCAAAGCAAAGGGGCGGGCCGATGATCACACATGATCAAGACAGGCCTGAGGCCTCGAGCCATGGTGACCGGACCGGATTGACCGGCGCGAGGCTGGATCGCCGCGATTTCATGAAGGTGCTTGGCGGCGGGTTGCTGGTTTGCTTCACGCCCACACTGGCGTGGGCGCAGGAGTCGGGGCACGCCTTCGGCGGACATGAGCTCCCCAAGGATGTAGGCGCGTGGCTGCACATTGCGGCCGATGGCCGCGTGACGGTATTTACCGGGAAGGTTGAAGTTGGGCAGAACATCCGCACCTCTCTGGCGCAGCTTGTCGCCGAGGAGTTGCGAGTGCCGTTTGATGCCATCACCATGACCATGGGCGATACCGACCTCACTCCCTGGGACATGGGCACCTTCGGCAGCCGCACCACTCCGACCATGGGACCCCAGTTGCGCACCATGGCCGCTGCCGCACGCCAGCTGTTGATTGATATGGCCGCGGAGCGCTTGAAAGTGGATGCGACATTGTTGACGGCTGCGGATGGCAGAGTGACCGATTCTCAATCAACGCGATCGATCACCTATGGAAGCCTTACTCGGGGCGAGAAGCTGGTCAAGGTGATCGCAGGCGAAGAGGCCCTGACAAAGGCCGTGGACTGGAAGGTTGCAGGGAAAGCCATGGCCAAGGCCGAGGGCCGTGACTTTGTGACCGGGAAACACAAATATCCATCTGACATTACGCGGCCGGAGATGCTCTTCGGAGCTGTGCTGCGGGCGGACGGGTTCAACGCAACTCTGGTATCGATGGATACGACCGCAGCGGAGAAGCTGCCTGAAGTGAAGGTCGTGCGCGATGGAGAATTCACCGGGGTCATCGCCCCCGATTCCTTCACAGCGCAGAGAGGGGTCGCGGCAATCCAGGCCAAGTGGGCTGTGCCGGCGCAGCCTTCGAACCAGGGCCTTTTCGAATATCTGAAGGCCAATCCAGAAGCTGGTCAAGACGAAGGTCCGCAACACGTTTCCGGTTCAGTCAAGGACGCCCTGTTGGGCGCCGATGTGAAGGTCGAGGAGCGGTACACGATCGCATACATTGCGCACGNNACTCTGGAACCGCGTGCGGCGGTGGCTGAGTGGAACGGCGACAAGCTGACCGTCTGGACAGGAACCCAGCGCCCATTCGGCGTTCGCGACGAGCTCGCCCAGGCATTTCACCTGTCTGCTTCCGCGGTTCGCGTGATTCAACCCGACATGGGAAGCGGCTATGGCGGCAAGCATACTGGCGAGGCGGCTATTGAAGCTGCCCGCTTGGCTAGAGTCGCGGGCAAGCCCGTGAAGGTGGTCTGGACGCGGAGCGAAGAGATGACCTGGGCTTATTTTCGCCCCGCCGGTCTGATTGAGATCAAGGCAGGCGCTCGGCACGACGGAACATTAGTTGCCTGGGAGCATCACAACTACAATTCAGGTCCCGCCGCCATTACCACACCATACAACGTAGCCAATCAGCTCATCCAATACCATCCTTCCAACTCACCGCTTCGTCAAGGTTCCTATCGTGGGCTCGCATCGACTGCCAACCACTTTGCCCGCGAGTGTCATATGGACGCCATCGCCCATGCAGCCGGCATCGACTCCCTTGAATTTCGCCTGAAGAACATCACCGACCCGAGGTTGCAAGCTGTCTTTCAGGCTGCTGCAGACAAGTTCGGATGGGGCAATCTGAAATCCAGCCCCGAGCGCGGCTTCGGCATTGCTGGTGGAGTGGACAAGGGCGGCTACGTGGCGACATGCGCTGAAGTGGAGATCGATCCGACCAGCAAGCGCGTGCACATCCGCCGCGTCGTCCAAGCCTGGGAGTGCGGTGCCATAGTGAATCCCGACGGCCTGAACAATCAGATTACAGGCGCTATCGTTCAGGGTATTGGCGGCGCTCTTTTCGAGAGGATTCTCTTTGCGAATGGGCGCATTCTGAACCCTCACTTCGCGCAGTATCGCGTTCCGCGCTTCAGTGACACGCCACAGATTGAGGTGGTGCTGATCGACCGGAAAGACCTGCCGTCGGCAGGCGCGGGTGAGACCGGCCTCGTCGGTCTGGCGCCTGCAGTCGGCAACGCAATCTTTGCCGCCTCCGGGGTCCGTCTGTGCGAAATGCCCCTGGCACCGCAAGGTGCGGGGCCGGGAGGAACAGACCCTGCTTTCCAAAGTTCTTAGTCCGGTTTAGAGCTCATCGCGCCTTCCAAGAAGGTCAAATTGCTTATTTCTATAACTCTTAGCCAGGCCGACCATCGGGCTGTCAAATGTTGATAACTGGCTTTCCACTGATTGATGAATTGGAAACGCCAGCGCCAACAGAATAAGAGGCAATCGGGCAGCAGCCATTTGCAGTATCACCTCGAACAGGATGGTGACCGTCTTCTGCAACCGAACAGAAGATCGCGATTGAGTTGCCCACCTCCCACACAGGAGAATGTGGCTTCCGGGCAAAAGAGTTCCGAGGTTCTTGAATCTGGTGCGGACGGCAGGACTCGAACCTGCGATGAACTGGGTGTAGGCCAGCCGATTTAGCCGCTAATCTACGTCCGCAATTGTGGTGCGCATGGGCAGACCTGAACCGCCATCTCAAGCTTCGGAGGCCTCTGCTCTATCCGTTGAACTACATGCGCAAAAACTTGTGGTCTACCCGCCCGGATACGAACCGAGAGTGCTTTAGGAGAGCATTGTGATGTCCAGTTTCACCACGGGTTGATGGAGAGCCTACCCGGAATCCAACCGGGATTCGCGTTTTAGAAGAACGCTGCCTTGTGCGTTAGACGATAGGCTCATGGTGGGTCCGGTGAGATTTGAACTCACGTCTCTTCGCTTAAAAGGCGAGTGCAGATATCCGC
Source organism: Acidobacteriaceae bacterium (assembly GCA_003140705.1). GTDB lineage: Bacteria > Acidobacteriota > Terriglobia > Terriglobales > Acidobacteriaceae > Telmatobacter. The sequence goes on from PLKU01000214.1 coordinate 11,187, forward strand.
TATGCGACGAACCCACAATGGTGAGCGCGGCTGGATTTGAACCAGCGTCAGCCTGCTTAAGAGGCAGGTATAACCAGCCGCTATACGACGCGCTCATGGTGTACGTGGCGGGTGTCGAACCCGCAGTCCTTCTCTTATAAGGAGACGGCTACATGCCAACTAGCAGCTACACGTACGTGGTGCCAGCGGCTGAACTCGAATCAGCTACAACAGGGTTATGAGACCTGCGCAATATCCACTTCTGCTTCGCTGGCAAACTTGGCGCGGGCGGAGGGATTTGAACCCCC
>PLKU01000214.1:11578-12681 GCA_003140705.1 Acidobacteriaceae bacterium
GTGTTTGAAGGTCTGCTGCATAAGTCTCGCTTTCAGTTACAGAGTACCGCAGTTAGTGATGCGTTGCAATTCAATCCTTGTATGGATCGAATTCTTTTGCTGAGGCCATCGCCACACCGACTGGTGTTAGCCGATGCAGAACGCGCACGGAGTCCGAGACCGTAGCAAGAACATCGTCAAGCCGCTTGTAGCAGTCGGGAGACTCATCGAGTCCGCCGCCTCTCAATTCGATTCCGGAGCGGTCGATCCATGAGCGCATCATCTCCTGGGTAACCTTTCCGGCGCGCTTGCACTCGCCAGTCTTTCGGTCGTACACACCGCGCGCTTCGTTGCGCCCCATGGCGCGGCCTGCACCGTGGACGGTGGAGTAGAGACTGTACTTTGCATTCTCATTCTCCACACCTTCAAGGATGACCGATTGCTCGCCCATCGAGCCGCCGACAAATCCCTTCACTCCGGGAAATGCCGGCGTTGCGCCTTTGCGAACAACCCAAAGCATCTCATCGCCATGCTTTTCGTGCCATGCAAAGTTGTGGTGGTTGTGAATCNNAACTCCGTGACCAAAGCCGCGGGATCCAAAGTGGCCCCTACCCAGACGCGATCGTCCTCATCTGTGAAGATGTCGACGTAGTGGTTCCCTGATCCGACAGTCCCAAGCTGAGCCCCAGCCTTCTGATAGAGAGGACGAGTTGCTTCCAGATTCCAACCGTCCTGCGCTTTATCCAGAACAGCGCTGTCAACGCGCTCCGCATTCTTGCGACCAATGCCGAAACTGATCGTGTCCGCTACTTCGTCCATGATTCGGCCGATGTTCGGAGGCAGATCCGCACCCGTCATATCAAGACGGGCCGCCTTGTTGCCACAGCCGATGTCATATCCAACTCCGGTGGGGCTGATGGCATTCCTGTAGGCGACGACGCCGCCGATCGGCACTCCGTAACCGAGATGGTTGTCAGGCATCAGGGCAACCCTGTCCGCGGTCTTCGCGCAAGTACGTATCTGCTTCAGCGTCTTCTCGTCCGCTTCGCCAAACACCGGTATCGTTCCATCGATCAACTGCATTTCCATTCCTCTTTCTTGATGGAGCACCTGGCAGGACTCGA
>PLKU01000408.1 GCA_003140705.1 Acidobacteriaceae bacterium
ATGGTCGAGGGCGAGCTGCTGCAGATTCAAAAGCTGGGCAAGGCTGTTTCAGAGGCGGAGTATTACGACCTGATCTTCCGCAAGACTGCCTGCCTGTTTGCCATTTCGATGAGGCTGGGCGCAGTGCTTGCCGGGGCGAGCGAACAGGTGGAAGCAAGCCTGGCGGCCTATGGGCGCGCCGTGGGGCTGGCTTTCCAGATTGTGGACGACGTGCTGGACTTGACGGCTACGGAGGAAGTGCTTGGCAAACCGGTGGCCAGCGACCTGCGCGAGGGCAAGGCGACGCTGTCGGTGATCCACTCGTTTGATCACGGCAGGGCCAGCGATCGGCAGACGATCCAGCGGGTTCTGGACGATCGAAGCTTTGAGAACGCGAGCAGGCAGCAGATTCAGGAGATTCTGCTCCGCAACGGGTCAGTGGAATATGCTATGTCGGTAGCGGACCGCTACGCCGAGCAGTCGCGCGTGGCGCTGGCATCGATGCCTGAATCAGAGTTCAAGCGCGCCCTGCTGTGGGTGCCTGACTTTGTGGTGGCGCGCGACAAGTAATTTCCGCGGGAGATCAAAGTGCAGAAAATTTGGGCAGAGGTTGACCGCTATTTTTGCGATTGGGTGGCCCCGTCTGTGGCTGGCGACGAGTTGGATGCGGCCGTTGCGGCGAACAAGAAGGCTGGGCTGCCGGCGATTGACGTTACAAGACTACAGGGGAAATTTCTTGATTTCCTGGTCCGCGTGTCTGGAGCACGGAGTGTGCTCGAGATTGGAACGCTTGGCGGATACAGCACCATCTGGCTGGCGCGGGCGCTGCCTGAAGGCGGACGCGTTGTGACATTAGAGTTCGATCCGCATCATGCCAAGACGGCAACCGAGAACTTACGCAAGGCAGGAGTCCTGGATCGGGTAGAGATTCTTGTGGGTCGAGCCATCGATTCCCTGCCGACTCTGGAACATTCAGCCGCTACTCCGTTCGATTTGATCTTCATCGATGCGGATAAAGAGAGCTATACGGAATACCTGGAGTGGGCACTGAAGCTGTCGCGCGTGGGGACGGTGATCGTAGCCGACAACGTGGTGCAGGAAGGGAAAGTAGTTGACGCAGAGTGCCCTGACCCCATGGTGCAGGGTGTGCGCCGCTTCACAGAACGGCTGGCTGCGCAGCCGCGGCTGAGCGCGACGGTTCTGCAAACTGTGGGCATGAAGGGGTATGACGGGTTTGCGCTCGCAGTGGTGGTGCAGTAGAAGGCCTTTCAAGCGTCCTGCACGATCGTTCCCTGGTGGTAAAGAATCTTCCAGCCGTCAGGAGTGCTGCGCCAGATAGTTGCGCGACGGGTGAGGCGTTGCTTGTCCTGGAGCAGCGTGTAGGTGAGCAGGTAGGTATCCTCTGACAGTCTGCGGCATTGGAAGCCGCTGGTCTCCCATACGTCGGCGTGGGGAACGGAGAAACGCTTCTCCAATACATCGAGAATCAAGTCGCGGGAATAGCGACGGCCGGATGCGCCTGTCTCCCAGTAGTCGTCGGCCATCAATCGCTCGAAGTCGGCGCGGCTCGTTCCGAATTTGGGGCGATGGAAGATGGGCTCACGTCGGGAGAGTTCGACGAGGATCTCCTGCAGTTCGGAGGCGGTGGTTAATTCCGGCTCCCCTGGTTGTGGCTGGTCCATGTTCATGCGGATAGGATAATCTGTTTCGATGATACGCATTGAACCCGCTTGACTTTGAAAAAGGGTCGGGTTAATTTTGGCCCGTGCCGATGCGATTTGATGCCCGGGTCTTGTATGAAGCAATGGATGAGCAGCGGCGTGTGCGCGGGCTGTCGTGGCGCGAGGTGGCGCAGGAGATTGGCGGGATCAGTCCAANNGGCGGATGGAAGCCGACGGGATGCTGGCCATGTGCCGTTGGGTGGGCCGGACGGCGGAAAGCTTCCTTCGGTATAAGCCGTTTTAGGTTTCACAGATGCGAAACCTTCAGTAACTCCGGGGCCGGGTCTGCGTGCATTCTTTCGGCTCAACAAGAGTGGTTTATTCCTGAGCCATGATGGCGCGGAGGGCGGCTTCGTAGCGCTCGGGAAGAGGCTTGCGGTTTAGCTGGTCGTCGCAGACAACGTGCACCGTCTCGCCTTCGGCGAGGAGTGTGGCCTGTTCACCGTCGGGAGCCTTGCGGAGAATTCGATAAGCGAACTTGATGACCGAGCCGCGCAGAAGCGATGGGCGGGTCTCGATGAGGATTTGGTCGTCGTAGCGTGCAGGCGCGCGATAGCGGCAGCTGGCATTGACGACGGGCAAGATGCAATCGTGGTCGATCTCAAGCTGGCTGTAGGCGAGACNNCGATGCCCATCTGGTCGGTTTCAGCATAGCGGACCCGGACTTCAGTGGTCACAGGCATGGGCTTCTCGTGACCGTGGACAGTGAACAGTGTTCAGTGACAGGAGTCGAATCTGAAACTGATCGGTGAACCCTGAACGCTGTCTTACGGCTTTAAGTGTTCGAAGATCGGGAGTCTCGTGACATCGTTGAAGAGGATGAAGGCGAAGAAGGCGATGATGACGACGAAGGCCGCCTGGTAAATGCGCTCCTTCACGTTGAGGTTGATGTCGTGGCGGAGCACGCTCTCAATGAGCAGCAGGAAGATCATGCCGCCGTCGAGGATGGGAAAGGGCAGCAGATTGAGAATGCCGAGGTTGAGGCTGATCATTCCTGCCAGCCCGAATTTGGGGAGCCAGCCCCTGGTTTCAGCCGCGTCGCCGGCTGCGCGGGCAATCCCTACCGGACCCTGAAGCTGCGAGATGGAAACCTTGTGGGTGAGGAGCCGCTGCAGCACCTCGACAATGACGAAAGATTTGTCTGCACAGAAGTCGAGACTCTTGATGACAGCCACGTTCAACGGGAGCGGAGAATCGCGGTACGCGATCGGCTTGGCGGCGAACCCGAGCTTCCAGCCCGCGTCGAGTTGCGCCGGGTGGGCGATGACGGGGGGAAGCGTGACCCCATTGCGGATCAGAACCACGGAAACAGGGGCGCCGTGGCCGGCCTGCAGATACGAAACCAGCGATTGCAGGGTGTGGAACTGGTGACCGTCGACAGACAGGATGGCGTCTCCGGGGCGCATGCCAGCCTTCTCGGCCGGGGTATTTGGCTCAACCCGATCGACGGCAATGGGATCGGGAAGATACTGGGGCAGCAGACCCGACACATCGTCGCCCTTGATCTCGGGAGGCATCTGCAACGTGAGCTGCAGGCTTGTGCCACCGCGATCCACCGTCAAGGGAACAAACTGGTTGGGGTCGAGAGCAGCGTGGGTGTAAACCGCATCCCAGTCGGGATTGTCGGCATTGTCAAAGCGGCGAATGACGTCGCCGGGCTGGATGCCTGCCTTGGCTGCCGCGGAACCGGCGAGAACCCACTCCACAGTCGTCGACTTTACTTCAACGGAAGGGACCTCGTTAAAGACGGCGTAGTAAAAGACCATCAACACAAAGGCGAGGATGAAATTGGCAATGGGGCCGGCAACACCGATGAGCATCCGTTGCCAGCGGGGATGGGATGTGAAAGCGCCGGGGTCTTCTGGCAGTTCCTCGGTATGTGTGCCGGGCGCCTCAAGATTTTGCTCCGGAGACTCGCCGGTCATTTTGACGAAGCCGCCTAGGGGCAGGAGGCAGACTTTGTAGTCGGTATCGCCGTACTTGAATCCAAAGAGGCGGGGACCGAAGCCAAAGGAAAAGGCCTCAACGCGCACACCGAGTAGCTTGGCAACGGCGAAGTGGCCAAATTCGTGGACCACAACCATCAAGCCGACCAGAACGATAAACGAAGCTACAGCAACCAAAAACTCATGCATAGATTTACGATTATTCCTTCAACTGATTGCTCAGTGGCCGACCTCAAATCAACAGCTTACGAGCTGTTTGACGCGCTTCGCGGTCGCTGGCGAGCACCTCAGCGATGGTGGCGGGATGCTCCTCTGGCGTGGATGCGAGNNGCACCTTTTCAATTGTACGCGGGATTCCCATGAACGGAATGCGCCTTTCGAGGAATGCCTCGACGGCCACCTCGTCTGCTGCATTGAGGGCAATGCAGTGTGCTCCGCCCTTTTCCGCTGCCTCAAATGCCAACCGCAAACAGGGAAAGCGCTCAAAATCGGGCGGCGCAAAGTCCAGGTGTCGCAACGCGGCCAGGTCGAAGGTAAGATTTGAGACCGGGCGTTCCGGCCACGCGAGCGCGTACAGGATCGGAAGGCGCATATCTGTGACGGAGATCTGCGCGAGGATCGATCCGTCTACGTATTCCACAAGCGAATGCACTGTGGATTGCGGATGCACGGTGACGCGCACCTGGGAGGGAGAGACGTCGAAGAGCCGGCAAGCCTCAATGACTTCAAGGCCCTTGTTAAGCATGGTGGCTGAGTCGATGGTGATGCGGCGGCCCATAACCCACGTAGGATGCTTGAGAGCCTGCTCGGGCGTGATGTCAGCGAAGCTGGCAAGAGGAAGTTCTCTGAACGGACCACCGGAAGCCGTGAGCCAGATGGTCTTGACCTCAGCATGCGCACCTACCCGCAGGCATTGGTGAACGGCGTTATGTTCGCTGTCGATGGGCAGGANNGCCAGGATGGCGGCATGGGTGGCTTCAAGACCGGCGACGCCTACGATGGCGGAGACGACAAAGTCGACTTCAGGCAGAGTAGCGCAGGCTACGGTGCCCTGGGTGCCATGGACGACTTCGATGCCGGTTACGCCGGCCTTGGACAGGCGCGAAGAGAGCTCTGCGGCCAATTCTTCCGTGGCGACGGAGACTACCCTCGGACGCCAGCGGTTTGCCTGAGCGAAGACCTCGTCGAGGTTACGACCAGCGGCGAGAGTAGCCACCTGAAACCGCTCAGGAAACTGTTCAACGATGGAGAGGGTGCTTTGGCNNCGGTGGAACCGAGGATGGCGAGTCGCTTCAAAGTGTTTAAACGTCCGATGGCGCACAGAACGCGGCTGTTGCCTCGTCCATGTAAAACCACTGTTCATTCACGCAATCAGAACCGCTGGTGAATAACCTGAGCGTACCATAGGACGGGACCCGCCAGGAGCAGGGCGTCGATGCGATCGAGGACGCCGCCGTGGCCCGGAAGCAGGACGCCGGAGTCCTTGACGCCGACTGAACGTTTGAGAGCGGACTCAGCTAAATCTCCAACCTGCGCCGCTATGTTCAACCCGACCGCGAGGGCCAGCCAATACCAGACGAACTCCGGGTAAGAGAGCTTGGCCGAGTTCCATTGGGCCAACCATTCGGCCAGGCCAAGCAGTGCGCCAGCACCCAGCAGGCTGCCCGCGACGGAGGCAATCGAACCTTCCCAGGTTTTTTTAGGGCTCAGCTTGGGCGCCAGTTTGCGCCGGCCCCAGGTGCGGCCAACATAAAGAGCCGTGATGTCTCCAGCCCAGACCACCACCAGCAGAAACGCTACCAGCGAGGGGCCGTTTGTTTCTTCGCAAAGAGCAGGCAGAGAAAGAAGGGTGAGGCCGACATAGAGCAGGCAGAGGATGGAGACAGCCGCGTTGGCCATGACCTGCTCCACCGGGGGCTTGAAGGTGCAGTAGACGATCAGACCCAGAGACAGGATGCCAAAGATGACGGCGGTCTGGTCAGGGAATTCAAAGCTGCCGGCAAAGAGCAGACCAATGGCAGCCAGGACGGCGATGCGCGGTGGCCTGGCTCCGCTGCGCTCAGTGAGCCCGAGAAACTCCCAGGCGGCCAAGGCTGCTACTCCTGCAACTGCTAGTGTAATCAGCCACTTGGGGCCGAGGAACACAAGTAGCAGAACAAGGGGAATCAGTACGGCAGCGGTCAGGATTCGTTTCATTCTCTGGTTGAGAATACACTGCGGGGATGAGCGTGACGCGGTGGGGCGATATGGTGAGAGCTAACCCAGGCATCAATGCTGCAGCGGTCCTAACCGAGGTGAATCAATTACGCGCTTTTCTTGCCGTCGGATCGCAGCCAATGCAGGAAGTCTTCTGAGCCTCCGCGCTGAGCCATTGACTCTTTCAGCCGGAAACGTAACTTCTCTGCTAATTGCTTTGCTTTGGCCGCGGAATCCGCTTCCTTCGGCGCTTTCTTATCGTTGTCCAAGGGATTTGAAACCTCCACATTGGATTCTCGTCAGAACGCGGCCAGATCGTCACGCGCGAAATCTTAAAAAACGGCGTTTTGAATAACCAAAGTAATCAATGAGCGGCGATTTTGACGCGCTCAGCCTCTTCGGCAACCTCGCTGGAGCCTTCGCCCAGTCCGCCGTAGCGGCGCTCGCGGCGCTGGAAGTCCGCGATGGCTTCGAGAAGATGGCTGCCGCGGAAGTCAGGCCAGAGGCGCTCAGTGACGTATATCTCGGTATAGGCGACTTGCCACAACAAGTAGTTGGAAAGGCGCATCTCGNNGCCGTGTAGAGATGGCGGTGAATATCTTCCTCGGTGATGCGGTCGGGGCTTGTGCGCTTGAGCTGGATTTCTGTGGCGAGGGCGCGAAAGGCGTCGACAAGCTCAGAGCGGCCGCCGTAGTTAAGAGCGAGGGTGAGGGTGGTACCTGTGTTGCGGGCTGTGGCTTCCTCTGCCCAGCGCATCTTGTCCTGGACCTCGGCGGGCAATTCATGGGTGCGNNGGACGTTGTTGTCCATCATGCGTTCAAGGTTGCTCTCCAGGTAGCTCTTGAGGAGGCGCATGAGAAAGTTGACTTCGGCGCGGGGGCGGCGAAGATTGTTTTCCAGGGAAAACGCATAGAGCGTGAGCCAAGGCAGACCAATGCGGGATGCGGTCTCAGTGACAAGCTGAACGGCATCAGCTCCCTGCTGGTGGCCCAGGAAGCGCTTNNGGATGATCGTCCGCGCCGATTCGGCGCCGACGCGATGCCCCTCCACGCGCGGCAAGCCGTGCTGCTTCGCCCAGCGGCCATTGCCGTCCATGATGATGGCCACATGCTGGGGCAGGCACTCAGGTTTCAGCGTCGCATAAACAGCGCGCTCCTCTGAGGTCAGCTCTTGAGTGCGCAGCGTGCCGGTTGGATACAAGGGACTCGCCTCTACGTTGCTCTTGGGGCTTCGGAGTCAGCGCCCTGGCGACATCGAAGTCAGGACACCGGAGCAGGATTCACCGCAACGGGATCAATGGGCAATTGGCCCAAGGAGCTCTTACCGCCTGGTGAAAATCTCACCTCAGCCGGAGCCAAGTGTTGCACCATCGACCGTAGCACAAGCGCCCCACCGCCGCAATTGTCGGTGGGCTCAAGGGTGTGCGACCTGAGAATGAG
>PLKU01000124.1 GCA_003140705.1 Acidobacteriaceae bacterium
CCCAACTCCAGCCCCACCAGCCCAGTCGCTTGCTATCGAGTTGGGGATTCTGTGCCAGCACAGCATCCACCACCGTCAATTGATCTTCCAATTGCACCGGGCCGAAGTTATGCCATGCCTGCTGCGCAAAGGCGCGACCGCGATTGCCGGTGCCGCGATTGTCAGCGTGCAGCACAGCAAAGCCATGCTGGGCCAGCAACTCGTCGAAGANNCTCCCCCAACGGTTCGACACCGATTGCGGGCCAGGGCCGCCATAGGGATTCACGATCAGCGGAACACTTGCCGCGGCGGTTACGCCCCCGGGCAGCAGCAACGTCGCGTAAAGTGTGCTGCCGTCGTGGGCCTTGATTTCAAGCTGTTCCGGTGCGCGCAGGTGGTAGCCGTCCATCGCGTGCGTCTGCCAAAAGACGTTGCATTCGCCGGCCGCTTTGCATAGACGATCAATCGGCGGTTCGAGGCGCGAGGATTGCTCATCAGTGAAGGCGGTGCCACTAGGCGCAAAATTTCCTTCATGGTACCCGGCAGTCGTGGTCAGCTGCTTGCGTTCGCCATCAAAGCTCACTTGCCAGAGTTGGCGCTCGATCTCGTTGCCTTCGTTGCTGGCATAGTCAATCACCTTCCCGGCGTGATCCACACGATAGACTTCCTCGACTTCGAAATCGCCCTTCGTCAGTTGCTTCTGCAGCGTGCCCGCGGCTTCCAAGGGATTGGCCTGATCGTAGGCGTAGAGATAGAGATGGTTGTGGCCATCGGTCCAATTGGACAGTACGATGGTGCCGTAGCCCACTGAAACGTCGTAGTTGTCGTCGAGAAACGTCTTGTCGGTTATCTGAGTGATTGAATGCGCCAACCCTGTCGTCGCGTCGGCAAAGTAGATGTCCCTGTGCTGGTGATCGCGAGTCACGGTCTCAATCCAAATTGTCTTGCGATCGACCCAGCCAAAGCGCGGGATGTAATCCTGCCCGTCATGAATGGGAAGCCTGATCCACACCGTCTTGCCGCCCACTGCGCTAACCACGCCTAAGCGTACGCTGGGGTTGGGATCGCCAGGTTGAGGATAGCGTTGGAAATCCACCGCGGCATGGGTAGGAATCCAGTCAGTAATCGGATATCGCGGCACATCCGTTTCATTCATCTGCAGAAATGCCAGGTTCTTCGAGTCCGGCGACCAGTAGTAGTTGCTGCGCGTATCTAGCTCTTCTTCGTAGACCCAGTCCACCTCGCCATTGAGCGTGTTCGGGTTGGGCGCGGGCGCCACTGCAACTGGGGGAGTGCCAGGGTCCTTGAGATGCAATACGGATAATCCGTGATCGCGAATAAAGGAGACGAATTCGCCGTTAGGTGAAAACTTGGGATCGTCCCCTGAAGCAGCACCCGAGAACCCAGCCTCAACTCCCGTGCCGTTGTGCAAATCGTAAAGCCAGAGCCGCCCGCTGGAGTCAAAGAGCAGGTGCGAGGAGTCAGGCGCCCACAGATAGCTTGCCATCTTGTACCGATCGCGATGATCGCGGTCTGTCTCAGAACCGCCCGCTCCCGAGATGGAGGCAAGCTTGGCCCGGCTCACCATCACATGAGGCTTGCCCGTGGCAGGATCGAGATCGATCAGCTCGCCTCCATCCAGATACGTCAGATGCTTTCCATCAGGCGACCATGTGAGTCCCTCGGGCGGATGCCCGGCGATCGGTCCATGGGTGAAGATGGCCTCGACCGTCAGCGGCTTAGTTGGAGCCTGCGCGTCGGGTGTTTGAGCGTTCAGAGAGGGGCTTGCGATACAAGAGGCAACAAGGGCTGATATAAAAAGGGCGGCAATACGCGTCAAAGGGGAAATCCTCCAGGAGTGGATCCCACCACAGGTTTTCAGGGTTCGGTCAGAGGTGAGGAGCTTACTGAAAAAGTGTAACTCACCAGGTGTAGGCAGAGTCTTCGGTTGCACGCCGGGGGCATAGAGTTGTATGGTCCGGGNNTGCATTGGGCGACTCCTGAAGAACGCACCCATCTTGGCCAATCACGGCGGAAACAAGTCGGCCGCCAGGCCCATGACGCGTTCAACTCCAAGGCGCGGAAGGTCTCTCCTTCAACTCTTCTCGACCGGTCGATGCAGGGCCGCGTTCCGGCGCTGATCAAGTTCAAATATGAACTGATGGCGCAGTCGCCATTCGGCTATTTTCGAGGCGCTGTGCCCGTGATGGCCGCGGACTTGGCCGTGCTCCAGAATACCGGAATCGTCTGCCAGCTCTGTGGCGACGCGCATGTGCGCAACCTCGGTGCTTTTGCGGCGCCCGACGGAAGGCTCGTCTTCGACATCAACGACTNNGCCAGAAGGAAAACTCGATCCTGCAGGCTGTGGAGCAATGTATTGAACGCTACATCGCGCAGATGCGTGCATTTGCCAAAATGCCGCACCTTGAGGTGGGGCGATTCCAGGTGCATCGCCTGGGAACGGTCGCGCCCATTCACGAAGCGCTGTTGAAAGCTGAACGGGCTACGCCGCAGCACACGCTCGAGCAGCTGACCGAGCCAATCTCCAACAAGTCCGGCGGCCCGCGCCGCTTCAAGGAATCCAAGCCCATCCTGACTCGCGTCTCCGGCTCCCAGGCCGCTCTCGTTCTTGCTTCGCTTGGGCCATACCGGGAGATGCTGGAGCCCCAGCGCCAGCATCTGTTGTCGTTCTATCGTCCGATGGACGTGGCCTTCAAGGTGGTTGGCACCGGCTCGGTGGGTCTGCGCGACTACTGCGTCTACTTCGAGGGCAACGGCCCGGCCGACGCCCTCTTTCTGCAAATCAAGGAGGAGCCTGCCTCCGGCTACAACGCCTACCTGCCTGAAGCTCATCCGCCGCATCACAATGGCCAGCGCGTGGCGGAGGGCCAGAAGGCCATGCAGTTGCAGTCTGACCCGTTTCTAGGCTGGACGCACATTGCGGGCCGCCAGTATCTGGTGCGCCAGCTCAACGATCACAAGGGCTCCATCGACATTGAGGACATGTCCGGCAGCGGCCTTGCGGCCTACGCGCAGGTCTGCGGCGAACTGCTCGCGCGCGGCCACGCCCGCTCGGGGGACCCCTTGGTGATCGCAGGATACCTTGGCAGTGGCGATGGCTTCGCTCAAGCGCTCGGGCGCTTCGGTGCGCTCTACGCTGACCAGACCGAAAAGGACTGGAAAGAACTTTGCCGTTCGCGCAAGGCGGGAAAAAAGTCAAAGGCAAAGGCGAAACCTCAGGAGGCCGCATGAACCGCCGATCGTTTACGCAAGCCCTAGCGACTGCGGCCTTGACTGCCGTTGCCTCTCCACTGCAGGCAGCGCCAGTTGCGGCCGAGTCCTCATCCAAAGCCTCGCCGTTTCAGCTCTCGGTGATGCTGTGGACGGTCTTCACCGACCTGGCGTTCGAAGACCGCCTGTCGAAGGTTGCCGAAGCCGGTTACTCCAACGTCGAACTGGTCGGCGAATATCGCAAATGGTCCGCAGACGACTTTGCCCGCGCCAACACTGCCCGCAAGCGGCTGGGAATCAAGTTCGATGCCACGGCGGGTCTCGCTCACGGCGTGGCTAATCCAGACACGCGTGAAGCTTTTCTGGCCGAGCTCACTCAGGCGCTTGTTCCCATGGAAACCCTCGCCTGTCCTGCCATGATCGTGCTCTCAGGGAATGTGTTCCCGGACCTGACCCGCGAGGCTCAACACCAGATTTCCATTGAAACCCTCAAGCGCGCAGCCGCGCTGGTCGAGGGCCGCCAGATCGATGGCCAGCCGGTGCGTCTCCTGCTCGAGTGCATCGATCCGGAGGAGAATCCCAAATACTTCCTCACCTCTGCCGCTGAAGCAATCGAAATTGTGCGCCAGGTCAATCATCCCCAGGTGCAGTTTCTTTATGACATCTTCCATGAGCAGGTTGCCGAGGGAAACCTGATAAAGAAGCTGGAGAATAACATCGACGTGATCGGGCTGATCCACGTAGCCGATGTGCCGGGGCGGCATGAGCCGGGAACGGGCGAAATCGACTACCTGAACATCTACCGCAAGCTGGCAGAGCTCAACTATCACCACAAGGTGGCCATGGAGTTTCATCCGACCGGCGACCAGGTCGAAGCTCTGCGTGCGGCGAAGGAGATGGTGGTTCGCACGGTAGGACGGTAAACGAGGGCGCATATCGGTCCGGCTCTACAATGGACAGGCATGGCAACCACGGTCCGTTCGCACGCCAAGATAAACCTGGGACTTAGGGTCGGTCCCCCGCGCGCAGACGGCTTTCACTCACT
>PLKU01000057.1 GCA_003140705.1 Acidobacteriaceae bacterium
TAGTTGCCGGTGGCGTTTTCAGGCGGGAACAGAGACAGGACAGAACCAGTGGCCCCGCCGATCTGGGTGACCTTGCCGTTGTACGAATTGCCGGTCGCGTCGGCAGCAATCTTGACAGCCTGACCCGCGGACATGTGGCGAAGCTGGGTCTCCTTAAAGTTTGCGGTGATCCACAGATCCTGAAGGGAAACGAGGGTGAGCAAGTTCTGGCCAGCGGCTACGTTCTGTTCGACTTCGACGCTCTTGCGGGTGACGATTCCGGCAACGGGGGCGACGATTTTGGTGTAGCTGAGGTTGAGCTTCGCCTGATCGAGCTGAGCCTGTGCCTGAGCGACCTGCGCCTGCGCTTGTTTGGCGTGGGCACTCTGGGCGGCGACCTGCTGCGGGCCTGTTTCAGCGTACTTCAACTGGTCTTTGGCCTGGGACTCGTGCTCGCGGGCTACCTTGATCCCCTCGGCGGCAGCCTGCTCATTGGCAACGGCATCGGCCACGGACGCTTTTGCTCCGTCGGCCGCGGCAACGGCAGCATCCCACTGCTGCTTACTGATCACATCCTTCTCGACGAGCGGTTTGTAACGGTCGAGATCGGCCTGTGCCTTGGTCAGGTTTGCCTGAGCCTGGGCCACCCGGGCGTGCGCTGAATCAAATTGCTTCTGAGCCTGCTCGACGCTATCGTGCGAGCCGGAGAGGTTTGCTCCGGCGGAACTGAGGTTGCTCCCAGTGTTGATGGAGGTGATGGGCACGTTCACATTTGCAGCGACGGCGTTGGCCTGCTCACTGGCAAGGGCAGCCTGGGCATTCTCAACGGCGACTTTGTAGTCTGCCGGATCGAGTTCAGCGATGACATCCCCTGCATTGACCTGCTGGTTCTCTTCCACATCGACTTTGAGGACCTGGCCACTGATGCGCGAGCTGATCTGAATCAAGTGGCCGTTTACCTGCGCGTCGTCTGTGTCCTCAGTAAAGGTGGAATGCCACCAGAGCGCGACCGCGACTGCGACAAGGACCACCAGGACGAGCACAATGACCAGCCTGCGGCTGGATTTCGGTTGCTCGATTTCAGTCGCCGTTGTGTTTTGGGCTGGTTTTGGTGTTGAATCCGCCACGTCTACTTTCCTCCCAGATAATTCTTGTAATTTTCTGCCACACCGAGAGCACGCGCCAGGCTTAGCTTGGCTACGTTGTGACGGTAGAGGCTGGTGACATATTGATTGTTGGCCTGGGCCACGGACTGTTCAGCCTGGCTGACGGCCAGGTTGTCGCTGACGCCGTTGGCATATCGCTGCTGCGCTTCGCTGAGGGCTTCGTTGGCGAGGTCCACACTTGATTTTGCAACCTCGACCTGCTGTTGTGCGGAGGCAATGTCAAGCAAGGCGTCGCGAATGTCGGCGTCAATCTGGGCGTTCAAATTGCTCAACTGAGCGCGTTCGGTATCCAACTGGGCCTGGGCCTGCTGGGCCTCGCCGCGGAATTCAAATTCCTTGAAAAGCGAGACACTCAAAGTGCCTGTGGCATCGCCGGTGCCGTGCGAGTGAGACAACGTGGTGCCGATATCGCCGTAGTCACCGTCGAATTTAAGCGTTGGAAGCCGTCCTGCGGTGACAGCCTTGCGCTGCTGTTCTGCCGCCTTGGTCTGCTCCAGCAGGGCTGCAAGATCCTTGCGGTTGGCATGTGCCTGGCGGATCGTGGCATCGATGTCGATTTGATCGAAGGCTGCGTAGGGCACCTTGTCGGTCAGGGTAAAGCTTTGCGCGAGAGGCAGGCCGATGGTACGCGCCAAGGCGAGCTTATCCTTCTCGAGCGCGTTGTTGGCCACGATCAACTGCTGTTGGAGCGATTGAGAATCCACACGGGAACGCAGTTCATCGAGCAGCGGCGCGGTTCCAGCCTGATGGTTTGAGACCGCCTGGTCGAGAGAGATTTTTGCTGTTACAACCTGGGCCTCGACACTGGCCACCTGGGACTCATCGGCCAGTACGAGCAGATAGGCGTTACCGACGGTCAGGATCACCATATCCCGGGCATCTTGCGCGGAGAGTTGGGCGGCGGCAAAGTTGTGGCGTGCGGCGAGGTAGTTGCGCAGGGAACTCACGTTGATGAGCGACCAGCTGAGGGACGCGCGAACGTCAGTGAATCCGAACGGTCCAATGATGGTGGGAAAGCCTGGGATGCGCAACCCTTCCGCAGGCAAGTCGACCTGCATGATTGTTTCCTTGGCGTTTGCGTCTACGGAGGGCAGCAGGGATTGCAGTTCACTGAGTTGCTGACCGCGCGCCGCAGCAGATTGGGTGCTGCTCAGGATGATACCGAGGTTTGTCTTGAGGCCGCGCTGGATTGCATCGTCAAGAGAGAGGCCGATAGCCTGCGACGAGGCCTCTCCTGCGGGAATGCTGCCCTGGTAGCTGGAAGAGGTGGGCCCGGAGGCCTGAGGGGGCTGCAGTCCAAGCGAGACCTGCGCCTTCAGCCTGCCCGGTGCCAAGGCGGCAAGGCCAAGCAAGAGGCCGAGGGCACAAGTCCGGATGGTGCGATTTTCTGAATGGTTTGAAGGAGTCACGGTTGATCAGCTCACAGCCGGGCGCTTCTGGCAAAAGATGGTTGCATGTTTTCGATGCCGAGTGAAGGCCACAGGGTTCTTAAATCTAGTGTATCGGACCGGAGACGTGCCGAGCAGGCGGGCACGCCGGACACACACGGTTCACCGAGCGCCTTCAGGAGTGAAAATCATATCCGGAATCCCCTGAACACACGGTCCAGGCTCGAGAACCGGGCGGGTCAGCGAACGGTTGAGGACTGGATCAGCTGCGAGGCCAGCGAACAGAGCCCCTGGCGGCAGAACTCACGCACGGCATCCACGGTCCATCCAGCTGCCTGGGGGCCTCTGTGGGCTTGCAGCATTGCGGCGATTTCCGATGCGCTGAAGCCGGCCACAGCGCGCAGGACAAAGATGGTGCGGGTCAAGGTTGGCAGGCTGGTGAGCCAGTTTCTGACCCGATCGCGATCCGGCCCTGCGAGCATCGTCAGCAATTGGTCAGCGGAAGAACTGACGGCGTCCAGATCGTCATCCTCAATGCATGTGGATGCGGGCTTGAGGCCTCCGGGTGCGGCGAGGCTGCTGGGATTACGCTGCGCAATTGTGTTGAGGGCAGCATTGCAGAGTGCAAGGCGACTGCCCTTCCGGGCTTGGACAGGGTCGTGGCAAGCCGAAATGTCTGCATTGGCTACGGCAGCTTCGACGATGCGGACGCTCTCTTCACCCTCGCCGACAAGCATGGAAGCCAATGTGTACAGGCCTGCAGCGATCAGGTCGAACATCTCGTCCATGCCTTCAAAGGCCCTGGCGATGGTCTCATCGTCTTTTGGCCGGCCGTCCAGCAGGTCATGGACCTGCCTGGAGAATTCCTGGAGCCCGGCAGGGAGAGGCTGGGGAGGGATCAGGCTGTCAAGCGAAGTAATCGATTCCTGGGGCATGGGAGGGACTCCTCTCTGGGGCAGTCTGCTATCGCATCACTTATCTTCTCATCCTGAACCCATCGTGGCTGGGCGTCAATGCGGACACTCGAACGTGGCTTTTCGCACGGCATTAACATGATTTGGCCCGTCGGTCATGTATGAGTTGGCTCATGGAGTTGTCTCCGGTGGCGGGGACCGGAAATGCAGCGCCAGCAGGTGCACAGGCCGAGCAAAACGCTGTAGACTTCCAACACGCGCATTGGACGGAATTGATGGCCAGAACCACGAAGAAGCAAAAGCTGTTTAACGGTCGCGACTACTCCTGGATGCAGTTCAACCGGCGAGTGCTTGAAGAAGCTGAGGACCCGACCAACCCGCTGCTTGAGCGGGTAAAATTCCTGTCCATCACCGGCAACAACCTGGACGAATACGTTGAGGTCCGCCAGGCGGGCCTTATGCAGAGGATCGAGGACGGCTACCGCGAACCGGGGTACGATGGGCTGCGTCCGAACGAGTCGCTGGACGTGCTGACTGAAGAGATTCACAGCTTTGTGGCCGCCCAGTACCACTGCTGGAACGATCAACTGTTGCCCGAGCTGCGCAAGCAGGGGATTAGGCTGCTGGAGTGGAAAGAACTGGGCGAAGATGCCCAGGCTTTCGCACAGGGCTACTTTCAGCGCGAGGTCGATCCTCTGCTAACGCCGATCTCGATCGACCCGGCGCACCCGTTTCCGCGCGTTCTGAACAAAGCTCTTTGCCTGGCGCTGCTGCTCCGGGCCAAGCGGCGGAGCTCTGGACCGCAGGTGCTGGGCGTGGTGACCGTGCCGCGAGCGCTGCCGCGGTTATTGCGCCTGCCAGCAGCCGATGGATTGTACGACTACCTGCTGCTCCAGGACCTGATTGCACAGAATCTTGGCAGCATGTATCGCGGCTACGAAGTGCTTGCTCATGCGGCATTTCGGGTGACCCGCAACTCGAACCTCTATTTTGAGGAAGAAGAAGCTCGCTCGCTGCTGGAGACGATCAGAGTTGAGCTGCACAATCGGCGCAAGGGCGACGCCGTACGGTTGGAGATCGAGACCGGCGCCCATGCCGAGATTGTGGAACGCTTGCGAGTGAATTTCGAACTCGATGAGAACCAGGTATTCCGTGGCGAGGGACCGGTCAACCTGTCGCGACTGATGTTCTTTTACAACGACGTGCCAAGAGCCGACCTGAAGTTCGCCCCCTTTACGCCCAAGGCGCTGCACCTGAGCCGCAAGTCTGCGAATGTGTTCGAGGAGCTGCGCGAGCGCGATATTCTGCTGCACCATCCGTACGATTCGTACGATCCAGTGGTTGACTTCATCGAGCAGGGAGCACAGGACGATGCGGTGGTCAGCATCAAGCAGACCCTTTACCGCACCAGCCACGACGCGCCCATGTTCGAAGCGCTGATTGAGGCTGCGGCTACCAAGGAAGCCACATTAGTGGTAGAACTGATGGCGCGATTCGATGAGGCGTCGAATATCCGCTGGGCGCGCAGTATGGAGGATGCAGGCGTGCAGGTCTTCCACGGCGTGGTGGGACTGAAGACCCATTGCAAGCTGGCCATGCTGGTGCGCAGAGACGAAGACGGCATCACCCGCCGCTACTGTCACCTGGGTACAGGGAACTACAACCCTGTGACAGCGCGGTTCTACACCGACCTGAGCCTGCTGACCAGCGATGCGCAGATTACAGAACAGGTTCACATGGTGTTCAACTACCTGACTGCGCACGCCGAGATCGACGACTACCGGCCGCTGCTGGTGGCGCCGCT
>PLKU01000569.1 GCA_003140705.1 Acidobacteriaceae bacterium
AAGTCCAACACTTTGACGCGGCCGTCGTGGGTGACCATGACGTTGGCAGGCTTCAGATCGCGATGCACTATTCCCTTCTCGTGCGCGGCGGCAAGAGCGTCAGCGAGCGCGCTGGTAATCTCGACAATTTGCTCGATGGGGAGGCCGCTCGCTGGAATCAGCCTGTCGAGCGCTTGGCCAACGACCAACTCCATCGTGAGAAAGTGAACGCCGCCTGCTTCCTCCACTGAAAAGATGGTGACAATGTGTGGGTGATTGAGCGCCGCCACTGCACGAGCTTCACGCTGAAAGCGAGCCAGACGGTCATCATTGTGTGCCATTCCGGGAGGCAGCACCTTGACGGCAACTTCGCGGCCAAGACGCGGGTCTTTGGCGCGATACACCTCTCCCATTCCGCCGGCGCCAATAGGCGCGAGAATTTCATACTGACCGAGTTTGTCACCTGAGGAAAGGGGCATGGAAGTGGCTAAGCAAGTCTACTCGACGAAGAACTAAGTGTGTTGAGATGACTTGCCTAACGGGAGGTTGCTCCTCAGGTGGCTTCAGCATTTCACTCATCGAGCAGTTTCTGTCGATTCTGCTTTTTGAGTTCCGGTCGGATCGTCGGCAAACCGGACAGAACCCCCGTTCTGGGATAAGTTCCGGTTGGCCGGTAACACGCCCGGAACAGTCAAAACGGACTCGAGGCTACCTCCACCAAGAGTAACCGGCTCTGAATTCGACGATGACATTGACTCCCGGATCGTATGTCGTCAGGCCAAAGTTTGTAATATGAATTGCCTGCACACCCAGACTCACGCTCTGGTTCCTGTGGACATAAATGTTCTCTCCCAAGTCCACTTGGGGGGTAAAGTTGATGTGGCTGGTCCGAACTATAGGTGGTACCGCCGCATCTCCGTATCCTTGAGGGAAATCCTGATTCGTCCACAAAAGGCCGAAGCCCGGCTGAACCCACGGCACAAAGCGACTCGTATTTCTCTTCAGAAAGTTCCAGCGGAACTGAAGCGGCGTGATTGAGGCGCCATGAATACTGTACGCGCCGACGCCAGCCGAATAATTAGGCGCACTACTGCCAGGCAAATAAACCGCAACCGTTTGAGCTGGATGGTTTACTTGCCAGTATGGAATCATTTCGACGACTGCTTCTCCCCGGCCCCGAAGAAAGTCCGGACCGTGTATCGCTGTTACCATCCGTCCCGCCTCCAGACCGGCGCTGTAAAACAGCAGTTCCTCCTGATAGTGCAGAAGTGGAGCGTGGACCGCATAATACGGCGGAAAGCCGCCAACTGCGAACCCGCCGATTTGCCATGATCGATGAATGGAATTCTCCATTGGTTCCGAATTGACGGCATATCCATTTGAAGATTGTTGTGCATCAACGGTAACCGAAGCCGCGCACGAAACGATGATGCCGAAGAAAAGAGAGAGAAATGCCGATACTCCAAAACCGACTCTGTGTACCTGTGCTCTCATCGATCTCGACCCTTATGATATTGCGCTGCTCGATCATACCGACTTTCTCGGCCGTAGGCGCCGATTCTGTGGATACGCGGCTGACTAGTTCAAGTTTTGAGCGAAATGCGATGCTACGCGGTTGAAAGTTGGTAGGCTCGACAGATCATTGCGCTCCGTGAGCTGTTCTTTTTTGAGCTCCGGTTGGATTGCCGCCAAACCGGACATGACCCCGGAAAGGCTGGCCAATTGGCCTTCTATTGCGCGTCATCGCCCCTTCACCGCTTCGGTTCAATTCCAATTCGGTCATTTACCGCCGACCGAATCCGCTGTTTGGAACCCAGATACCGCTCCGTCGTCTGAACTGAGACGTGCCCCAGCAGGAACTGGATTTGTTCCAACTCGCCGCCGGAGGCCTGGCATAGTTTCGCGCATGTCCGGCGAAGATCGTGAGGCGCCAGCTTTGTGACGCCGATTCGCTTCGCACACTGCTTGACAACGTGCCAGACCGCCTTTTCTGTCATGCTATCGCCCCAGATACGGCCCATCTTGTTCACCTTCCGAAAAACTCGGCCATGTTCGATTTCTGCCGCCCTCAGCCAATCATTCAACTCGGCAATGACTCAGTCGGGAATAGGAACAGTTCGGACATGTCCGCCCTTGCCTTGCAGGTCTACAATCGCCCAGTGTTCTTCCTGCTGTTGAAGGTGATCCAGCCTAAGACTGACGGCCTCATGCCTACGCAGACCACAGGCCAGGAGCAATGCGAGAAGTGCCCGGTCCCGCTTGCCCTTCATGCTGTTGTTGTCGGGGGCTTGCCAAAGTGCATGGCCTTGTTCGGCCGTCAACCAGTTCCCCAAGCGTATGCCAAGCTTCCGGACGCCTTTGACACGGCGAATGCCTGCCGCAAGATCGGCGCTGAGGAGGCCACAGTCGGCGGCCTCGTAGGCGAGCCGGCGTACTGCACCGAGCCTGAGGTTGATCGTGCCTGAAGCCAACTACCGCGCCTCGAGGCAGCTTCGATATCGAAGAACGACGATCCGATTGAAGGCGAGGCGGGGCTCCGAGCAATACCAATCGACAAACTCATCAATCGCATGTCGATATCCTCGCTGGGCGTCGGGGCGGGTCAGGCTGTTAAGAACTGCGGTATTGGCAAACTCGAGATCGGGCAGGCGCAAGACGGTCTTGGCTTTCTTTCGGTCGGCTTTGCGGTGTGGCTTTTGCTTCATGGCGTGTGGCCTCCTTTGGCACCATGCCATGATCGGCCTTCTGTCACAGTTTCGTCCTTCCGGGATTCGGCAAGGAGCGCGTCTGACGGCGAACGCGCTAAAATTCGACTCTAAAGACCCATGGAGATGGCCGATTCTGGAAGCCTCTCAACCAAAGGAACAGTACATGTTTGATCTGAAATGGTCACAAGCCGAAAAAGTGATTGCTCGACGAGCTTTCGATATGGCTCTTCAGAAGGAATTGCAAGCCACGATCCACGAAGCCAAAAGGCGTGCGGCGAAAGTAGAAGAGCCGTCCGAATTGTGGGAGCTCGAGAGCTGGCTTACAGAACGCCGAGGGGACATTAATCGAAGGTACGATTACCGGTACTCTGTATTGCCAATCGTTTTCGCGCACCTGGTTCGTGACGGGCATTTGAAATTGGATGACTTGCAGGGGCTTGATTCCGAGAAGCTCGAGCGGATACGCCGCTGGGCCACTCTATGAAGATTCTTGAGTTGACTATCCGATTTGGCGAGCTCTGTACGTGTGGCCGGTAATCCAACCGGAACGCGAACAACGGGATTCGTTTCGTGAGCATCCTAAATAGAATAGGGAGGAGTTTCTAATGAAAAAGCTGCATACCGTTTTAGCACTCGCGATCCTTTCCACAAGCCTAATGGGCGGCGGCGCCCTTGCCCAGAACCATCCCGACAACCACACGTACGTCGAACACAAGGAATGGAAGAAAGGTG
>PLKU01000396.1 GCA_003140705.1 Acidobacteriaceae bacterium
TGGCGTCATGAAAATAGGCAGATCCGGAATTTCCATTTTGACTTCGAAAACTGCAAAGATTGAACACTGAGGTCCCCTCCTTCGCACCGTTGAACAATAACTGCCATCTCAGTTCTCTCCAAAGCTTTGCAAACCGGCAGCCATTCTCAAGATTGCCTCCTCGTACCTCGGTTTGACGACACTCCAGGCAGCGGATATCGCCGTGAGCTGCATCCTTCCATTTAGTCCACCGGTACAGAGATTCTCGGCTCGTACCAGTGCCGTTCACACATCAGCTGGTGAGAAGCCCAGTTATCAACATTTGAGGGTCAACCTGGACCTTGAGTCCTCGTTGAACGAATCTCAGACTTGGCCTACGTGAGACGGAATCATACTTACCGCAGTTGCCTTGCACAGGAGCTGCAGAAGTCTCGATAAATAGTTGGTGAATTGAGGTCCGGTCCCCCTCCAATCCCGGAGTGAATGACGAGAAGCGCCCTATGATTGTTAATCGTGGTCGGGCTATTCGAGTGTTCTGTGGGACATTCATTCTCTAACAGATGCCTTTGCCTGCTACCGGAACCGACGGCGCAGTTGTGCCACGCTATTCGTTACAACCACCGCAAAGTGTGTACGGAATCTGCCGGCACCTCGACAACCAGGAAGCTTGAACCGAGCACCAGCTGAATCCGCTTCTCTGGACCGCGGTTGGAGAGCACTACCACATAGCTCCCATCGGGATTGCGGAATCCGACATGGGAGACAGGGTTCTTGGAAGTTTGCGCGGCACTCTCTGCAACCCCATTCGTGCGAAAGACCTTCGCTCCGCGGCGCACATGCTTCGAGTAGTGTGCAAGCGCCCAAAAGCGTCCGCTGCGGCTTATCTCACGCGTCATGCTGTCGATGGTGATAACCCCGCGGCCCGCGGTAGGCGCACCCGGCACGATATCCCCTTCCTCATGGTGGCCGATATAGGGAGTTCCATTCTCGTCGAGCGCCAAGTTCCACATCGTAATCGATCGCGACCAGTTTCTAATAATGCTGTTGGCCCATTCCGCCCAGTGCGCCCAAGCGGTCATCGGGTCGGGAAAGGGAGTTCCAGCCTGATGAGGCTCGCGCTGCGGTCCGCCCTCGGTAAAATACGCGCTCTTTTGCGGAAAAGTATCATGCACCCGCGTGATCGCCGCCGGCTCGCCCGCATACCCGGAGTCGGCAATGCCGTCGATGAACTCGTTGGCCCGCGTATCGCTCAGCTCGGCGATGGCCCGTCCCCACAGGTTAAAATTGTGGTCCAAAACCCAAATCTTCGTTGAACTGCCCGTGCTGCGGAGCAGCGGCCCCAGGTATTTGCCCACAAAGAGGATCTCATCTTCCTGCGCCCACAGGCAGGCCGCATACCGGCCATCCACTGTCGTATCGACCTCGTTCTGGACCGTGATTGCGTTGATCTCCACGCCTTCGGCTTTGTAAGCGTCGAGGAACTCCCGCATGTACCGCGAATACGGTTCGAGACTGCTCTTGCGCATCGTTCCACCCAGCATGGATCGGTTGAACTTCATCCATGCCGGCGGACTCCATGGCGACGAAAAGAGGAATAAATCTGGATTGAGCTTGCGCGCGTCCCTGAGCAAGGGGAGGATGTAGGCTTTGTCGTGATCGATTGAAAACTTCTTAAGCTCCGGATCGTCCTGTTCGCTGTCGTCGAAGCTGTAGAGCGACTTCGAATAGTCGCTTGCCCCGATGCAGGTCCGGCAGACGTTCATCGCCATTTCGTCGGGAGCGAAAAGTTCGTGCATCAATGCTGCCCGCTCGTCGCTATGAAGCTGATTCAGCATATAGCAGGCCGCATCGGTGAACGCCGCGCCAAAGCCCAGCATCTCCTGTTGAGTGGCCGCCGGGTCGAGCATGATCGCATCGGATGCAATCTCGGTTGCAGGCTTCCATGCCAATGGCTCAGCCGATGAGTGCCGCTTGTCCCGGAAGGTGCTCCAAACCTGCACGGGCCCAGTGGCTCCGGTCCCGTCGGCCCAGGCTGGAATCCGATAGGATGCCGCCAATCCGGCCATCGTGATCGATGCTGCCTTCAAGAATCCTCTGCGCGATCCGTTTGCCATCTACGTGTTCTCCTTTTCAAGCCCCGCTGAATGCGACTCGAAGTTCAACCAAACTCTATAACTGCCGGGGCTATGGTGCAAATATATGCGAGGGGCGCAGCGAGGCCAGTGGAGGAGTAAAGACTACACGGCGAGTGCCGCATTCCAGATTGCAGGGCGAGGCTGCATGAAAAGTGGCTATGGTTGCTCGCAATACTGCCAATTGGAGCATTTCAAATCGGTTGCGGCCAAATTATATCTTCTGAGATCCGCAGTAGTAGGGAACATAACCTGGGAATGGAGGCATTTCGCTCTTCAACTAGGGCATGTGAGTTGCTCGGAGACCATCTCGATGCAACTGAGGGAAATCCAGGTGCGAATTCACACACATCTGGCGGTAACGGCAATGCAGAATTCACAGNNCAGTTCCTGTATCTGGGTCAATCCACTAGGACACCCAGTACATCAAGGCCACAGAGAAGTCGGGCCAATGGCATATCGAGGAGCTTGCCCTCCGTTTAGACGGTAAATCTAATTGAAACGAACTTTTGCCTTCTGTCTCTCGCTGAAGTGTGCCATGACGGGGGAA
>PLKU01000242.1 GCA_003140705.1 Acidobacteriaceae bacterium
TTTGATTCACTCTCAAGTCGCGCGATGAGGCGCCCATGCTCAGGGTCCTCTTGCCAGTTGCGGTGACCCACTTGCCATCCTTGGTGGACCAGTATTGCAATTGGCGCTCTGGGACGTGGAGGGTCACAGTTTTTGCTTCGCCCGCTGCCAGGTGAACGCGATCGAACCCTACGAGAGCCCGGACCGGGAACTGAACGCCTGTGGGGATCTCGCTTGGTGCGCCGAGATAGACCTGTGGAACCTCGTCCGAGTCCACATTGCCAGAGTTCTTGATGCGGACCTTAACGTCAATGCCACCATCCACGGCTTTAGCAACCTTCAACCCGGAGTATTCGAACGTGGTGTAGCTCAGGCCGTGTCCGAAGGCGAACAGAGGTGCGATGTTTTCCTGGTCGAACCAGCGGTAACCCACATTCACGCCTTCGCTGTAGGTGGTCTTTCCATCCACGCCTTTGCGTGAGCGCTCGGGGTGTTTGGGGTCGGTTGCAGGATAGTCTTCAAGGCTCTTGCCCCAGGTCACAGGCAGCCGACCGGCAGGGCTGGCTTTGCCGAGAAGCAGATTGGCGGTGGACCAGCCACCCTCATCGCCTGGCCACCACATCTCAAGTACCGACTTGACCTTGTCGACCCATGGCATGGCGACGGGCTGGCTGGTGTTGAGCACGACAACGGTGTTGGGATTCACGGCGGCGATATCCTCGACGAGCTTGTTCTGCTCGCCGGGAAGGCCGAAGACNNAGTTGGGGTTGACCGCTGCCACTTCCTCCACCAGCTTGTTCTGTTCGCCGGGGAGGCCAAAGACCGGCGAGAGGCGTGTCCAAAGGAAAACCACTGCAACCTTGGCGTTCTTGGCTGCGGCGATGGCGGCTTCGTGGTCAGCTACACGCTGTTCTGGGGTATACCAGCTGAGTCGGACCTGAACCGGAGAGTTCGAGCTATCGGGGCTGGTCTTAACCTCGATCTCGTGAGGTCCTTCCGACAGTTCCACGGCGCGGCGCACGTTATCGAGATGATCGGTAGTGGGAATGGCGTTGTCCTGGTTGGCCTGAAGGATATCGCCGTGCACGCCTCCCTGGAATGCGCCAGTTCCCGCCAGACGTTTGCCGTCAAGGGAAATATTGGCGTTGGTGCCCATGGCCTGTAGATATATCCAGTAGGTGCCAGCGTGGGGTGCTGTGAGAGACCCCTTCCAAGTGACGGTGGAGTTTGGCGCAAGGGCATTGCCAGCCGTGAAATTGAGCTGGCCATCTGTTTGCGGGTCGCTGCTGCCGGAGCGAACCAGGCCGGGCTTGCCGTCGTGGCTGAATGCGCTGGCCGGAATTGGTGTTCCAGTCATGTCGTCGTCAACGGCAAACTTGATGTTGGAGTTGCCTGAGATTTTCTTGAGAGCTTCAAGCGGGCCAACCTGACGCTCAGGCAGGCCAACTGAGCGCTCGCCGTTGATGCCGATCGAATCAACCTGGCCGGCGGTTGGGCCGATGAGAACGACGGAATCAAGATCCGCAGCCTTCAGAGGCAGAGCGGCGCCTTCATTCTTCAACAGGACCGCGGCTTCTTCGCCAGTCTTCTCGATGATCTTGGCGTTGGCTTCAATCGACTGCTGGGTGACGTCGTGCTTCGATTGGCCGTCGAGGTAGCCGAAGTGAACGATCTCATAGAGCACACGACCGGCGGCGCGGGTAATTGTGGCCTCGGTAACAGTGCCATCCTTGAGGGCATCGCTGATCTTTTTGGGGTTGAGTTTGACGCCGTAGTCGCTGCCATCTCCCCGGCCCCTGGCGGGTTCCTCGGGGATATGACCGCCAAACATGTCGCCTCCGCCCCCACCTTCGCCCGCCCGACGCGCCGGAGGCGGAGGAGGGATTGGCTGCAAGTCAAAGAATGAGGGAAGAGAGAAGGTACTGGCTCCCGGCGCGGGTTCACCTGGCATCTCCATATCAAGGCCGGCGTTGATGAAACTTACAGCGTGGACCGCGCCCCAGTCCGAGGTGACAAAGCCCTTAAAGCCGATCTCGTCACGGAGAATCTTGGTCAAAGTGGCTTCGTTGCCGCAGGCGAAAGTGCCGTTGAGGCGGTTGTACGAACACATGATCGAGGAGACATCAGCTTCCCTTATTGCTGCATCGAATGGGGCGACATAGATTTCATGCAGCGTCTGGTCGTCGATGTACGTGCTGGCTCCGTTCGAGTCGTAGCCGACGAAGTGCTTGATCTGGGCCATGACGTGTTGCGATTGAATCCCCTTGACTTCGGCAACGCCCATCTCACCGGACAGGAATGGGTCCTCGCCAAATGTGTTGTAGCCACGACCGAATTCGAGGTCGCGGTCGATATTCACAAAGGGCTGCAGAGAGACATCAATGCCAAGCGCGCGGTCTTCGCGGCCGATGACCATTCCATTGTCCTCGGCCGACTTGCGGTTGAAGGTTGCGGCCACACCCATGGTGGCGGTTTCACCCTGAGAGGGATGGCGGGTGAGCACGCCCGGAGGCCCGTCCGCAAAGCGCAGGCCTGGGATACCGAGGCGGGGAATTCCCCCCAGATAACCTGCCTGTGCCTGGTACACAGCTGGATCCTCTTGTGTGCCGTGAATCAATGTCAGCTTTTCATTGAGTGTCATCTGGCTCAGCAGCTTGTCGACTCGGGCGTCACCGGTGACTACTGGCACGCTTTGGGACAGCGCGATGGTCGATGCCAGCGCGACTGAAATGACAGCAAATATGGCGCCTGTGGGGACGCTCGATTTGCTTGAATGCAGATAAGTTGTTCCTTGCAATTGAGTCAATTTTGGTACTCCTCACCTATGTCTGGACGGATCAGCCTTGTTTCGAGACGCAGCCCTTTCATGGGTGCGGTCATTGAGCTGGCATTCCCTTGTAAAACGATTCAGTTCGGGGCACCAGCCAGACTCAAACAAGTGTAGAACACCCGAGCGGAGGTCGTAACGGAGGTGAGTCGCCAGCCTTTGAAGCCGCGGCTTCGATGCTCAGCTCGGTACGACGGAGTGGGGCCTGTCGAAAGGATGTCCAATCGCAACGAGCGTTTGCAGTCGGATCCGAAGATCTTCGAGTTCTTTGGAGGCGAAAGCTGAGTGCTGGAGAGGGCAGGCGTCGCAAGGCTTGGCTAACGCCAGCTTCCACCTC
>PLKU01000322.1 GCA_003140705.1 Acidobacteriaceae bacterium
CCGAGACCCGCGGCTGTGGCCAAAGCACGCTCCACGACCGGTCCTGTATCCACGTAGCCCCGCGCTTGAAAGCCACCAGAGTTGCCGTGAAGCCGTTCTTCGCGGATGCGGGCTTCGAGGGCCTTGATCCGCTTGAGCAGCACCTTGTGATAGTCGCTGGGCCGCTGCGCCCTGCTCGAATCCACGCGTGCTGTCCATGCATATCGTGCGATCCATCCCGCGTCTTGCTCGGCAGTGTCAGTGGAACGCGGTTGCGCGCTGTGATAGCCGGCAAAGCAAACCACCGCAGATCGCGCCCATGGAAAGGGAGTGCCAGCGCGGGCCCTCACCAGCTGCCCTTCCGCACCGTTTGGTCCCGAGCTGACACGCTCAAGGTACTTCATGGTCCCGGCACGGCCAGCTGCAACCCAGGCCTCAAAGCGCTCCGCGTCCCGATTATCTTCCGCGTGGGGTAGCGCTACCAGCCCTGCCTCTGCAAAACCCGCTTCAAGGGCCCATGCGTGCACCTGCTGCCGCTTGAGGCCGCGATCTGCGAATAGGCCGGTATCCGAGGCTTCGGAGGGTTTGGCGGAATTAATGCTGGGAACAGAGTTGGACACGGAACCAGCGGCACTCCTTTTTGCGTAGAGACATTTGTGTTCAAATGCGGACGCCAGAATTGAAATTGGACACCCGGCGATGCGCAAGCTGATGAGGCAAGTTTCTATCCCTTGTGATTTCACCATATTCTCTTCAGGCCGCTTTGGCAGCCTGAATGCCTTACAACATGGCATCCAGTAGTAGCCAGGCTCGCCTGCTCCCTCTGGCAAAGGTTTATCGATGGAGGCTTTATGAAAATGACGATATGCAACAGCTCAGCAGCGACAGCGGTCGTAGAGGACGACACGATGGAACTCACGGAGTTGGTGAGGGGCCAGGATCAGAGTCTTCTTGACCGAATGGCGCCGGTTGTCGCCCGGCAAACCACGGTTCTCGATATGAACTCAGTCGAGCGGATTGACGCAGCCGGCATCGCGGCGCTGGTGACACTGTACGCTACCGCCTGCCAGGCAGGGCACAGCTTTACCATCTCCAATGCCAAGCCGCGAGTGAAGAGAATTCTCGCGTTGGTTGGTTTGGACCAGATTCTCTTGTCTCAGAATGCGGAGCAGAGTTCACAATCCGACGCGTGCTTTCAGCGGTCGGCCGCCTGATTCGCTGCGCGCCGGCTCAAATTTCAAGCTTTGTGACGGAATCTGTCTCAAAATACGGAAATTCCAACCCAAGAATACAACGAGATACTTTTTGCAAATGAATCGTCTGTGACGAGTGGCACAGGCAACTGTATACTTGCGGCGCTATTTGTAATGCGACTCATAACGCCGCGAAGCGCAGTCAGTTGTTTGGATGAGGCTCATGCGCTCAGCCTTTTTACCGCTCTTTTCGTTGAAATGCTGAGCCTTCGTTCCACCACCCATTCGAATCGGCCGCCGACGCGGAATCTTGCATACGGAGGCATTACCCCATGACGCGAGGCGTGGTGGATTCGTCGCTTGCTGGACAGGCAAGCCCAACAGCAACCCCAACCAAATATGTCTACTTTTTCGGTGGCGGCGCCGCAGACGGCAACGGCCGCATGAAGGATGTGCTGGGCGGCAANNACCGAGGCTTGTCGCGAGTACATGCGCGGCGCAGTCAGCCCCGCAATTAACGTCGAGATGCATGCGGCTCTTGAGCGGCTGGAAAAGCTCCAGGGACAGAAATTGGGCACAGGGGACAATCCCTTGCTCGTCTCTGTTCGCTCGGGCGCAAAGTTCTCAATGCCGGGGATGATGGACACCATCCTTAACCTCGGTCTCAACGACAAAGCCGTGGAAGCGCTGGCCAAACTCAGCAACAATCCTCGTTTTGCATATGACTCCTATCGCCGCCTGATCCAGATGTTTGGCGATGTGGTGCTCGATGTGCCGAAGAAGAAATTTGAGCACATCTTCGACGGAGTCAAGGAGAAGGCAAAGGTCAAGTTCGACTACGAGCTTCAGCCTGCCGCTCTTCAGGAGATCATCGCCGAGTACAAGAAGTTGGTTCGCAAGGAAACCGGCAAGGACTTTCCACAGGGCCCGCTCGATCAGCTGGTGCAGGCGCGCGACGCCGTCTTCAGGAGCTGGCAAAACGATCGCGCCAAAACTTACCGGCGCATCAATCACATCGACGACTGGCTGGGCACAGCTGTCAACGTGCAAGCCATGGTGTTCGGCAACCTGGGCGACAACTCGGGCACCGGCGTTGGCTTCACGCGCAATCCCGCCACGGGCGAGCATGTCTTCTTCGGCGAGTACCTGATGAACGCTCAGGGTGAGGACGTGGTTTCCGGCGTCCGGACCCCGCTCTCCATCAGCGAGCTGGAACGCGCGATGCCCAAGGTCTACGACCATCTCCGCGCCATTACGTGGAAGATGGAAAAGCACTATCGCGACATGCAGGACTTTGAGTTCACCATCCAAGATGGCAAGCTCTACATGCTGCAGACCCGCAATGGCAAGCGCACCGGCCTGGCCGCCGTCCGCATTGCCATTGACATGGTTCGCGAAGGCCTCATCACACAGGAAGAAGCCATCTTCCGTGTTGAGCCAAACCAGCTGTACGACTTCCTTGTTCCCCGCCTGGTGGAAAAGGGCGAGAAGATTGAAGTCCTGGCCACAGGCCTGCCGGCATCGCCCGGCGCTGCTGTTGGCCAGATCGTGTTTACTGCCGAGGACGCGGTGAAATTCCATGCCAGCGGCGCTTATCGCGTGATCATCCTGGTTCGCGGTGAAACTACGCCCGAAGATATCGCGGGCATGGAAGTGGCGGCAGGAATTCTCACGTCGCGCGGCGGCATGACCTCGCACGCGGCTGTGGTTACGCGTGGCATGGGCAAGTGCTGCGTTGCCGGCGCTGGTGATTGCACCGTGGACGAGCACAAGAAGGAACTGCGCGTGAAGGGACACACCTTCCGCCAGGGAGACTGGATTTCGCTGGACGGCACGACCGGCCGCGTCATCGCAGGGCAATTGAAGACCCTTCCTGCTCAGCCCGACGATCCTGACCTGGTGAAGTTCATGAGCTGGGTGGACCCCGTCCGCCGCTTGCGCATCCGCGCCAACGCCGACGTCCCTCGAGACGCTGCGCAGGCAAGGCTGTTCGGCGCGGAAGGCATCGGCCTGTGCCGCACCGAGCA
>PLKU01000581.1 GCA_003140705.1 Acidobacteriaceae bacterium
TGCCGCCGCCGGCCACACGCTTTAGCACGCCAAACAGGCCCCCGCCCCCGCCCATCTGCGTATGCGTCGTCATCTGGATCGAGGCGGTCATCCATGAGAGCTCGCCGCTCTCTGAAAATACGCTCTCGTTCGGCTCAAGCAACACATCGAGTACGGGCATGGTCGTGCCCTGAATCTTCGTTTGCATCGGGACACCTCCTATTGCTCGTCAGTGTACCTGACCGAAGCGAACGCAAAGTTAGGAATTCTCATGGAACGATCCAATTGCCGACCCTCCCTAAGTAACAAACGCACGCCGTCTCAACTCGGAAGCATCATGTCTCGCAGCCAGCTTCGAACATGACCTAGAATGCTCCTGATGGAGAAAGCGCCGATCGTCCGTCTTTTGCTCTTCGCCTCTATATTTCTTGCGCTGTTTATCCCGGCCTGCCACCGCCCGCCGTGGCCCTTGCTGGATCACCCACGCCTCGCCCCTGGAGTCAACATGCAGGACGTCACCTTTTTCAGCACCGCATTGAACCGCGAGACCACTTATCGCGTCTTCCTTCCCAGAATGCTTCCAACCGATCAAAAGTTCCCCGTGCTCTATCTCATCCACGGTCAGGGCGACAACTTCACCTCGTGGTCGAACAACACTGACGTTGCCCACTACGTCGCACCGGAAGGTTCAACTGGCCTGATTCTCGTAATGCCAGACTGCGCCTCCTCGTACTGCATGAACTCCGCCACGCGGCCTCAGGACAAGTACGAAGACTTCATGGTCCACGACCTCATCGCCGATGTGGAGAGTCGTTTTCCTGCCGCCCCCAACCGCGACAATCGCGCCATCATCGGAATCTCCATGGGCGGATTCGCAGCCGTCAAACTCGCGCTGAGCCATCCTGACCTGTTCGTCTTTGCCGGCTCACTCAGCGGCGCACTCGATGTCCCCAGTCGCCGCTTCTCCTTCCGCCAAATCGGCCAATGGTGGAGATTCCGCGGCATCTTCGGCCCCTCGGGAAGCAAGACCCGCCTCTCCAGTGACCCCTTCCAGCTGATCCAGACCGCTGATCCCCGGCCCACGCCCCACCTCTATCTCACCGTCGGAGAGAATGAGCCTCTCCTCGAACCCAACCAGCGATTCGCCGAGCGCGCTCGCGCCCTCCATTTCTCCTCGGAATTCCACACCGTATCTGGCACTCACACCTGGACCACGTGGAACTCCCAGATCCCCGACTGCTTCCAGTCCCTGCTTCAATACCTCAAGCCCGCGCACTGAAGCCATTTCCACTTGCCCAGCCTCATCATGCAAAATGGTTGAGCAAATCGGAGACCCATGCCATGAATGCCCTGTTCAGAATCGCCGCACTCACCCTCCTGCTTCCCTCTGCCGCCACCGCGTCTGTTGCCCAGACGGATTATTTCTCCAATTGGCCGGCCGGCACATCTCCGCAGGAAGTCGGCAAGCGTCTCGCCGAGCACTTCGTCCCCGCTCCGCATCAGGGCAATGGCACCATCTTCTACGGCGAATGCGCCACATGGTATGGCGCCCTCACGGTTGCGCAGCTCACCCATGACGACGCACTTCGCCAGCGCCTGATCGACAAGTTCGCCCCGCTCCTGCCCGGAGGAGCCGAGACCGCGCGCATCCCCGTCCGTCATCATGTGGACGATTCCATTTTCGGCATCGTCCCTCTCGAAATCGGCATGCAAACCAAGGATCCAAAGTATTTGGCCTACGGTCAGTCCTGGGCCGACCGCCAATGGGTGAACCCGCTACCCAACGGCCTCTCCGCCGAAACGCGATACTGGATCGACGACATGTATATGTTGACCATCCTGCAGCTCCAGGCCTACCGCGCTACAGGCGACCACAAGTACCTTGATCGCGACGCCCTTGAAATGGTGGCCTATCTAGACAAGCTCCAGCAGCCCAACGGCCTCTTCTACCACGCTCCCGATGTCCCCTTCTTCTGGGGCCGAGGCGACGGATGGATTGCGGCCGGCATGGCCGAGATGCTTCGCGATCTCCCTGCCAACCATCCCCAGCGCCCCCGCATCCTGCAGGGTTACAAGACCATGATGGCCGCGCTGCTCAAGTACCAATCAAAGGACGGCAGTTGGCGTCAGCTCATTGACCACGACGAATCCTGGCCAGAGACATCCGGTTCCGCCATGTTCACCTTTGCCATGATCACCGGAGTGAAGAATGGTTGGCTCGACGGACCCACCTACGGCCCCGCCGGCCGCAAGGCCTGGCTCGCCGTCATCGGGTACATCGACCAGCACGACGACACCACCAACGTCTGCGAAGGCACCAACAAGTTCAACAGCCTTGACTATTACTTGGAGCGCCGACGCAAGACCGGCGACTTCCACGGACAGGCCCCGATCTTATGGGCCGCCTCGGCACTCCTCCGCTAAGCGAGCGGCTTGACCGCCGTGTCACGCTGAGCTTCATCCTCGCGTTCATTGTGCAAACAAGCTCAGCGGGATCGCATTGCCCATGGCGCTGTACCCCGCCGGCGAAGGATGCAGGTGATCACCGCAATCGAACGCGGAAAGCAAGTGGTCGGGATGGTCCGGATCGCCGACAACCTTGTCGAAGTCGATGATGGCGTCGAAGTGCCCTGCCGCTCGAATCCATTGGTTCACGGCCTGCCGGTCCGCTTCGCTCAGTGGTCCGGGGTGGTAGTAGCCGGAGCCGACATAAGGTGTGATCGTCGCTCCATAAACCCGCAGCCCATGCGCATGGGCGCGCTCAATCACCTGTTCGAAGGCGGCGATCACACGTTGAACAAGCTCTGCATGTTCTGCGGGTGAGACTTCGCCATTCCGCGCCAGGCCGCCGAGGTCGTTGACACCCTCAAACACAATCAGCCAGCGCACACCTGCGGGCGCCAGCACGTCGCGGTCAAATCGTGCCAGTACATTCGGTCCCAGGCCATCCGTCAGCAAGTGATTCCCACCAATGCCCTGGTTCGATACGCCAAGATTCCGCGTACTCGCAGAGCCTTGCAGCCGAACGGCAAGTACATCGGTCCACCGGTCGTTTCCGTTGGTCGTGGTGCCGTGTCCATCGGTGATCGAGTCGCCCAGCGCCACAATGGAACCAGCGCCAGCCGCCCCCAGCACGTCTACTTCCGACACCTGGTACCAATGGTCCACATGCTTCGGGTCCGTCAGTGTGGCCGCGGTCACCGCATCGCCGTGCACGTAATACGATGTCGCCCGCGAGCCTGGGTGTCCTGTCTCGCCGGCAGGCGGCGTGTCTAAATGAAACGTAACGGCCAGGTCAGAAAGCGCTGGCGCTGGATAGTCGATTGGGTCGGAAACGAATTCAGCGCCCCCCGGCACGGTGACATCGCTGTTGCCTGCAAAGGCCAGCGCCTTGTCCGTCGCCGGATCGATCGCTCCGGATGCAGGCGAGAGCGGACGCGCCACATGCACTGACGTAAAGTGCAGAGCCGCGGTACCAAACGCATTCGAAACATGAACCCGGATCGCCGCCCCCCCCACCGAGAGATGGAAGATCTGACGCACTGTCGCATCGCGAAGATCGTCGAGTGGCAAAGAATTCTGCGGTTCAGGAACTTGCTGCGACGTTCCCCAGCTTGCCACCCAAACCTGTAATTTCGCTCCATGCTGTGCGTGCAAACCTGCCCAGAGCGACGCCAGGGCCAAAAGCACCAATCCGGCTGTTCCATTTTTTCGTGCGCGTTTCATATCGGAAGATGTACCATGGCCCCGTGCTAAATCGCTTTGTTAGCGAGTGAAGCATACCACCTTCGGAGGTTCGTGTGCCCGGTCTCATCAAGTCCGCAATTATTGCTCTGTCTTTCGCATCTGTCGTCGCTCCAGTCGCAACCCTCGCCCAGAGCCCGGCGCCTCCTGCTTCTCTGCCGCCGCCAGTCACCATGAATGCCGATCAAGATCACCAGAACATGATGGATCAGCTCGGCGTCAAAGCGTTGCGCCCCGGACCGAGCGGCGATGAGAAAGCACCCAATCACGCCAATTACGACGAGTCTAAGGCCAATCCCTACCCTGATGCTCCTGATCTGCTGGTCATGAGTAACGGCGAGAAGGTGACCACGGCAAAGATGTGGTGGGACAAGCGTCGCCCTGAAATTGTCGAGATGTTCGATAAGTATGTGTATGGCCGCGTGCCTGCCAATTTGCCCAAAGTCACCTGGACCGTTACGGCCGTAGACCACGAATACATCGGCTTCAATCCCGTCATCGCCAAGGACATCATCGGCGAAGTGGACAACTCGTCCTGTCCGTCAATCAAAGTTCGAATCCACATGACCCTGGTCACCCCGGCTCGCGCAAAGGGCCCGGTCCCCGTGCTGATGATGTTTGGCCGCGCGGGCTTCCCCTCTCCCAATGAGCCCATGGGAGATGACCTCGACCGAATCAACGCCGCAATGAAGGCGTTGCTTGTTCAGCAGGACGCGACGCTAAAAGACGTCATCGAGCAGCATCCGGCCTGGCAGCCTGTCAAAGCCACGCCATTCCAGTTTCCGCAGATGAATCAAGACGGAGACCCGCCCAATACCTATCAACTTATTGCGGCGGGATGGGGCTTTGTCCTCTTCGATCCGGGCAGCGTACAGGCCGACGATGCGGCGGGACTCACACGCGGCATCATCGGCCTCGCCAATCATGGTCAGCCTCGCATACCGGAGGACTGGGGAGCCTTGCGCGCCTGGGCCTGGGGTGCGGGACGCGGACTCGACTTTCTTGAGACCGATCACACCGTCGACGCAAAGCATGTGGGCATTGAAGGCGTCTCCCGGTACGGTAAGGCGGCTCTGGTCACAATGGCTTACGACCAGCGATTTGCAATGGTCCTCGTCGGTTCCTCCGGCAAGGGAGGTGCCACGCTGCTGCGACGCAACTTTGGTGAGGCAGTGGAAAGTCTCACCGGCGGCGAATACTACTGGATGGCAGGAAACTTCATCAAATACGGCGCATCCGAGGCAACATTCGGCAGCAAGAATCCTGGCGACATTCCTGTCGATTCAAACGAGCTCATCGCTCTGTGTGCTCCCAGGTTGACCTTCATCAGCTATGGCATCCCCGATAAAGGCGATGCCAAATGGCTCGATCATGAAGGAAGCTTCATGGCCACGGTCGACGCGAGCCGCGTGTTCGCCCTGCTCGGCGCAAAAGGTGTTGACGTCAACGAAGACTACCACTCGGCCAAGATGCCTCCGGTCAACGAGGGCCTTCTCACCGGGCAACTTGCGTGGCGCCAGCATGACGGCGGCCACACCGACGCGCCCAACATGAAGTACTTCATTCAGTGGGCCAGCAAGTTCATCGGCCAGGCGCAGCCGTAATGGGCGGGGCGCCTGGCCAATTTAATTTGAGTAATGCCGGGGCTCAATCGGATCTGCTCAATTGAACGGCTATGAGTCGTGATCCACGCGATTGGTTGCCGCAACCTTTGCATACCAGAGCCCCGAGTCCTTCACGGTTCGCTTTTGGTTGCGGTAATCAACATAGGTGAGCCCATAGCGTTGGGTATATCCGTCAGCCCACTCAAAGTTGTCGAGCAGGCTCCATGCGTGGAATGCGCGAACATTGGCGCCGTCCGCAATGGCCCGCGCCAGCTCGGCGAGTTCGTCGCGAAAGAACCGGATCCGTCGCGTATCTGGTACGTGCCCGCCCGCTTCTTCATAGGGTGAGTCGAGATAACCACACCCGCTTTCTGTAATCTCGATGATCGGATGGTTATACTCGCGCGAGATTTGCATCACTAGGTCATAGATGCCTCGCGGCCAAACCTCAAGGCCCCCATCGGTCAAGGGTCCTTCAGTTGGCATAAACGCTTTGGTTTGCGTATCGCGATCAGGACCGCCCGCGGTGTCTTCAGTTTCCGTGGCGAGGCTGCCATTCGCTCCCACCTTGAGTGCGCTGCTTGCGTCGGAGACGATGCGTCGCGTGTAGTGGTGGAAGCCGATCCAATCCAGCGGAACCTTCATGGTCTTGTCGTCGCCGGACCGAAAGCCCATCGACTCGTATGGAATTTCGCCTACAAATGCTTTCGGATACCTGCCATGAACAGCAGTCTCAAGAAAGTAGATGTTGTGCATGGCGTGATAGCGGTCTGTTGCAGCGCGGTCCTGCTCACTATCGGTCTTTGGATAAGCCGGAGCCATGCCATAGGCGCTGCCGACGGTTGCTATTGATGAGGCAGCTTTCATGGCCCGGAATGCCTCGCCCTGGGCGAGGTTCACGGTGTGGGCCGCTTTGAGGAAGTCTCCATTGCTCGCCCGGCCCGGGGGGAAGACTCCAACACCATATCCAAGATTGGTAAACGACCAGGGCATGTTGAATGGCGCCCAAACCGTGATGCGATCTCCGAGGTTCTTCGCCAGGATTCCCGCGTAATCAGCGAAGTAGCCGGCCAGATCGCGATTCGGCCAGCCACCCCGATCCTCAAGCGCCTGCGGAAGATCCCAATGGTAAAGCGTGCAGAACGGTCGAATGCCCGCCTCAAGAAGTGAGTCTGCAAGCTTGCGGTAGTGATCCAGGCCCTTCTGATTCGGAGCGCCTGTTCCGGTCGGCTGAATGCGCGGCCACGAGATGGAGAAACGGTAGCTCTTCTGGTTGAGGCTCTTCAGAATGGCGATGTCTTGCCGGTACAAGTGGTACTGATCGCAAGCAACATCTCCAGTCGCGCCACCTTTGACCTTGCCGGCTGTGTGAGCAAAACGGTCCCATATCGACTCGCCCTTGCCGTCCTCGTTCCATGCGCCCTCTACCTGGTACGACGCAGTCGCCAGCCCCCAGAGAAACCCGTCAGGAAACTTCGCTATTGAAGCATCTGTCTCTGGCGAGGCTACCGGATTAAGCGCGCTCGGCATCGAGAGGCCAAGGGCCTTCTCTGCCAGCATTGCGCCTCCACCAAGTGCAAGGGAGTGAGTCAGGAAACGTCTGCGATCCAACGGTCGCACCTCATGAGCTGTCTCGCCTGGGCATAGCTGAGTGCTCGATCTCTAGCTTAATTCCGAATTGCCCACATGCACGCACGAAAGCGGAGCTATCCCTTAGATGAAGCGACAATCCGGTGCTGGACATCCCTTATCCGTCGATTGCGTGCCATTCCTAGACCAGGATGCCTGCGGTTGCCGGCTCCCAACCGCCTTCAATGTTACCCAGATCTCGTATCCAACCAGCGTTTTTCTCAAATTGCAAATCAGACCACGTGGGCCTTATTTGGCCAGTGGGAGACCTCCGGAGCGGCGCAAGGTAGGGGTGAATTGGTTGCCGCCATTCGACGCGAGTCCAGCAGAAAAACGCCGTCATTTGACGGGAACCATGTCTCAGGCACCGTCGTACTCCCATACAAGGGTGGGCGAGAAGACGAACGATCTGAGAATTGCACAACGACAGTTGAAGAAGTCGCCAGGATTTACGGTGACCGCGATCCTGACTCTGGCGCTGGGAATTGGGGCGAACGCGGTGGTGTTCAGCGTGCTGAACGCAGTGGTGCTGCATCCGGTGAAGGCTCCGAATCCGCAGAATCTCTACATGGTGCAGCGTTTCCAGTNNATCCGTCGCAGTCGTATCCCGATTATGTCGATCTGCGCAATCAGAATCAGTCGTTCGAGAGCCTGGTGATTTTCAACATCGTGGGTCCGGTCGGGGTGGATACCGGGGCGAGTCCATCGATTGCATGGCCTTATCTGACGAGTGGCAACTACTTTGACTCCCTGAGTATTCAGCCGTATCTGGGGCGTTTCTTTCACGCCGCCGATGAGC
>PLKU01000222.1:0-6925 GCA_003140705.1 Acidobacteriaceae bacterium
ATCCCGTAGATGAGAAACAATGCGAGTGCGGGCGCCAGCAAGGCGGGTATGGCGAGGAGCGGATACTCTGTGCGCGCGGCTTGCGGGCCGGCGTAGATGAAGACCAGCGCCCATATCTCAATGTCGGCAGCAGCAGCCACCAGCGGGCGGGCACTGAAGCTGGGATGGCGGAGGGCGGCAAACTCGCACAGGAGAACCATCAGCAAGAGGGTTACCGCGAACGGCGCGAGTTGGTGCGTTGCAATGGAAAGTGCTACATCCAGCAAGGCGGCGCTTCCGTAGGCTACCCAGAAGATGATGGCGAGATCGCGCTTCCACGCCAATGCAGAAGCAACGCAGACAAAGGCTGCCAGGACACTCGCCGTGAACTCCGCCGGAAGCACCTTGAAGCTCAGCGTGAGTTCCCACAACATGGGCGCCAGGATTAACGCCGAGGTGCAAGCATAGGTGACGCTTGTGAACCACGCGCCTGCGGGAGCGCGCGACGCCCATACCAACCAGAACATCGCGTAAGCAATGGCGATGGCCGCGACACCTAGTTTCGGAAGAGACGTCGATTCCGCGACCGCGCGCAGCAGGTAAGCACCGGCAATGCCAAACATGGCCTTGCCGAGAACAGAAAAGGCGCCACCCGCCAGCGCGAAGGGACGATCCTCGACTGTCTCAGATGAACCTGGCTCCAGTGTGGGGAGTGCGCTGAACGTCTGAGAGGGATGTTCCAGCGCGAAAACGCGCTGCTCCAGCGATTGAAGACGTGTAGCAAGCCGATTTAAGGATTCGGGGAGATCTTCCATGCATTCCACCCGAGGAAAACATCGTATTCAGAACGGCTTCGTACTCAATCTGCCGTTGCGGGTTGATGCCCACTCTTCTCCGGCCAGGGAGGGAGTAGCTTAACCAGGATCCAGAGAAACGCAAATGGCAGTAAGGTGAGCGCAATCGCCGGCAACAAGCCTTCGCGTGTGACCAACGCCATCTTGTAAGTGGTGTAGCCAAGAAAGCTCTTTGAGAACAATTGGCCGCCAATGACCACATTCCAGCGCATGGCGAAGATTCCGATCAGCGTCAAGCTTCCTGCCACGACATACATGCGCTTGCGCGCGATCTCCGGGAGTTTTGTAACCTGCGTGATGCCGAGCAGGATGATGGGGACCAGCGTGCCGAGCAGAATCTGAATGACGATGTGCGGAATGAATAGTTGGGTGTGGACCAGGAAGTCGAGGCTTCGGAACGATTCGTCAGCTTCGTAGATGCGGTGGATCAGATCAAGCATCTCAAGGCTGAAGTCGATGATGAAGATATAGAAGAGATACATCGCAATCGAGTCCACGCAGCGCATGTCGATGATTTGCTTGCGCAGCTTGGTAATCCCCATGTACAGCATCATGACCCCGGCAATGCCCGAGACCATAGCGGAGAAGATGAACACGACCGGCATCAGCGGCGACGACCACCAGGGATTGGCCTTGATGGAGCCGAAGATGAATCCGACATATCCATGCAACAGGAACGCGGATGGAATGCCAATGAGGGTCACAATATAACCCACGCGCTCATCGATGGCCAAGGACCGCGGGCTGATGTTGGCGGAGCCGAGCGTCATGACCTTATAGATGAGGCGCAGCAAGCCTTTGCTCGATTGGGAGAGGAGCACGATCTCACGCCGGTAGTCCAGCCAGATCTCAAGCACCAGCACTGCCATCAAGTACCACAGATACACATACCCAAACATGGCCATTGCCGAGGTGCTATGCGGTGTGAAGTACATCTCCGGAGAGCGCTCCGGGTGGCCCAGATGCAATTGCAGAGGCAGCGGAGCGACGCACAGAAACGCGAGCGCCGTGAGCAGAGCCAGGCGATAAGTCGGTTTGACCGCTTCAACCCGGAAGACACGCTCAAGCGATGCCAGAATGAATGCGCCCGCGACCAGCCCCGTAATGTACGGGTACAGAACGATCAGCACGCTCCACTGGAGGCCAACCTCGTTCGGATACATGAAGCCTTCTACACCGTTCATAAACCCTCACCCATTCAGCGCTAGCTTCTAGCTGCTAGCTTTTAACTTCGTCCTCTTCAAGTTCCACGCCCTTCGGCGAAGCGCTGAGGAACTCGCTGTCTCCAGGAACCAGCTAGAAGCCAGGGGCTAGTAGCTCGCAGCTGTTGTTACCGCACTGATCCGTCCAGGTCGTTGTAGTAAACCTTTGCGCCGGTCGCCATCTGCGGCTTAAGCACCTGCACGCTGTGCGTCTTCAGGAACTCATGAATCGGATCCTTTGGATCTTTCAAATCTGCCAGTTGGCGCGCGCCGGTGGGACATGCTTCGCAGCAAGCAGTTGTCAGTCCCTTGGTTATCCGGTGATAGCAAAGCGTGCATTTATCCGCGACTTTCTTTTCCGGATGGATATACCTGCATCCATATGGGCAGGCCTGCACGCAGTATCCGCAACCCAGGCAGTACTTCTGGTCGACGAGGACAACCCCATCAGGACTGATAAACGTTGCCCCCACCGGGCACACCTGAGTGCAGGGCGAATCCGCACATTGGTTGCACATCTTGGGAACAAAGAAATATTTACCAGCGTCTTCCGCGGCTACCGGGAAGCCTTCTTTGCCACCGTCGGGCGAGATGACTTCAGGGCTGACCATGTTTTCGTCGGTTACGTGATAGCGTTCAACCCAGGTGCGGAAGTTGCCATCCGGCACATCGTTCTCAATTTGGCAAGCCCTGACGCAGTTGCCNNAGGCGCGCACGCAGTTGCCGCAACCGATGCACTTGGGGATGTCGATCAACATGCTCCACCAGTGGTCGGTCATTTTGTAATTCGGCGAGGCTTCAGGCGTTCCGGCAAGCACGGACTTCCATGCAACTGCTGCTGCGGGCAAGAGAATCAAAATCTGACGCCGTGAGATATTCAATTCGCACCTCCTGCATCCATCGCCGGGCTGTGCGGCTTGTGGCAGGGGTCGCACGGCAAGCCGTTGGAGTGATCCGCGGGCACGACCTGAGGAAAGCCCTTGGGTTTGGCTGCGCTGGCTGTATGACAGCGTGCGCAAAGCACCGCCGTGTCGGGAAGGACTGGTGTCATTGCTGACGGATCATCGGCATGTATTGCCAGGGCCCCATGGCAGGCTTCGCAGTTGACGTGGGCGTGTTTGCCCTTCGATTTCACATCCAAAACGTCGGAGTGACAGGATTCGCAGGTCTGATGTCCGGCAAATTTGACGGGATGCGCGGCGATCTCGCCGATAGCGGCGCCGCGATAGTGCCCGTACTCGCCAAAGCTCTTTGGAACGACGTAGTGGCGCGCCACCAGGAACACCAAGAAGGCGAGGACAAATAGCCCTGCAAAATGGAAAAGATGCCGTGCTTCCTTGAAGACGCTCATGCAGCCTTAACCCCTCAACACCACAACCAGAAGCCTTCGCGAAGCCGTGCAATGTGATCTGGAACACTTCTGGTATGCCTCACCGTACAGGAGGGTCTTATTGGTCTGTATGTGAGTTGAATCACGTGCGAATGTGACGGCGCGCACGCGGAGGGCTCAAGGCGTGCCGAATCAGCATTTCACGATGCTGTGTGAGGATGACGCCGGTCTTCGGGACTTCAGGCTGTTGCGGGCGTCGGGGCGATA
The DNA here is from genome assembly GCA_003140705.1 of Acidobacteriaceae bacterium. Classification (GTDB taxonomy): domain Bacteria; phylum Acidobacteriota; class Terriglobia; order Terriglobales; family Acidobacteriaceae; genus Telmatobacter. The sequence goes on from PLKU01000222.1 coordinate 3,633, forward strand.
GAACCGAGCGCTTCCTTAGAGTGAACCAATCCAGCGCCAGCGGCAATCAGGATCAAGAGATGCCGCAGCAAACGCGAGCAGCGGGAAGGCATGACGCAAACATAACGCCCGGAGGATGTTGGAAGTAAAGACGTTTCTACAGGACGCTGTTGCGCCCGGACAGTGCTGCACAGGGGCGGAAGGCGATACGATAAATCTGGAGCGCAAGATGCCAAGGATTCTGGACGGTGTGGCCATTGCCGCGGCCATCAAGCAGGAAGTAGCCGAGGAAGTGAAGGTTCTGGCAGCGCAAGGCATTCGGCCCGGGCTGGCAGCGGTGCTGGTGGGCCATGTTCCAGCTTCGGAGATCTACGTCCGCAGCAAGGTGCAAACCTGTGCCGATCTGGGACTCTTTAGCGAGCTGATCACGCCCCCTGAGACCGTCACCACCGAAGACATGCTTGACCTGGTGACGAGCCTGAACGACCGCGACGATATTGACGGCATCCTTATCCAGTTGCCGCTGCCTGGGCAGGTAGATACAAAGGCCCTGTTGGATGCTGTATCGCCCTTGAAAGACGTGGATGGCTTTCACCCGGTAAACGCAGGCCGTTTGCAGGCGGGCAGACCCGCATTAGCGCCGTGTACACCAGCCGGAGTGATTGAAATTTTGAAGCGCAGCGGGATTTCTATGGCCGGCCAACACGCCGTGGTGGTGGGTCGCAGCGACATTGTGGGCAAACCAGCGGCCATGCTTCTGCTCCATCAGAACGCCACTGTGACGATCTGCCACTCGAAGACGCGCGACTTGCCGGGAGTTACGCGACAGGCTGACATATTGGTGGCAGCGATCGGTCGTGCCGGCTTTATCACTCCATTGATGGTGAAGCCTGGCGCAACGATTGTTGACGTGGGCATTAATCGCATCACCAGCCGGGGCGAATTCGAAAGATACTTTGCCGGGAATGCCAAGCGCGAAGCGGCTTTCGCCAGGCGAGGTACGACGATTGTGGGCGACGTGCATCCCAAGGCCTTCGAGTTGGCCGGGGCTTATACACCTGTTCCCGGCGGCGTTGGCCCTTTGACGATTGCCATGCTCATGGCAAACACCGTGCGCGCCGCGAAGATGCGGCGGGGACTCTAGACCGTGTTGCGCGTCGGCCTGACTGGCGGCCTGGGGAGCGGCAAGAGTACCGTCGCTGGCTTTTTGCGCGACCTCGGCGCCGAGGTGATTGAATCGGATGAGTTGGGCCGCACTCTGATGGAGCCCGGCCAGCAGGTGCATGCGGAGATTGTGAGCGCTTTTGGTCCGGATGTGGTTAATGCAGACGGTCGGCTGAACCGTTCCCGCCTTGCTGAGCTTGCATTTCAGGGGAACAGGATTCACGAGCTCAACGCCATTGTCCATCCGTCGGTGATCGCCGCGCAGCAACTTTGGATGAACGAAATTTTTGAACGTGATCCGGCAGCTGTTGCCGTTGTCGAGTCGGCGTTGATCTTTGAAGTTGAGCGCGATGCGCGTGCCCGCGGCGACAAGGACAGCATTTTGGCGGATTGGCGTCGGCGCATTACACGCCTGGTGGTTGTCACCGCGCCCGACGAAGTGAAGATCGCTCGCTATGTAGACAGAATCTTTCAATCGGGCGACGGCGGGGGGGCCTACGCAAGCCGAGAAGCTGCCGAAGCCGATGCCCGGCGCCGGCTGGGGCAACAGATCCCCGATGCAGAAAAGGTGGCGCTTACTGACTATGTCATTGAAAACACAGGAGATAAATCCGCGCTCAAGGACAAGACTGTCGCACTGTGGCAGCAACTGAAGGCTGAGAGCAACAATTTTGCATCAAAACTGTCTTTAGAATAAGGATTGACGGCGGTCCATTCTTACGGAACCGCGACGCGCCGCCACCGTATCTGTGTCAGGAAGGTCATAAAGGTTGAAAAAGCCATGAAGCCATTGCGTCTCGTTCTTTTTGTTGTCCTGATCGTGGGCGGATTCTGGTTCGTCACTTCACATTTCTCTTCGACTCCGGGCAACCCGGCTTTTCCGCATTTCTCCGTCCTGGGGGCGAAGAGCACCGGTTCACCGCTGGATTTGACTGAGGCTGAGGCCGCGCCCTCGTATGATACCGAAGAGCAAAACAACATCGCGGTGTACAAGAGGGTGCTGCCCTCCGTGGTGAACATCACCTCCACCAGCCTGGTGTTCGACTTCTTTGAGGGAGTTGTGCCGCAGCGCGGGCAGGGCTCGGGGTTCATTCTCGACAAAGCCGGCCATGTGCTGACCAACTACCACGTGGTTGAGGGAGCTGATCGCGGCGTCGAGGTGATGCTGAGCAACAAGCACCGGTACGCAGCCAGAGTGATTGGCACTGACAAGGTGCACGATCTTGCCCTGCTGCAGGTGGATGCGCCCAATNNAGGTCTACGCCATCGGCAATCCATTCGGGCTGAGCGGCACAATGACCCGGGGCATCATCAGTTCAATCCGCTCCATTCGCGGAGCTGAAGGCGCACCGATCGAGGACGCGATTCAGACCGATGCTGCGATTAATCCGGGTAACTCCGGCGGACCATTGCTGAACTCCCGCGGCGAGGTCATCGGCATCANNGCCATCCCCATCAACACGGCGAAGGCTGTGTTGACCGACCTGACACGCTACGGCCGCGTCAAGAGGCCTTCACTGGGCATCGTTTCCTATCCGATTGGCCCTGACCTGGCATCGCAGATGGGCCTGGCGGTGGATTCGGGCGTGCTGGTGCAAAAGGTTGTTCCCGGGGGTGCGGCAGAGCGTGCAGGGATTCACGGCGGGAACCAACAGGCATATGTGGGCAACTCCCCGATCATGCTGGGCGGCGATCTGATTGTGGCTGTCGATGGCCAGGAGGTCAACGATCCCCAGGACATCAGCGCCATGATGGACAAGCACCAGGCTGGGGATACTGTCAGTCTCACACTCTATCGGGGACGCAAGCAAATTACGCTCAAGCTGATTCTGGGAGAGGCGCGAGACGCGAATACTTAAGCGAGGATTTCGAATCGATTTGATGTATCTGCACGATCAACGGGCCGCTCCTTGATGGAGGCGGCCCGCTTCGTCTGCGCTTCAGCTAGAAGCCTGCCTGCACTTCGGCGTATGCAGTTTGGGTCACTTGCAGGCCCGCCATCGCGACCGACTCACCGTAATGAACCGCTACGATTGCCGCTGCGTTGCCTTCATCGAGAAGGCGAACTCATTCGCCGGCGCGGCAACTCTGTCGCTTGTCTGGCTATCTACAAGGGGAGGTAAATGGAGGCATATGGATTCTGCAAAGGC
>PLKU01000222.1:6947-20437 GCA_003140705.1 Acidobacteriaceae bacterium
GGGGGGGGGGGACCGAGCGGCTAATACTCGCGGGGTTTATCGGCTTGCCCGGTGGACGCTGGACGCCTTCGCTAGTGGAAAAGTGTAACCAAATCGTGCTAAATGCCAAAAATGCAGGTATTCAATGCTAAGTCATTTTAAGTGTATTGATTAGCAGATACAAAACATGCGTTTTGTGGGACTTCGTACAGCTCCCAAGACACCTTGATACACTGACAGATAACGGGTTAGGCGCAATTTAGGGTCAAAAATCATCAAAAACGCTTCGCCTTGTACAAAATATTCATTGACGCCTTGCTTCCAAGTAGTTGATTCTATTATACTATATATACTACACTATATTTTTACAATTCATTGAACAAGGGGACACCGGATAAAAAAGGAGGCGTCAAAACAGTACAAAACGGGTTGCGACGGCACCGGCACCGGCACACAGACCAACTACCGCACCGGCACACACAGACACACACTCGCACACCGGCGTTTGGTGTGACACAGCGTCACATACACGACAAACGAGTAAAAAGTCTTTCTCCTTTTGACCTCTTCGTAACCCATTTGGATGCAACAAGATAGGGGTACAGTTTATCTTGGCAACATGCCGTAAGGAGAGCACGCAATAGCAAAACTTTCTACACTCAAATTTAGATTACGTTTAGTAAATTGCTTTACTTTGACTTGAGACGCATAATTTGCCGGGATGGTTGGGGGTGGTGCCACCTTTTGAAATAGGCCCGTGCAGCCCCTACAAGGCCGATAGGTGCCATCCGGCCCCTAGCTGTGTCCGTTCCTGCCTAGCCCGGCCTCTCAGTGCCGTGCCTGCTATGCCGCGCTCCGCCGTGCCCTGCCCGGCCTGTCCTTGCCTTGCCCGGCCTTGCCTGTCCTTGCCTGCTACGCCATTCCACGCCAATACTGCTTTGTGAGCGGTATCAACCCCATAGACCGGGGTTAGGGCTATCATACACTCCACGTTGCAATTACTAGGGCGTCCAGTCTGTCTTGACGCGCCTTGACCCACGGCGCGTAGAATTTCTCCGTGGTCACAACGCTCGTGTGTCCCAAGAGTTTGGAGACTTCCTCCAAGGGGACTCCGCGCTGTAGCAACCCAACCGCGAAAGAATCCCGGAGCCTGTGGCTTTTCATTCTGCACACATCCACGATACCGGCCCGCGCGANNGCCCCGATTTGATGCGTAGTAGGCAGGCTCGCCCCGGCCATGCCAAAAAACGTGGTCAGCATCCCCACCTTGGACGGCTAAGATTTCCTCCGCTATGGCGCGGGGAACAGGCACGCTAACACGCGCCCCGGTCTTCTGGCGGCTCGTGGTGACGCGCCAGAAGACCCCGGTTTGGGCTATCGCGGACCGCTTCAAGGTGCAGGCGTCCCGAACGGATAAACCCGAATGCCTCATTAACTGAATCATGGCACGCACACGGCGCGGGGAAGCGGCTAGCAACCGCGTGTATTCCTCATCCGTTAAAGGCAGCGTTGGCCGCGTGTCCACTTTGATTTTCGGGAGCGCCGGGATTCGGGTTGCCCACTCCGATTGGACACAATACCGAAGGAAACACCTGAGCAACTTTGCGACCTTGATTCGTGACCCACTCGCCGGGTACAGCGCGGGCCACGTCGAACAGTACCCGGCTAGTAGCTCTTGGGTAAGCCCCGGCACGGTCAAGACGCCTTGGCGGACGGCGTACGCTTGGAGGCGGTTCAGGAGGCGGACATAAGCGGTCTGACACGGCTTCGTGATTTCCGCCTTGCTCTGTAGAAAGGCGCGGACGGCTTCGGATACCAGCTTGGGGCCTTCCGCCGCCTTCGGCTTGCCGGATAGCGCGTCCAAGAGGTCCCGTTTGGCTGTTTCAGCTTCGGACCAAGTCCGCGCGGCGGTTGCTGACCTGTACTGTTTCTTGTCCAGGGTATAGCGCAAATGCTTTTTGCAGGTACAGCGATTGGACGCTTCGTCCGCGCGGTACTTGCAACCGGCCTTGTGTCGCACAAAGATGGTAATTAACGGCGCGGCCACGGTGTCCCCTTATGCCGGAAACCATAGCACACATTTAGCACGGGCGGCGGGGGCATATGGATTCTGCAAAGGCGGTTGCAGGTGGAAGATATATGGAATCAGATATTTATGGATTTTCGCTGAGGCTGCTCGCTTGACAGCACTGGTTACCGGGAGGAATTCCGCTTCACAAAGCGCCGTCCGCGAATTTCATATTCTCCGCCTGCAACGTGGGCAATGGCCTCGGTATACGCGAGGTGTTCCTCTACCAGAATCCGGGCTGCCAACGAGTGCGCATCGTCGCTTTCAAGCACAGGAATTGTCCGCTGCAGCACAATGACTCCGTGGTCGAGGTGGTCGTCCACGAAATGAACAGTGCAGCCAGCGACCTTGACGCCATGCTCGAAGGCTTGCTGTTGCGCCTCAAGCCCTGGAAAGGCCGGCAGCAGCGATGGATGAATGTTCAGGATGCGATTGGGAAAAGCGGCAATGAACTCGGGCGACAAAAGACGCATATAGCCCGCCAGACAAACCAGATCCACGTGATGCGCTTGCAGGCAGGCGGTCAAGTCGGCATCGTGTTCGGCGCGCTTGCGGCCCTGGGAGACAAAAACCGCGCTCGGCAGTCCCATTTCCCGGGCCTTTGCCAGGCCGGGTGCCTCAGCGACGTTGGAAATGACGACGGCGATCTGAACTCCGGGGAGAACGCCTTCTCGGATCGATTCAGCCATGGCGAGGAAGTTCGACCCGCGGCCTGAGAGTAAAATCCCCAACCGAATTGGATCTCTTGCTGCCTTCGCCAAATCCACGCTCACGTGTATTGCACCCGGCGGTCGCCTTTGACTACGCGCCCGATCAGATAGAACTTCTCCTCAGCCCGATTGAGCAGGTTCTTGGCGCGGGTAAACTTCTCCGCGGGAATCACCGCAATCAGACCGATACCCATGTTGAAGGTGCGCATCATCTCTTCCTGCGATACCTGGCCAAGCGCTTGAAGGTGCTCAAAGATCGGCAGCACTGGCCACGAACCCAGTTCAACCTGAGCGGCGGTGTGCTTGGGCAGGATTCGGGGAAGATTCTCTGTGATGCCGCCGCCAGTGATATGCGCCATGCCGGAAGTCATTCCGGCTGCAACCAGCTTTTGAATGACGTGAAGGTAACTGCGATGAGTCTTCATGAGCACTGCGCCGGCCTTCTCTTTGAGAGCGGGCACATATTGAGTGGGCTTGTAGCCAGCTACTTCAAAGAGCAACTTGCGCGCCAGCGAATAGCCGTTGGTGTGCAGGCCGCTCGAGGGAAGCGCCACCAGCAAGTCACCGGGACGCACGCGGCGCGGGTCCAGAATTTTCTTTCGCTCGACGGCCCCCACGATAAATCCCGCCAGGTCGTAATCGCCGGGCGCGTACACGTCGGGCATTTCCGCTGTTTCGCCGCCGATCAGCGAGCAGCCCGCCTGCTTCGCCGCACGGCTCATGCCCTCGATCACCTGNNAGCGCGCAACCGTTGGCCTTACATCCCTCGGCCAGTCCTGTAATGACGCTCTCGGTCACTTCAGGATCGAGTTTGCCGCTGGCCAGGTAGTCCAAAAAGAACAAGGGTGTCGCCCCTTGAACCGCGATGTCATTGACACAATGGTTCACCAGATCAGTACCAACAGTATGGTGCATGCCAAGTTCGAAGGCTACCTTCAACTTGGTTCCCACGCCGTCCGCAGAGCTGACCAGGATGGGGTTCTTCCAGCGCTGCAAATCCAGCCGGAAGAGCGCTCCAAAGCCCCCAATGCCGCCCAAGACATTGCGATTGAAGGTCTTTTGGGCGAGAAACTTGATCCGCTCCTTAGCGCGGTCGCCACTGCTGATGTCCACACCGGCGTCAGCGTAGGTGACGGATTTGGGTTTGGGCTCGCTGCTGGTTCTCGGTTCGTCAGGCACTTTGCGGACTTTCTGCGGATAGGATCATGGTCGGCTTGGTTTGCCGGAAAGCTCGATTCTAGCAGCATGCAGGGTGGTGGATTTGCACCGTTGAACTCACGCGGTGATCTGGTATCACCCGAAGTGTCGCCGAAGGACATTGCGAATTCAGAGGCTCAGCGACGGGCCAGTTAACGGCCAAGGGCGCTACCAGGGGAGTACATGGTCGCTCGACCACCAATGGTGATATTCCACGTGCAACAACCCAGACTCGACGGCAGGATCGTGGTTGAGGAGTTGCTGAGCTTCCTCAAAGGGAATTGGCTTGAAGATCACCAGGCCAAACAGATCGTCAGGCGCTTCGATTCCCCCCGCCGCGCCCAATTTGCCCTGCTCTTTGAGTTGATCGATATAGCGCTCGTGGGCTTGCAACAGTGAGTGGTGCTCGGCATTCATCTTCTCCCAGGCAGGACCGCGGGATAGCATGCAAAGCGGATGGATCTGCATATTCTCCGGAGTGTTCGGCTCTAACCGATGCAATCGAAAATACTCATCGCCGACCCCAGCGGGCCCATACCACGCATGCACATCGACCGTGTTGCGATGCGCCACAACTGTCGGATCTGCGGCTGCGATGGTTTTTTGCCGATTCGAGTGAGTCGACCTTGAAGACAAATATCCCGCTGATGGTGGTGGGGGGTATCGTCAAACAGGCCAGCGGAGATGAGGATACCGTCTGCCGCCATCTTGTGAATGTTGGCCATATGAGCTTCCTGGAGTCGTTCCGCGTCCTCCTTGGCCAAGGGCTTTTGCGCTGGATCGGGGCGCAGAAACGCAACATAATACCGGGTAAGCGCATTTGGCGCGGGTTGCGATTGTGCCAACAACGGGACGCACGCACACAAGGTCAACTACGCTGCACGAGGAATTCGCATTTACATCCCACTCCTTTTCGCGACGAAGATAGCACAATCAGGCCTGCGGGTGGAATTTCCTGAGCGTGATCTCGTGGGCCTAGAGACCTAGAGAAATCGTGCTCGTTCTGCCGGGGTCGGGAGGGGGCAACTGTCCAATCGTCCCCAGATGCGATATCGCCAGCGCGCGACTATCCCATAGCCGAAGTCGCGCAGGGGTCTTGGGACGCAGCGTAACACGAGCGCCACGGCCGGCCAGGGGCCCGGCAATGCAGCCAAGATTGCGATCAGGGCCGCGGAACGCTCGAGAACCTCTTCCGATGGGCCATCCGGATTGTGCACCGCCAGTATCGAGCCGGGACCAGCGGGCGAGTCCACTGCACTGATTCCCTGGCGGAGAAGCAGACCCGTGACTTTCGGCGATTCAGAGGCGACAAATCGCAGGCGGTCGAGGCGGTCGCGTCTCAAGACCCAACGCACCGAGCCGTTGCAGAAGCCGCAATGGCCATCGAAGACGACCATGAGCCGATCGCCGAGCTCATCAAACTCACTCACACTTATCAGGATGCCATTGCGAATGGGCGCGATTCAATTCGGCTGGCGCCAACCTTGAGCCTTCTATACTGAAGCCACTATGAGTTCCAGATTGCCAGCCCCAGTCCGCACCCGATCCGAGGCACTGCAACAGCGCGCAGAACGGTTCTTCCCCGGCGGCGTGAACTCGCCAGTGCGGGCATTTGGCGCAGTGGGTGGCGGGCCGCCGTTTATTGAGAGCGCGCAGGGGGCCTGGATTACGGACGCCGACGGCAACCGCTATATCGACTACTTCGGCTCCTGGGGACCTATGATTCTGGGCCACGCTTTTCCACCGGTGGTGGAGGCCATTGAGCGTGCTGCGCGCAACTCGGCCAGCTTTGGAGCTTCAACGTCCGCAGAGGCCGACCTGGCGGAGCGCATTACCGCCTGCTACCCGGCCATCGAGAAGCTTCGTTTCGTCAGCTCCGGCACTGAAGCCACCATGTCGGCCATACGGCTGGCCCGTGCCGCCACTCGCCGCAAAATCATCGTGAAGTTTGAAGGTTGCTACCACGGGCACTCGGACGGTTTGCTGGTAAAGGCTGGATCTGGCGTGGCTACCTTTGGAATTCCTGGGTCGGCTGGTGTGCCGGAGGAAATTGCAGCATTGACGCTGGCCCTGCCCTTTAACGACATCCCAGCCGTCGAAGCGGCCTTCGACGCTCACCCCGACCAGATCGCCGCCATTATTGTTGAGCCGATCGTTGGGAACGCGGGCTGCATCCCACCGGCCGCGGGCTATAACCCCAGCCTGCACAAGCTCTATGAGGCCAGTGCTCGATTTGGGGGCTCCATTCCGCCCGCCGAGGGCTTCCTTGCGGGCCTTCGCAGGATCGCTGCCCGCCATGGTGCTCTACTCATTGTGGATGAGGTGATGACGGGCTTTCGTGTGGGACTTGGCGGTGCCTGCGAGATGTATTCACTTGAACCGGACCTCGTGACATTGGGTAAGATTGTCGGTGGAGGACTGCCAGTGGGCGTCTTCGGAGGCAAGCGGGCCTTCATGGAGATGCTGGCCCCGCTCGGACCCGTCTACCAGGCCGGGACTTTGAGCGGCAATCCGCTGGCCATGGCTGCCGGCCTTGCCACCATTAGCCATCTTCAAGCAAACGCGGAACAAATCTACGCACAACTGAGTGCTTCAGCGGCAGCGGTGGCCGACGGAGTAGCTCAAGAAGCATTCAACGCGAACGTCCCCGTGGGCCTGAACCGGGTAGGTTCCATGTGGACCTGGTTCTTCAAACTGGGGCCGGTCACGAACTACGAGCAGGCGGCCAAGTCCGATACCGCGGCCTTCGGCCACTTCCACCGTGCCATGCTGGACCAGGGCATTTGGCTGCCCCCCTCGCAATTTGAGGCTGCGTTCCTAAGCACCGCGCATGGCGAGGAAGAGATCGCTGCCACCATTGCTTCCGCTCGCAACGCATTCCAGTCCATGACAACAGCCTAGGCTGGGATGCGCTAGACTTTTTGCCGAGGAGCCGATCCCGATGCGCAGCTTTACCCTCAGCGTCGCCACAACTTTGATTTGCTTGATGACTTCCGTGGCGCAGCAACCCAAGCCGCCTGCAGCCGAATCCACGGCTGCGCGCACGATTTCTGCTCCTGACAGACCGTCGAAAGAGCAATTGGTGAAGCTCTTCGAGGTGATGCGCATCCGGCCGCAGATGGAAGAGATGTTGAAGATGGTGCCGGCGGCTCTGCAACAACAACTGCAGAATGAGGAAGAGAACGTCGAGCTCAATCATCCGATTGGCTCTGGCCAGCTGACTCCGGAACAAAAGGCCGCCGAGGAGAAGGTGACCAGGAAATACATCGAACTGTCGACAAGTCTGTATCCGACCGACGAGATGGTCAACGACATGGTCGAGGTGTATCAGCGCCATTTGAGCCGGGCGGATGTAGACGGAATCATCGCTTTCTACCGGTCGACGCCGGGCCAACATATTCTGGACGCGCTGCCGCTGATGGCGAAAGAAGTGATGCCCGAGGTGACCAAGAAGCTTGAAGCGCGGAACAAGGAGCTGCTTGACCGCTACCGCAAAGAACTGGACGACGTGCTGGGTCCACCGAAGATTCCGCCACCAGCAACGCCCCCAAATTCTTAGCTTGCTGCGAGCCTGGATTCAGGCCCACGTGTCCAACTTCACAAAACGATGGGTTTTCTTATACTCAGCAACCAATTGCCCGGCGGCGGCTACTGAAGGGCCACGATCTGCGCGCTGGTCCCGGTGACTGCCATCGTGGAGCACGATGTTGGCGGCAACGCCATGCTGCTGCAGGCGGTCGATTGAACGTTTCAGTCTCTGCGCAATCCTGTCTGCCGAGGGCTCGCGCCAATCTGAGGTCATGGCGTTCCACAGAACGGGAACCATTCCCTGCGATCTGGCCAGGCGAAACACTACGGGGCGACGCGCGCCGTAGGGCGGTCGAAAATACTTCACGGGCACACCGGCAAGCTGCTGCAACACCTCACTGGTCCGAGCCAGCTCTTGTTCCACGCGGCTTGCTGCTGTGAGCGAGAGGTTGGGATGGCTCCAGGAGTGGTTCCCGATAAGGTGCCCGTCGCCAACAATGCGACGGACCAACTCCGGCTCAGCCTGGGCATGGCGGCCCACCAGAAAAAACGTGGCGCGAATATCATTGCTGGAAAGCATATCGAGGAGACGCGGCGTCCACGCCGGGTTAGGGCCGTCGTCGAATGTGAGAGCCAGCTCACCAGGGTGCAGTGGCGCAGTCATGGCCTTACCGAATAGTTGCGACCCCGGCCACCGTGCGGCATAGGCCCAACCACCCGCCGCCAGCCCAAGCGCGGCCAGTCCAGCGGAGGTTTCGATCGCAATTGGTGAAAGCATTTGTCCGTCCAATGTTGTGGCTTTCAGTGTGCAGTGTCGGGCGAAGGGTCCGCAAGCGAGTCCGACGTCAATCCCGGGTGCGCGACAGATGGCGGTGACGACAGGCTCCATTCCACTGGCGCCCGAACCGGCGTATACTTGGCTTGTTCGGGTCGCATCCTGAGTCTGCGGAGCGGCACTGGAGACACCATGAGCCTTACGCATTTCCCCGGCGGCGGCAGTTCCACGCCCATCAGCACTGCCAATCCCATCACAAAAGTCACGATGCCAGCGCTTATTGAGATGAAGCGCCAGGGCAAGCCCATTTCAGCGCTCACCGCGTACGAATATGCAGCTTCGCGGTTGGCGGACGAAGCCGGAATCGACCTGCTGCTTGTCGGTGATTCGCTGGCCATGGTGGTTCTGGGCCACGAAAATACCCTGTCTGTCACGGTCGACGAGATGCTCCACCACACTCGCGCTGTCCATCGCGCCGTGCGTCGCGCACTCGTTGTCGCAGATATGCCTTTTGGAAGTTATCACGGCACAATCGCTGAAGGGCTTGGCAACGCCGTCCGTTTCGTCAAGGAAGCAGGGGCCGAGGCGGTGAAAATTGAGGGGGCGCGCATCGACCTGGTTCGCGCACTCACAGAAGCAGAGATTCCTGTGGTGGGCCATCTGGGCCTGACACCACAAAGCGTACATCGTATGGGCGGCTATCGCGTGCAGGCCCGCACTGCAGAAACTGTCCTTCAACTCAAGGCGGACGCGCTTGCCCTCGCCGATGCAGGTGCCGGTGCAATCGTGCTTGAAGGCATTCCGCGCGAGGTGGCCGCTGCTATCAGCGGCGAGCTGACTATTCCTACGATCGGCATCGGCGCCGGACCGGACTGCGACGGGCAGATTCTTGTCTTCCACGACCTGCTCAATCTGACATTTGCGCCACCGGCCAAGTTTGTCCGCCGCTATGGCGATGCCGGCGCACTCATCCGGAGTGCAATCGAACACTATCGCGAAGACGTGGAGCATCGCGCGTTCCCATCAGACGAAGAGAGCTATCATTTGCCTGAAGCCGCACGCCAAGCTCTTGATGCCGACCAGAACCTGGGCGAGTTGCGCAAAGCCTGATGGAGATTCTTCGAACTGTTGCCGAGCTCCGTACATGGTCTCGCGAGCAGCGCAGTGGCATAGGACGGACCATTGGGCTTGTGCCTACCATGGGTGCGTTGCACCGAGGCCATGCTTCATTGATCAGAGCTGCCCGGGATTCGAGCGGTAGCGTGGCCGTGAGCATCTTTGTGAACCCGACCCAGTTCGGCCCCAATGAAGACCTCGCCCGCTATCCGCGCAGCTTTGGCGCCGATTGCGCGCTGGCGGAGGAAGAAGGGACAAAGGTCGTTTTCGCCCCATCGGTGGAAGAAATGTACCCCGCAGGCGCCGCCTCGTTTGTCGAAGTCGATGGGATCGGTGACAGGCTCGACANNGCGACCTGGGCATTTTCGCGGAGTCGCTTCCGTGGTCGCAAAGCTTCTGATTGCGTGCGAAGCGGACCGCGCCTTCTTTGGCCAAAAGGATGCGGCCCAGTGCGCCGTAATTCGGCGCATGGTTGCCGACTTGCGCATTGGCACGGAAATCCTCGTGTGCCCCATCGTTCGCGACTCCGACGGTTTGGCACTGAGCTCCCGGAACGTTTATCTCAGCGCCGCAGAACGGGGCCAGGCACTGATCCTCAACCGATGCATTCGCCAGATTGAAGCTCTCGTTGCCTCGGGCGAACTGCGAGCCAGTTTTCTTCAAGATGCCGCTCGCCACGTCCTGGCAAACGCGCCGGGCGTTCGCGTTGATTACGTCGCTCTTGTCGATTGGGCCACGCTCTTGCCGGTTGAAGTTGCCGTGCCGGGCACTCTGTTTGCTGTCGCCGCCTGGGTAGGCTCAACTCGGCTCATCGACAACACCATTCTCAGTGAATCCGGAACAGAGAACCCGGTACTTTCCTATAAGCCACGAGACTACGGAACCTCTGCGACTCTCACTTAGTATGGTTAAAGGGGGGTCTTCGTGGGCAATCATTCAGGAGTTGTAGCTAAGAATGCAGCGGGTTGGTTGAAGGAAGAATAGAGCCCAACATGGGTCAGGGCGATCGCGCTCATCATATGGCTGGCGGCAGCGGCAGTCGCACTCCTTCCTTTTGCATTTGACACCTCCGCCAGGGATGCTGTGACGCTGCGGGTTCCGGGCAATCAGGGCAATTGGTGGCACTTTCTTGCCGGTGCTCCTTTCTTTCTCGCCTTTCCCATTACTTGGCTCCGCCTGCGCTCACTCTTTTCAACGCGACCTTCGACGGCGTTTGCTCGACGCTTGGTCTGGAGCTTCGTCGGCCTCTCGATTGCCGGCACGACTGCGGTGGAGGTCCCATTTCTGTTGCATCTGGCTGGAACGAGCGAATGGCAGCGCTTTTCGGTCCTGGGCTTGGGCTTCGGCATCGTCGTCGCCAGCTTCGCAATTCTCTTCGTGCGGCGCCGCCATAGCTCTCCTACTCGGGCGTGCCTCGCTGGTCTCGACACCGCTTACCTCGCAAACATGGCATTATGTCTAGTCGTTTACGCCGGAGCCCCCGGAAACATATCGTCAAGATCAGGCTGGTTTGTATCGATGGTAATCGTGTGGCCTATCGTTCTCGAACTTGCATTGCTACTCATCCAGACCTTCAGAACAAGCGTGTCGCAAACAAACCCTCGCACCGCATGACGTTCCGTTGTCCCACCTTTGGCCAGCTTCTTCATGCCAGGATCGGGATACCCATACAATTCCTATTGCGCAACCATCTGCCCCGGCTGCAAGCTTAAGTGAATGCCGGAGCTTCCTGACATTTCGGCCTATATCACGGCGTTGGAGGCGCGGATCCTTGGGCAGCCATTGGAGCGCGTCAGGCTGGCCAGTGTCTTTCTCTTGCGCACGGTTGATCCGCCGCTTGCTTCCGTTGAGGGCCGCAGGGTGCAGGAAATCCGCCGCATCGGCAAGCGCATTGCCATCGGTGTTGAGGGCGATCTCCCACCGCAACGACAAAGTCCTGTCGTTGGGGACCGCGGGTTGGTGTGGCTGGTGCTTCACCTGATGATTGCCGGACGCTTGCACTGGCGTCCGCCGCAAGCCAAACTTGCCGGACGGCAAGCGCTGGCGGCTTTCGACTTTCCCTCCGGTTCACTGGTCCTCACTGAAGCTGGAAGCAAGCGCCGGGCTTCACTCTTCGTCTTGCGGGGAGAAGAGGCTCTGCGGGCCATCGATCCCGGCGGAGTGGAAGTGTTCTCCACTGACCTCGACGGCTTCCGCGCCGCACTTACCCAGGAAAATCGCACGCTCAAGCGGGCGCTCACTGATCCGCGGCTTATCAGCGGCGTCGGCAACGCTTATTCAGATGAGATCCTTCACGCGGCTCAACTTTCACCCATTACGCAGACGCACAAGCTGAAGCCTGAGGAATGGGAGCGATTGTTTGCCGCGACGCGGTCCACACTAACACTATGGATTGACCGCATGAGGGCTGAAGCGGAGCAGAGCTTTCCAGAAAAGGTGACGGCCTTCCGGCCGGAGATGGCTGTGCATGGCCGCTTTGGCAAGCCCTGCCCGCGGTGCGGTGAGAAGGTGCAGCGCATTCGCTATGCCGACAATGAGACCAACTACTGTGTCCGATGTCAGACTGGCGGAAAGGTCCTGGCGGATCGCAGCCTGTCCAGATTGCTTGGCTCCGACTGGCCGCGCACGCTGGATGAGTTGGAAGCCCTCAAACGCCGCGATGAACCCTCGCCGCGCGTTTCTGCTTGACACACTCATACACATTCCAGCACAGTCATTTGCGCGACTCCTTGCAGGCCGGACAGCGACCCCAATTCGCTTCACTTTGTCTCCGGCCCCTCTGAGGCGGAATTCTGTCCAACCGGGAGACTTCTTTATGAATCATCTGACGTTTAACCCATGGGCCATCGTGGTCTGTGCCGTGATTCAGTGGGTTCTTGGCGCCATCTGGTACTCGCCAGTGCTCTTTGCCAAGCCCTGGAAGGCCATGGTCTATGCTCACTCTGATCTCAAGAAGAACAACATGGTAGCGGGAATGATCGTGTCGTTCCTAGGCAGCCTGATTCTCTCCTTTGTGCTGGCGCACGTGGTGCTCTGGGCTAGTGTAACGACCCCAGCGCATGGAGCTCTTGTTGGCTTCATCATGTGGGCTGGCTTTATCGTCGCGCCACTCTCGGCGCAGCATATCTACGAAGGCCGCCCCTTCAACCTGTTCGCCATCAACGTTGGCTATTGGCTGGTGGGGCTGGCCATTTCAGGCGCCGTGATAGCCGTTTGGCGTTGATCCATTTTCGATCATCGGGAAATGGTCGCGGTACAATCGACCCATGAACATGGACATTTCCCGATGAGCATGCTGCACTCCAGCCATTTGGCCGTACTCCTGTCGGCCATCATTCAGTGGTTTATTGGCGTGATCTGGTATTCGCCGGCGCTCTTCGGCAAGGCCTGGCATGCCGCGGTTGACGATCGCACCGGGGCGAAGAAGACCAACGAAATAGCCGGGACTCTCGCGACCGGGGTGGGCAACATGATCGTGTCGTTCATGGTCCTGTACTTTCTGTCGATGACTGGAGTGGCCGGTCTGAAATATGGAGCGTTCATAGGCTTCCGGCTTTGGCTTGGCTTCGTCGCAACACCGCTTTTTGCGCAATACGTCTACGAGAGGCGCCCTTTCAAGCTCTACGTGATCAACGCCGGCTACTGGCTGGTCGCGCTTATGGTCAGCGGCGCAGTGTTGGGACGGTTGCGCTGAACTTGCTCGCCATACTTAGAGCAGTTTCGGATTTCATGTCGACATTTCCAGAGTGTCGAAGGGTGGCGTTTTCTCGATGAAAACGACCCTTGGCTGTGCGCCTTCGGTCTACACCAAATTCGAAACTGATATTGGCCGTTACAATCGATCCATGAGCAAAGCAGTCATAACCACCACGAATGCTCCCGCCGCCATCGGGCCCTATTCCCAGGGAGTGCGCGCGGGCAACCTGATTTTCACGGCCGGACAGATTGCGATTGATCCCACAACTCAGCAAGTTGTTGCTGGCGGCATCACCGAACAGACGACACGTGTGTTTGAGAATCTGAAAGCCATTCTTGAAGCCGGGGGAAGCAACCTTGACCGCGCCGTGAAGGCCACGGTTTTCCTGAAGGACTTTAACGACTTTGCGGCCATGAACGC
>PLKU01000555.1 GCA_003140705.1 Acidobacteriaceae bacterium
GCAGGCGGCGGCGCTTGCTGACTAGCATCAACAATCCACGACGGGAAGCATGATCTTTCTTGTGGGTTTTGAAGTGCTCAGTCAGTTCACCAATCCGCTCACTCAGAATCGCGATCTGGACTTCCGGCGAGCCGGTGTCCGAATCATGAGTGCGGAAGCGTTCGATCAGGGTTGTTTTCTTAGCAGTCGCCAGCACGGCGTGTGNNCTAGTGTGAGATTACCATGAATAGCCGATGCAGCGCTATTCAGAGGCCAGCAGGAACCCTGAAGCAAACCCGCCCCGCTTCAAGCGGACTAAAGCTCAAAAAGGTGGCTCCAGGTTCACTCGTTGTTCCTTGTCCGAACTTGAAATTCCCTGCCTGAGCAGACTACTGTTCCTGGGTCAGCCAGTAATTTGCCCGAGCGACAATGCGGGCGCCATAGTCCTGCGCGGTCTTGACTCGAATAGTGTGCAGGCCCGGACTGGGATTAGAGGGGCTGAAGGTGAGCAAATAACGGTTACGCGCATGTTTGGCCGCATCCACGACGCGCGCTTCGAAGCCCTTATCGCCGGTAAAGGTCGTGTACTCGCCACCGCTCATATGCGCGACTTCTTTCGAGANNAGACATTCTTCTTGAATGCCTGCACAACCATCGCCAGGGTCGAGACCATATTCATGGTTCGGTCGCTCCCGGAGTCCGTGAGATCGTGAAGAAGTTCTGCACGTGAGGGAGAAAACGAAACGCTCAGCACGAGCACGTCGGACCTGCCTATCTTCTGAACCAGTTGCTCCGGCTTGGTGTGCTTGCTGCCATGATCGCGTTCCTCGCTGATCAACAGAAGCACGCGGCGATACTCCTTGGGCTGGGACTCCAGGAGATCCACCGCATAGCTAACCGTATNNACAATCAGGTGGGGCATGGAATCGAAGCCTACCAAGGCCGCCTGGCTCCTTCCGTCGGAGAGGAAAAGGTCGAGCAAAGGGCCGAGTTTGGCCAGCTTGTCGAATTCGAGAACGCTGACTCCGCCCTCTTCGACAGCCACGACCAGCGAGACCGGGGCACTGTCCATCTCCTCCTGCACCCGTATCTTTTGCGGAACACCATTGTCTTCAAGTACGAAGTCGTCCTGTTTGAGTCCGTAAACGATGCCTCCGCCGCGCTTTTCCACCAGCGTGGGCACCAGTACCTCATTGGCTGTCACACGCAGGGACGGAGCGTCACTATGGGCAGATGGAAGTGGAAGCGGAGGTTCCGCCGGGGGCATTTCCTGCGCCGTCGTAGCAGTTGCTGAGCCTAGAAAGGCAGCGAAGAGTCCTTGTTGAAACCAGACTTTTGTTGACCGCATGTGGAAATGAGCTCCGAAAGCAGAAGTAAGTGGCCAGTGATCCTAGATCCGCTTGCGCACTTCTCTGTCCAACTGACCGGTCCAAAGAAGAAAACTCAACAGCTCCCACCGCGAGGCCCAAACAAATCCGAGGACCGCCCTGGTGGTCAACGACTCCGCCTTTTGGCCGGAGTAGGTCTCGATCCGCCAGCGCAGATACTCACTCCGCCATGGGGTCAACCGGTGGCCGCGCGTCGCATTCCATACAAATCGAATTGGAGCAAACAATTTGCGCCCCTCTGCTGAAAGTATAGACCGACAGTGCGAATGCGAAACTCCCGCACCGGGATGGAAACATCCAATTGAACTGGCAGCCGCACAACCGACCCCATGAACGCAATTTGATCGCCTTCGCAGGGATTGCGTGGCGACGGCACCAGGGCCTGTTCAGTGCTCACCTCTGCGGCACGAGCTCTTTCAGCCTCCTGCGGCAACTTGGCTGCCTGGGCCAACGGTGATTGCGGTGCGGCCATCTGCACTGGGTCATGCAGATGCGTGCCTGGAAACAGTACAGAGGGATTTGAAGAAACCTAGAGAAGCGGTGGAGCCGGTTGTGGCGCAGAATCCACTGCCAGCATCATCGCTGCTACACTGAAGAGGAGAGCAAAGCGCGCGTTCTGCGGCGTTGATGCCTGGGGATTGCTGCGAATTGAGGTCAAAAACCATGTCGGAACAGAAGGAAAGCAAGAACTTTGCATCGACTAGCCTGCGACTGAAGGTGGGCCTGGCGGAGATGCTCAAGGGCGGCGTCATCATGGACGTNNATGGCCAAGGCGCGCATCGGCCACTTTGCCGAGGCGCAGATCCTGCAGGAGCTGGGCGTCGACTTCATCGACGAAAGCGAAGTTCTGACTCCCGCCGACGAAGCCCACCATATCGATAAGCATGCCTTTACCACGCCATTTGTCTGTGGCGCGCGCAACCTTGGCGAAGCTCTGAGGCGCATTGCCGAGGGAGCAGCGATGATCCGGACAAAGGGCGAGGCAGGCACCGGAGATGTAGTGCATGCAGTCCAGCATATGCGGCAGATTACACGGGAGATGCGCGCGCTCACGGTGCTATCCGAGCAGGAGCTCTACGCCGCGGCCAAGGAACACCAGGCCCCTTACGAGCTGATTCGCATGGTTGCGCAGGCCGGAAAGCTCCCTGTACCGAACTTCTCCGCAGGCGGCATCGCCACGCCTGCCGACGCGGCGCTGATGATGCAACTGGGCGCCGAGGCCATTTTTGTGGGTTCGGGCATCTTTATGAAGGAGCGCGCGACCCCGCTCGATGTCGAAAACGACCCGAAGGAACGCGAGGAGGCTGTCTCACGCGCCAAGGCGATCGTGGCTGCCACGACGCACTTCAACGATCCGAAGATTCTTGCCGAAGTCTCCGAACAGGTCACGGGAACCATGAAGGGCCTGGCTGCCGCAGCAATCGACGAGTCGCAACTGCTGCAAACCCGCGGCTGGTGAACTAATCGTTCCGGCGGATGCCCGCTAATCGGTCGCCAGGGCGTTGCTGCTTCCGTCCCTCGCGCTCCAAGTATTGGGCGAAGCGCGGGTAGATTCCAGAATCGACAGGAGTGCATGGGTTGAATGAGCAACGCGCGCTGCCGCGGATTGGGGTACTGGCAATTCAAGGCGACTATGCTGCTCACGCGGATGCGCTGGCAGAGGTTGGCGCGACGCCGACTGAAGTGCGCAAGCCCGACCAATTGGCTGGTCTCCATGGCCTGATTTTGCCGGGTGGCGAATCAACCACGATCCTTCGATTCCTTGACAAGCACAGCTTCTTTCAAACTCTGCGGGAGTTCGCTGCAAACCATCCTGTATTTGGCACATGCGCAGGGGCCATTCTGCTTTCACGCGAGGTTAGGAGCCCTGCGCAGCGCAGCCTGGGAATCCTGGATTCTGTGGTCGAGCGGAACGCCTATGGCCGGCAGATCGACTCAACCATTCTGACAGCCGAGACCGAGTTGCCGGGCGGCCCGCTGGAGATGGTCTTCATTCGCGCTCCGCGCATCGTCGAGACTGGGCCCGGCGTTCAAGTGCTGGCGCGCCGCAGCGGCTTCCCAGCCCTGGTAAGGCAGAACCACATTATGGCGGCCACTTTTCACCCGGAACTCTCCGCTGACCGTAGGGTACACAAGCTGTTCGTCGAGATTGTGGCTCAATCGGCCTTAACCGCCGCAGCTTCAGGCTGAATCATTCCAGGCAGATCCATCCATTAGCCTTTTACGGGATCAATTCGTCTTACAAATTACAAAAAATCCATCGGATTCTGTATGCACCCAAACCGAAGTGAGTGTAGTCTCATCTTCACAGAGGCCCTGTATGCCTTCCACTTTTACGCGGACACCGACCGAAACAGAACGGAAGGAGCCAGGAATTGGCGGCAAACCGCCTGTAGACCGGCGGCCGACCGGCGGGGGTGGTGGAGGCGGGGACGACGATTGGAGAAATGAGCGGCACGGCCCGAGGGAGCGTCTCCACCGCATCAGGTTCTTTCTCTTTTCCGCTCTAGCGGCGGACATGATCTTCTTTGCAGTGCTTGTGTTGGTGTTCTTTGCACGCCAGGCAGGCATGTTGATGGATCCCCGCACGCATGTTTTTACTGGCGACTGGCACCCGATTACGATACCCCGAATCCTTTATTTAAATACGGTCGTGCTGCTGCTGAGCAGCTTGACGATCGAACGCGCCCGCAGGAATATCTTCAGAGAGATCGACGTGCTGGAGGAGTGGTTGGGGCTAGGCCTGCCAGCGTTGCGCCGCACCATCCCCTGGGTGGGCGGATCCCTGCTGCTCGGGGGCTTATTCCTCGCCGGGCAGTTTGTGGCCTGGACCCAGCTGACAGCAGTGGGCTTTGGATTCGATCGAACTTCTGTAACTCCCGCAAGCTACTTCTTTTATCTGATCACAGGCCTGCATGCCGCACATCTGCTCCTGGGTGTGCTCGGGCTTGTCTTCTGCCTCTGCGCCCTCACCAGGTTCAAGAGGGTTGAATATCGTCAGATTTCCGTGGACGTGACTGCCTGGTACTGGCACACAATGAGTTTGGCTTGGCTGCTGCTTTTTGCTGTGCTGGCTCTGGGGCAGTAGTTCGCTGTGGGACTCCTTAGTCGGGTAGCCGGAACTCTGGGGGAGGCTTCAAAAGTAGGCCGCTATTTCAAACGACGATGAAATAACGCATGCCAGCGCTCACCAAAGCTCGGGATCTCAGAGCAACCATAAAACACCTCTCGGTTACACGCCATCAACATCTGCGGGGCCTGAAGCTGTGCATTGTCCGCAGTGATGGGCGCATTGCCGTGAACGAATTAGTCCGTCAGGTACTCGATTGCGTGGCCGAGAATTTCAAGCGCACGCCCTGCCTGGGGCGTGATTCGGCGACGATGTAGGGCTCGCACTGGGACTTTGGCAACCGGCCTGGCAGGTGCGGGGCGAAAAGGCAATTTGTTATTGATGTGGCCATGGTTTCAATCCTCACGCAGTTCTTCGGCGTCCCAGGAATTCCAAACAGATGACAAACGTAACCGCTCCCACACAGGACCGGGCCAGGGGTAAAGGCGGAATGGAGGGCCCTGTTGGCATTGCGCCGGCTGATTCTTTGCCACCGACAGTCCGTTGCCTCCGCCTTGACGGGAGGCGGCTGAAAACCTAATCTCAAACCAGCGTCCTGTTTGACCGGAGCCTCTTGCGGTCCCATCGGACCGGGCGCAATCTTAGCGGACTCATTCCAGACTGGGCAGCGATGAACCCCACCCCCTATTACTGGCAGTATCTACCGCTGTTCATGCAGATTATTGCCGTATTCCTGCTTGGGCTGGGGATGGTGGTCGGCTCCTGGTTTGTCGGGTGCCACCGCAATTCGGTCACCAAACTGGCCGCCTACGAGTGCGGAATCGTTGCTGTGGGCGATGCCCGCCAGCGATTCAGTGTGCGCTTCTACCTGGTGGCCGTTTTGTTCATCCTGTTCGATGTGGAAGCGGTCTTCATGATGCCGTGGGCGGTGGTCTACCGGAAACTACCCCAGATCACCGGTTCTCCGCTTTTTGGGTTCTGGGAGATGCTTGTCTACNNGTCGCCGTCGGACTCTACTACATTGTGCGCAAGGGCATCCTGAACTGGAGCCAGGACAAGGCGGACCTTTAGGATGAGTGGAGAAAACACGTACATCGGCAAGGAAGCTGTGCTCGCGGGTATTCCCGAGCATCCAGCCGTCAAGGCCATTCTTGCCTGGAATCCGCAAGCGCTGAGTGATGCTAAATTTGACCGGAATGAATTGACTTTGACGATTGTTGCGGATGAGATACGAGGCGCGGCAGCGACGGTTCAAGCTGCCGGCTACAATTTTTTCGAAGATA
>PLKU01000140.1 GCA_003140705.1 Acidobacteriaceae bacterium
ATGGCCCAGGGCCAGCAGCTAGTCACAACGGACTAGTGAAGAGTAGCCGGTTGACTGCATCAACCGGCTACTCTTCACTCACCACTTACCACGGAGAATCAGTGCCTTGCGAGGGTGACTCCCAGTCCCGTCGTGAGAATGATGTCGTTGCTCAATGTCCCGGCAGGCGGGAAGGACGTGTAGCGGTCACTGAACGCTGTGTTCCAGCTGAAAAGCTTCCCGAGGTTGGTGGTGAAGGAAGAGTCGACGGAAAGCTCATACTTTCCTGGCTGGCTCAGGTCGGGATAGAAGTAGGTCTGCTCAGTGAGAACGCTGCTTGCGCCGAGCTTCCGGGTGTAGACCTGGCCCAAATCTATGGCGGCGAAGCTGTTGGTGGGGCCGGGCGAATACGTCTCATGGGTCCATACCACCCCGCCAAGGATATCGAAGGTCTGCGTCGCTGACTTGCTCACATGCCAGCCGAAGCCGCCTCCAACAATCGAGCGGAGGTCGAGGTCCTGGAGTGCGTTGGCGGTGAAGTCTCCGGAACCGAATGCAAAGAGTTTGGGATTGAGGTTGTGGTCGTAGCGCAGACCGCCATCGGTGGTATTCGCGCTGGTGCTGGGGACGGCGTTTGCGTTTGTGCTGTAAAGGGTATTGGCGTAGATCGAGGTCTTGTCAGTGCGCGTGCTCCGGGCCGCGGAGAATCCGCCGCCTAAGGTGACCGTTTCGGAGTTTCCGCGAGCGAGGGCAAGGCTGACGGTGGCTGAGCCTGCCCAGGCATGACCCCAGCCGGGATGGAGGGAATCTTCGTAGGTCTTCTGATCGGCCGGTGTGCGAAGGACCGTGACGGCAGCGGGGTCCAGCGTGGCGGAACCTGAGGAGGTAGCGACTATTAGGCCAGTTGCCGAACGCTCGATGGAGGTGACCGATAGTGTCTGTTTCGCTGTGGGCAATACGAGTGGCTGCGTTGTCGTAAGGCTCGTCACCTGGTCCCAGGCAATGGCGATGGCGTCTGCCGCGTAGGCGGTTTTGAAGGTCAGCTTGCCGGATTCGAGGTTGACTGTTGTGCCCGTAAGGCGGTCGCCATTTTTCAGCAATACCGTGTCGGCATGGAGGGGTGGGCCGACAAGAACCGCATAGAGTGCGAACGCTAAAACAGACGCGGATGAGCGAAGAGGGAGATGCAAAGGCATGGGGAGGGTTTGGTCCTTTTCTTGAGCAAATGCTTATGGAATGGGCCAGCTCAGGAGAACCGATTCTCGGGCCGCATCCTCTCGACTATGGTAACGCGAGCCCGGCTTCAGGGCAAAAAGGGTACATCGAACAAGCTTCAGAGATATTTCAGGAGAAAGAAAGCCGCTGGCGGGCAAAATGATTCGAGCAGGTCCGAAGGGAGATTTCGATGGTCAAGAGTGTTTCGTACGCACAGTGGGCGCTGGCGCCATATTGCATCGGGATTAAACTCCGCGCCCTGCGAACGCAGAAGCGGCTCACGCTCTCGAGGCTGGCAGCGGAGACCGGGCTTTCGACGGCACTGCTTTCCAAGCTGGAGACGGACAGGATGATTCCGACGCTGCCGACGCTGGCCACTATCAGCCGGGTGTACGGAGTGGGGATGGGTTATTTTTTCGCAGAACCCGCGCGGCACACTCTTTCCATTACTCGCAAGGCGCATTTAGAGGGTGAAGGCCGTGGTGCGGATGCCGTGAAGTTTATCCCGCTAAGCTCAGCGGGGGAAGGCGCGCGTCTGAAGGCGCAGATGGTCGAGTTTCCGGCTGGTGGCGCATCGACGGGGATGAGCTCATTTTCAGAGATGAGCGGGCTGGTTTATGTTCTGGAAGGCAGGCTGCAGTTGGATGCGGGCGGGATGCAAGAAGTGCTCGAAACGGGCGATTGTGCCTACATGGAGAGCGGCATGGCGCTGGCTTGGAGCGCAGCAGGCAAACATCGCTGCCGGGTGCTGGCGGTGATGGCAGGAGCTGTCCCGCGAACCGAAGGGTGAGCGCGAAAGTCAGTTCTGGGTATGTGCAATCAACTGGAATGAGTCAAGGAAGCGCGTGGAGCCTGGATATCGTTCCGCGATCGGTGCTGCTGTCAGCGTCTGATAGAGCATGGTGCCGACGAGGTAAACACGGCCTGAGAAATGATAGGTATCGCTCTCTGCCTCAAACTCAACGCCGTGATAGATACCCAGCGTGATCTTCTTTCCACTGATGAGATGGCCGTTAACGTTGCCAATGGCACCTTTCTGTGCTCCATCCAGAAGAGCGTCAGGATCTCTGCTTGCGGCCGCTGCCCCGTAGCCGCAGACACCAATGAAAAGAGCTGCAGATCCATCCTGCACGGAATATGCACGCAGCTCGAAAGATCCAGCATCGGTGGGAACATTTTGCTTGGTCAAAGTGGGCTCGCCAGGAGCAGATGTGCTGAATCCATCCAACGGAAAGGTGTAGGTCTTCCAATCCGGCGTTTGCGCGGCAAGCGTTGCGGCCAACGAAAGCAGGCCCGCGGAAAGGACAAGACGACGTTGCAGGGAATTGTGTTTCACGAACATTCTCCAGGAATTATTTAGGCTTAGGTGAACACCGTAGAAGTCATGTAGGCAAGTGAAAGTTGCACCGTTGAGGTTACTTCTTGCTGATCGTTCACGGTTTGCCGGTTCCTGGGGCAGTCTGTAGGATGATTTGGAACTTGAAAGACCTGAGATCATGCGACCCAATCTTCATCTGATGAAGGCAACCCTTACCGGAGCATTGGGCGGGCTGCTTTTTGGATTCGATACCATCGTTATCTCCGGCGCGATTGACGCGCTGGTCCGGCTATACGGGTTGAGCGCACAGGGCAAGGGCCTGACCGTCGCCATTGGGCTGGTTGGCACAGTCGTGGGAGCACTGGGCGCAGGCGTGGTGGGGCAAAGGTTAGGTGGGCGCGAAGCCCTTCGATTGACCGCGATTCTTTATGTTGTCTCCGCCATTGGTTGCGGGCTGGCATGGAACTGGCCTTCATTTATGCTCTTCAGATTTGTTGGAGGGCTTGGAATCGGCGCATCCTCGGTGCTGGGACCGGTGTACATTGCGGAACTCGCTCCGGCTAAGTGGCGTGGGCGGCTGGTTGGAATGTTTCAGTTCAACATCGTGACGGGCATTCTTTTGGCTTACGTGTCGAACTATTGGATTCGGACGTTGCAGTTGGGCGCGACGGAATGGCGCTGGCAAATTGGTATATCGGTGCTGCCGGCGTTCGGGTTCCTGCTACTCCTGTTTGGGATCCCGAAGAGCCCGCGCTGGAGCGCCTCCCGCAACCAGATCGACGACGCACTGGCGGTGTTGAAGCTGATAGGTGAACCCGATCCAAAGACTGAGCTCGATGACATCCGCGCGGCGCTTGAGCAAGAACACGCTTCTGCCCATGAGCCTGTGTTTCAATGGAAGTATCGCTATCCGCTTTTCCTGGCCATTTCAATTGGCGCATTCAACCAATTGGCCGGAATCAATGCGATTCTTTACTATCTTCCCAACATTTTTTCATCGGCGGGTTTCAGCCAGATCTCAGGCGATCAGCAGGCAATTGCGATCGGGTTCACGAATCTTATCTTCACGATGGTGGGCATGAGCGTGATCGACAAGCTGGGGCGGAAGACGCTTTTGCTCGTTGGCGCGGCGGGGACGGCGGGCTGTCTTGCGGGCGTGGCGTGGCTGTTCAAGACGCACTCTCATCCGGGAGCGCTTGTTTGGATTCTGGTGACCTATATAGCGTTTTTCGCGCTTTCTCAGGGGGCTGTCATCTGGGTATACATCGGGGAGGTGTTTCCGAATTCTGTTCGCTCTAAGGGCCAAGGTGTGGGCAACGCGAGCCACTGGATCATGAACACAGTGATTGCGCTTGAGTTCCCGGTAGTAGTGCACTTTCTGAATACGGAGACACCGTTTGTTTTTTTTGCGGTGATGACGATGGTGCAATTCCTGGTGGTATTGATTGCCTATCCGGAGACCAAGGGGGAGACCCTGGAGGCGTTGCAGCGCAGGTTTGTCTCGTCAGACTAGGTTTATAAACTCCAACTCAATCGTGACCTCAGTCACCGGCTGATTGCTGCAATTGGCGCTATATATAATTTACGTGTGGTTTGACCGGGCTTTCATTGGCGCGGTGAAGCAACTCATGCGTGAGGTTGATGATGGAGCACATCGCGGTTCCGGTTTCAGACCAAGTCAGGGAAGTGGTGCAGGCTGTGGTCGAGGCTTTGCAGGCACCAAAAGTCGATGAGATTTCGCCACTGGTAACTGCCAACTCCTTTGAGGCCGATGCCTTGCGTGCAGAGATCATCCGCGTGGGCCGGAAGCTTTGGGAACGGCAATATGTCGACGGAAACGGCGGCAACATCAGCGTTCGCCTTGGATCAAAGTATGTGCTTTGTACGCCGACCATGCTGAGCAAAGGGGACTTGGAGCCCGCCGACATCTGCCTTTCAGATTTGGAAGGGAACATTCTTGCCGGTGACCGATCGAGGACCAGCGAGCTCCTCTTGCATTTAGAGATCTACAAGGCGAACTCGCGGGCGCGGGCGGTGCTGCATTGCCATCCGCCCTATGCAACGGCTTTCGCCATCACCGGGACAATACCGCCAAACGGGCTGATTCCGGAGTACGAGGTTTTTATTGGGCCGGCAGCAGTGGCGCCTTACGAGACACCTGGCACTCAGGCCTTTGCCGAGACAGTGCTGCCCTATGTGCAGGAGCACAATACAATCCTGCTTGGCAACCACGGGATCGTGTGCTGGGCCGACACGGTGACCCACGCAGAGTGGCTGGCGGAGATCCTGGATACCTACTGCAAGACCTACCTGATTGCCAAGCAGATTGGTGAACCGCTGAAGTTTATTCCGGATAGCAAGATCGAGGAGATCCTGGCGCTGAAGCGGCGCCTTGGCTTCCCGGATGCGCGGATGGGGCGGATCGCCGAGACGGTAGAAATGGCCAAAGGAAAGCACACCGCCGAGCTCGACCAGCTTGTGGAACAGGTAGTGGCGCGGCTTGAAGGGCGAGACTAAGACGGTCTACGGCGAGAGAAAAGCGAAAACTATGGTACACTGGGTTTGCGCTCAGTGATTTGGCCGTGAGCAGCGGTTTGCCTTCGAAGGCAAGTTTGCCTGGCACAGATTTCCCCCAAGCCCTACAGCGTGTACCCCTTGAGTCTCCTGCCGGTGATTCTGCGATGGACCTTGAATGGGTTCAGCACTCCGATGTTTTGCCCCTTGAATGGGATTGGCGAATTGGATTGGCGCAGATGAAAATCGGGAAGAACGGGAGCGGGTAGCCGAGCGGCAGTACGCCGTTTGGCAAACTAGTAGCGTGTGGCAGCTCCGGGCCGTTAGCGTTCTCCCTTTGAATGCTTTTTGGCCAGTCCCGTGGACGTTTTTGGTTCTCCCTTACGCATATCGATAAGCGGGCTCGCGCCTGAAAAGCTTTAGTGTGCGCGCCTCATGACTGGTTCCGATTGCAGGCCTTCCCAGAATGGCGGCTCGCGGAACACTTAGGAAATTTGAATACATTGACAACACAGTTTTCGCAGTTCTCTCTTTCGGCCCCGCTGATGGCGCGGCTCAACGCTAACAAATTTGAAACCCCGACTCCGGTGCAGAAAGGCGCAATTCCGCCGGCACTGGATGGCCGCGACGTGCTTGCAACGGCACAGACAGGAACTGGCAAGACGCTCAGCTTCCTGATTCCGATTGTGGAACAGATGCAGAAGAGCGAAGCCAAGGGCGCGCAAGCGCTGATCCTGCTGCCGACGCGCGAGCTGGCCATGCAGGTGGAAAATGCATTTCGCACCATCCGTACCGGCTCGGCGCAAACGGTTGCGCTGGTGGTTGGCGGGATGGCGGAAAGGTCGCAGCTTGAGGCGATTCGGCGCGGGGCGCGGCTGATAGTGGCCACACCGGGGCGGCTTGAGGACTTCCTGAAGCGGAAGCTGGTTCGGCTGGACGGGGTGAAGATCCTGGTGCTGGACGAGGTTGACCGCATGCTCGATATGGGATTTCAACCGGCGATAGCTCGGATTGCAGGGATGCTGCCAACGGAACGGCAGACGCTTTGCTACTCGGCCACGCTCGAAGGTTCGGTGAAGGAAGTGGCGCGGAAGTACCTGAACGATCCGGCGCGCATTGAGATTGGTTCGATTTTGAAGCCGGCGGAGAATGTTGAGCTGCGCACGTTTGAGGTGGAGCCGGACAAGAAGCAGGAGCTTCTGGAACACCTGCTGGGCGCGGAGACTGGGAGCTTTCTGGTTTTCGTGCGGACCAAGCATGGAGCGGACCGAGTGGCGCGCAGGCTGGTTAGATCAGGGCATTCTGCAACGCAGATTCACGGTGACCGTTCGCAAGCCCAGCGGAACCAGGCTTTGCGGAGTTTTTCTGAGGGCCACCACCGGGTGCTGGTTGCAACTGATGTAGCCGCGCGCGGCATCGACGTGGCCAACGTGGCGCATGTAATCAATTACGACATGCCCAAAGTGGCAGAAGATTTTGTTCATCGTGTTGGACGGACGGGGAGAGCCTCTGCGCATGGTGTGGCCTCGACCTTTGCCGGGCCGGCAGAACGGAATGATCTGCGCAAAATCGAAAAGACGTTGTCGATTTCGATGAAGCGGTTCCGGGTTCGGTCGGCGGATTTGAACGCAGCGTAAGAGAAGCTATTAGCTGCTAGCTTTTAGCTTCTAGCTACTGACTTTCGGCTACCGGCTTTTGAACTGCGAGTCAGCTTTAGAACAAACTAGTGCTTCACTTCAGACGGAGATCATTCGCCTGGGGTGGGGCACTTCCAGTTTGGGGATCGGCGTCGAGGTGGGTGTTCGAGGGGCCATTTTGGGCCTTTCAGGTGCGCTTGACATCTGGCTTTCGCTTTATGACCGGCTTCCCGGCTAAGACTCCCCGGATGCGCCACTTTTCATTGACTCTGTACCTGGATTCGGGTATTCTGGAGACCTTGCGCGGTGTTGCGCCTGGGTCTGTGTATAGTCACCCGGACCAGCTGGTCGATGCCCCTTACGGGGGTCGGCTGGAGCAGGCCACCGGATGTTGGACATTAAACGAGTCCAGCCGACCTAGAGCCTCTTGAAGGCCAGCCCCCGCAGTTCTCACCCGAACAGAATTGTTTGGACGTGGGTAGAATCCGGGCCCGTGCGCTTTGTTGCGTGGGCAAATGTGTTTTTGGCTCAGGGATTTACAGTAGCCGGATGAACGGCCGGGGCGGGTCAAGTCTGATTCACCGGGCCGGAAGTTGTCGACAGGTTTTTTGAAGGTAGGAGAGAAATGGGTACCTTTGTTCCGAGTGGAAAGAATATCGACCGCAAGTGGTATGTCGTAGATGCCAGCGGTCAAACGCTGGGGCGTCTGGCGACCAAAGCGGCCAGCGTGCTGAGCGGCAAGCTGAATCCCCAGTACGTGCCATATATCGACATGGGCGATCACGTGATCGTCATCAACGCGGAGAAGGTGCGGCTGACCGGCTTGAAGGCTGAGTCGAAGCTCTATCGCCGCTACACCGGGTTTCCCGGTGGGTTGCGCGAGGAATCGTTTGTTCGGCTCCTGAACCGGAAGCCGGAGGCGATTTTGGAACAGGCCATCAAGGGCATGTTGCCGAAGAGCAAGATGGGCAGGCAGATGGCAACCAAGCTGAAGGTCTATCGCGGCGACAAGCATCCCCATCAGGCTCAAGGGCCGGTGGCATTGGACGTGGCATAACAGCAGCTGCTGGCAGCTAGCTTTTAGCTGCTAGCCCGACATTCAAGATTATGAGGCTTTGGGTTCTTAGCTAGAGGCTAGGAGCTGGAAGCTAGAAGCTAATGAGGAAAAGAATGGCAGATCTGGTTCAGTATTACGGGACAGGACGGCGCAAGACGGCGGTGGCTCGCGTTTTTCTTCGTCCCGGAACGGGCGAATGGAAAGTCAACGGCAAGGCATTTGATGAGTACTTCGTGACCGAGCAACAACGTGTAGCCGCAAAGCGGACGCTGGCACTGGTTGAAATGGCCGGCAACTTTGACGTGGTGACCACGGTGAAGAGTGGCGGCGTTGCGGCGCAGGCCGATGCGGTGAAGCTGGGCGTTGCCCGCGCGCTGATCGAGTTCAATCCTGAACTGCGCAAGACGCTGAAGGCAGAAGGCCTGCTGACCCGCGACTCGCGCATGAAGGAGCGCAAGAAATACGGCCAGAAGGGCGCTCGCGCAAGATTCCAGTTCAGCAAGCGCTAACGCGTTTGCGGGTTCAGGGATCAGTTTCCGACTTTCGATGCTGATGTCTGAATCCTCGGTTTCACAAACTCCCCGCGGTTGCGGGATCAATCCGGGTCAGGGTAGGACCAGGCCGGATGCACATCAATAAGGAGGCCCATTGGCCACGATCACAATGAAGGAGCTGCTCGAAGC
>PLKU01000309.1 GCA_003140705.1 Acidobacteriaceae bacterium
CTTGAGCTGCCCGTAGACGCGATAACGGTGTGGCGCCGCTGGGAGGGGATCGGCCGTTCCATTAAGCTGGACCTGTCGCGATCCGGCGATTCCCAAACCGCCTTCGCAGCCTTGGTGGCGGGCCAGCCCAACAGCGCCGGCGGCCGCTCTGCCGGACTTCTGGATGCAGGGAAAGGCCGCCCCAATTCCTCGCCTGCCCATACCTGGATCATCGATGCCGGCAAAGGGCTGGTCGACACCGTTCTAAGCAGCGACCCAGGGATGGCGACCCATCCCACCGCGATTGTGCTGGGCCACGCCAGGCTGGAACGCTACCGGCAGAGCTTTTCGCACGAGATGAACACCATGCCCAAGGACCTTGCCGCTGCCGACCAGGTGTTCGATCATCTCCGCAAAGTCGATGTGCTCCCGTGGTGTCCGGCCGAGGTGGCGGCGGACCCGGCCATCCGCGAATTTGTGCGGGCTCTCTACCTGAGCGGAAATGGCGCCGTCATCTTTGGCAACTCCTTCGTCCAGTGGGCGGCATCGGAAGCCTTCCGCCGCGCCCGTCCTTCGTTCCTGGCGGCGCAATTCGGCGTGCGCAGCAAACCAAAGCCTTTTACGGGTGTGGCTGTGTTCGACAACCCTGACGAGGTGAACCCCCTGCAAGCTGTGGACGACTTGCCGGGCAGCGCCGTGGACGCGCAAATGCTCGCCCTCTACGTGTGGCTTGCCGCCTGCCGATACGATGAATACCAGCGCTCCACCGTCTGTGTCTGTGTGGCCGAAAGCCTCTCCGAGGCCTACCTGGTCGCGCCGCCGGAGTTTACCCTTGGGCAGGCATCGCAACCGGTCACTGTTGAGCAGCTGGGCGACGCGCTTCGCTCCTGGATGGCATGACTGGATGGCCTGAAGAGTCGACGACTTGTTCACTTGCTCACTCCGCGCGAGCGGAGCTGACTGACTGCATTGGGTCGGGATTTGTCTGCCCCTGTCCCTTGCGCCCTTGGTCCACCTAGGCAAGCGCGTGGACCACGCACAGCGCGCGGATGGAGTCTCCCCGTCCGGTGGGCGTACGCCGATTGGCGCAGTTGGCCTCCACCACACCGCAGTGCTATTCTGCGGGCAACTCGCTTGCACCCCGGACCGCTCAGGATGACTCGCCACAAAAAAGATCAGCAGCTCCTTTCCCGGCGAACACTCCTCAAAAGTCTCGGGGCAGCGCCCCTGATCCTGCGCCCGGCTCCCTTCTTCGCATCTTCCTTCCTCTTCGATTCGTCCGCGGCAGCCTCCAATCGAGATTCTCAATTCGCTTTCGCCGATATTCGGTTCACGCCCCATTACCCGGCTCAATCTCCCTTGGCCGACGTGCTTCGTTTTGTTCATCCCGGTTCGGACGAGTACATCACGGAACAATATGCCGTTGAAATCGAGCTCCTTTTGAAACGATGGAGCCAAGCCCTCAAGGCATCTGCGCGCGATCTTTCAACCCTGTCGGAATTGCTGGATACTTCGATCGAGGCGACGCCGCTCAATTCCTTCCGCGAATCCCCGTTGCGCTCCGGATTCGGCGTGGATGTCACGCGCAGTCGTTTCAACGCCGGGACGGTTCCCGGACGGGATCGATTTCTCCAGCAGATCGCCGGCTGGCTGGGGCAGGTGTCTCAGGTGGAAACCGGGGAATTTGAAATCTACTCGATCGAACAGATCGACTCGGCTCCACTCTCGGTTCGCACCCAAGTCCGCTACGACATCGTCGCCCGCCTCGGCAATGATCGGCGCGAAGAGCGTGTTGGTTCCTGGCGAATCGAATGGGTGCGCGACGGATTGGCAGCGTGGAAGGCTCGTAAGTGGGAGGCCGGCGAAGAGACGCGGAGCATCGCTGAGGGACCGGTGTTCCTAGACGTCACCTCCCAGGCTCTGGGCAAGCAGGAGTCCTACCAGAAGCAGATGCTGCGCGGCGCCGACTACTGGCGCACGGTCCTGGATGGCGCTATCGGCGTGGACGTCTACTCCAATAATGGCGTGGCCGCGGGCGACTTCGACAACGACGGCTTCGATGACTTCTACGTCTGCCAGCCGGCAGGGCTGCCCAACCGGCTCTATCGCAATCGCGGCGACGGAACCTTTGACGACGTGACTGAAAAGGCCGGCGTTGGCGTGCTCGACAATACCGCCTGCGCCCTGTTCGCCGACTTCGACAACAACGGGCTCCAGGATCTGCTTGTGGTTTGCGGCACCGGCCCCATGCTCTTCCTCAATCAAGGCGACGGCACGTTCCACATCAAGCACGATGCCTTCCAATTCGCGCGGACTCCGCAGGGAACCTTCACCCACGCGGCGGTTGCCGACTACGATCGCGATGGACGCCTCGACATTTATTTCTGCACCTACATGTACTACCTGGGTCTCGACCAGTATCACTACCCCATTCCCTACTTCGATGCCCGCAATGGACCGCCCAACTGCCTGTTTCACAACGAAGGGAACGCGATCTTTGTCGAGACCACCGAAGCCTCGGGCATGAACGCGGACAACGACCGCTACAGCTTCTCTTGCGCCTGGGGCGACTCCAACTCCAACGGCCGGCAGGATCTTTTTGTGGCCAACGACTTCGGCAGCTCCCAGCTCTATCGCAACAACGGCAATGGGACCTTCACCGTTGCTTCCCGCGAGGCGCGTGTCGAGGACGTGGGGGCTGGAATGGGCTGCAGCTGGTGCGATTACGACAACGACGGACACCAGGATGTGTATGTGCCCAGCATGTGGGAGGCAGCCGGCCAGCGTGTTTCGGAGAAGAAGCAGTTTCACGAAAATGCGCCGCAGAATATCCGCGAACTCTATCAGCGGCACGCGCGCGGCAATGCTCTTTATCGCAACCAGGGAAACGGGAAGTTCGAAAACGTCGGCCGCCAGGCCGGGGTCGAAATGGGCCGCTGGTCCTGGTCCTCGGACTTCTGGGACTTCGATCACGACGGCTACTCCGATCTCTATGTTGCAAACGGCTACATCTCCGCGGTGGACCGGGACGATATGGCCAGTTTCTTCTGGCGTCAGGTAGTTGCGAAATCGTCAGAGGACGCAACGCCCGCGCTGGCTTACGAGCTTGGATGGAATGCCATCAACGAATTGATCCGCTCCGACCACACCTGGCACGGCTATGCAAGAAATATGATGTTCGCCAACAATCGCGACGGCACTTTTTCTGAGATTTCAGGCCCCTCGGGGCTGGACTTTGTCGAGGACAGCCGCACCTTTGTTCTTGCCGATCTCGATCATGACGGACGCCTGGAGGTTATCCTCAAGAATCGGAACGCCCCTCAGTTGCGGATATTGCACAATGCGATGAAGAACCTTGGTAACTCGATTGCGTTCCGCCTGCGAGGACATCAAAGCAACCGTGATGCCATAGGAACGGCAGTCACCGTGGAAACAGCGGCCCTTCTCCAGACCAAATACCTGCAGGCCGGGACAGGGTTTCTGGCCCAGCATTCGAAAGAGTTGTTCTTTGGAGTCGGAAAAGCGGAAGGTAAAGTCCGCGCCACAATTCGTTGGCCCAATGGGCTTTCCCAACAATTTGCCGATCTCCCTCTGAACCACAGGATCGAGATTGAAGAAGATTCCGCCACATTTGTGGCGAAACCATTCGCCCCACCAATTCCAGGCTACGCCCAGGCAGGATCGCCGCCAACGTTGGAGCCGTTACCCGCCCAGGTAGACACATGGCTCATTGACCCTTTGAAGGCGCCCGGCTTTTCCCTGCCTGATCTGGCGGGCAACATGCATGAGCTCCGTTCGTTGCAAGGGTCTTTCGTGCTTCTCGACTTCTGGACAACTACTGCGAAAGTGTCCCTCGACCAGTTGGGTCTTTTCAATCGGCACCGAAGCGCACTCGCTGCGGATCAACTTCAAGTCCTGGCTGTAAACGTTAACGAGGCAAGCAATCTGGAAGCTGCACGGTCGTTCGCGGCACAGCAGGCATATTCTTTCCCCGTCCTCTTTGACACAGAAGAAGTGGCTGGCATCTACAACATCATCTATCGTCATCTCTTTGATCGCCGCAGGGACCTTGGAATTCCGACCGCATTCCTGCTCGACAGAGAGGGAATGATCGTCAAGGTCTATCAGGGGCCAGTGGATCCTCAACGCCTGCTCGATGATGTGAAGGCTGTCCCAACCACTCTGGCCGATCGAATGCGGAAGGCGATCCCGTTCCCTGGAACCCTCTTCCAGGGCGCGTTCCAGCGCAACGACTTCACCTATGGCGTGGCCCTGTTTCAGCACGGCTATCTGGATCAGGCTGCGGAGTCCTTCCAACAGGTTGTGGTCTCGAAACCCGACGACCCTGATGCCTACTACAACCTGGGCACGCTCGCCCTGCGGAAGAATGATTTTTCTGACGCACGCAAGTATCTGGAGCAAACTTTAAAGCTCCGTTCGAATTACCCCGAAGCCTGGAATAATCTCGGCATGACGGCCGCTCAGGAGGGCCGCCCCGAAGAGGCCATTCAAAACTTCAAGCAGTCGCTGCAGCTTAGACCAAAATACGCCATCGCACTCCTCAACCTGGGGAATGTCTATCGGCGACAGCGGGACTTCGCAAACGCGGAGGAATCCTTGCATCGTGCGCTCGAGCTTCAACCCGACGATCCTGAAGTCAACTACAGTCTAGGTATGCTCTATGCCCAGCAGAACCAGCCGCAAAACGCGTCGGACTATTTTCAGAAGGCGCTCATCCTGCGTCCTGAATATCCCGAAGCCTTGAATAATCTTGGCGTGCTTTATGTCAAGGAGCAGGATTACTCGAAGGCGGAAGAGCAATTCAGAATCGGCATCCATCTTGCTCCAAATTATGATCAGTCCTATCTCAATCTTGCCCGTCTCTACGCCTTGGGGGGTGACAGGGACAAGGCAAGAGAAGTGTTGCAGGATCTGCTCCGCATCCAGCCACAGAATCCGGGCGCGCGGCAGGCCCTGGAAAGGCTCCAATGACTGCCTTGACAGGTAAGGCAAACGGTGTTGAGAAAGTAGACGATCACGTCTCGTCTGAACCTGGGTTCGGGATCGTGGCGGAGTGGTCAAGGACGAGCGCATTGCTCGCGCTGGTTTTACTGTTGTGCATTGGCCAGTTGCGCGCGGGCCAGCAACAGCCAGCAAAGAGCTCATCTCACTTTCAGCAGGTTGAATCACTGGTGCAGCAAGGCCATCTTGAGGAAGCCAGAGCTGCCATGCTCGATGAACTCAAGCGCAACCCCGCCAGCGTGGACGGTTACAACCTTCTGGGGATTATTGAAAGCAACCTGCAGGATTACTCCAACGCGCTGGCTGCATTCGAGAAAGCCTTGCAGCTTTCCCCCAATTCAGCCAAGACGCATAACAACTTGGGGAACTTCTACATCTCTCAGAAGGAGCCCGACCTGGCAGAAAAAGAATTCAGAACCACCCTGCGCCTTGATCCCGCCAATCAGGATGGGAACTATAACCTGGGCGTGCTGCTGATGGCTAAGGGAGCTCCTGCTGAAGCGATTGCGCACTTTGAACGGGTGCATCCGCAGAATCTAGCCGCAAGTTTCAACCTGATCCGCGCTGAATTCCAGAGCAAGCGTCCTGCGGAGGCTGTGCGATTGGCAACGCTGCTCTCGGAAAAGAATAAGGGCGACGTTCAGGTACATTTCTCACTTGGAGTCCTGCTGGCGTCTGAAAGGCAGTGGAAGCCTGCCCTGGTCGAACTGGAAAAGGCCGATGCCTTGCAGCCGGATACTTTCGAGATCCTGTTTAATCTTGGACAAGCCTATCTGCGCAGCGGCCAGAACACCAACGCCGAACCCACAGTGACCCGCGCGCTCAGACTGAAGCCCGAGTCTGTGGAGACTCTTTACCTGTTGGCTCAAGTCTATGCGAATGAGTCAAGGCCCCGGGATTCCCTGGAGTTGCTTGTCCGCGCGCATAAGATAGCTCCGGGAGATATAGATATCATCTGCCTCCTGGCACAGGTCAGCATGTCTCAAAGCTATTACGAAGATGCTATACCGCTGCTTGAATCCGGCCTTCAGCTCGCGCCGCAAAGATCCGATCTTCATGCCGCGCTGGGCCAAAGCTACTTTATGGCCGGCAAAGTTGACCAGGCCATTAACGAGTTCAGGAAGCTGATTGAGCTGGAACACTCGGCCCGCTCTTATGCCTACCTGGGAATCGCTTACCGGCAACTGGGGCGCTTCGATGAAGCAAAGCGATCCCTTCAGCAAGGGCTCAAGTTGGACCCGCACAACGCCACATGCCTCTTCAACCTGGGTCTCATCGCTGAGCAGCAGGGAGATTCTGCCGCCGCTG
This sequence comes from Acidobacteriaceae bacterium, assembly GCA_003140705.1. Classification (GTDB taxonomy): domain Bacteria; phylum Acidobacteriota; class Terriglobia; order Terriglobales; family Acidobacteriaceae; genus Telmatobacter. The sequence continues at coordinate 6,310 of PLKU01000309.1, forward strand.
GCTCGATGTTCGAGCAAGTACTGCTCGCCAATCCCGGCTTTCCCGACGCACTGCTTGAGCTGGCCACCCTTCGCATTCAAGCCAAGAAGCTCCCCGAGGCGGAACAGTTGCTCAGAAAGTATGTGCGCCTCAGCCGCAACCCTTCAACCGGATACTACAAGCTCGGAATGGTGGAGAGAAGTCTTCATGAGACGGCCGCGGCCGATCGGGACCTGGGCGTCTTTCAGACACTGTCCAAAGATGTATCCACTGGCCCGCATCACTACGAACATCTTTTTGATTATCTTGACAGCCGCTCGCAGCTTGCTCCCCAGGCTCGCGAGCAACTGGACATCGATGAGCTCATCGATCACATTCAGAAGAATCCCGGCCGGCCGAACGACCTGTACCTGCTGGCTGAGGCTTACTTGAAATCCGGGAGATTGGCGGATGCAAGGACTGCGATCGACCGGCTTGACCAGATAAGCTCGGGCGATTTCCGAACCCTTACCGGAGTCGGCGTATTGCTGGCCCGTTACCGCCTTTATGACGACGCCATCCAACATTTCCAGGCTGCGCTGCAGACGAATCCCGGCTCGGACGAAGAAGAATTCGACCTGGCCAATGCGTACTTCCGAAAAGGACTCTATGCCGACGGCCTTGCTGCTGCCATGCAGGTTTCAGCGGGAGGCAGGAAAGACGATGCTTATCTTGCTTTGCTCGGAGATATCTACGCGCACCAGGGCGACACGGCTCACGCCGAAGAGATCTTCCGGGATGCCATCGGCCGCAATCCAGACAACGACCAGGACTATCTCACACTTGCTCTGCTCCAGTTTCGCGTAAATGACATTTCAGGAGCGAAGCAGACGCTGCTGAAAGGTCAGGCCCGCATCCCTGCCTCAGGAAAGCTTCTCTGGGGGTTGGGAATCGTATCCGCCCTGGAAGGAAGCACTCAAGAAGCCGCCGGACAGCTGGAGCGCGCTGTGGATCTGCTCCCGGAATGGCCAGGCAGCTATTCCCTGCTGGGTGTTTTCTATTATCAAACCGGACAGATCGCCAAGGCCAGGGAGGTGCTGGACCGTTTCAAGAACAGCAGCGCAACGGGCGGCATGGACTTGAATCGCATCGAACAGGCTCTGGAGCAGGCTCCCACGGCTTCTGTCTCTGGCAATGAACCCATGACCATGGCGAGCAGGAAGCAGTTGCTCCAACTGGCTCTGTCTCTCGCGGATAGAACCCTATGACGGCGACGCGGCTGACTGGTCAATTCAAGGGGTCCTGGTGGTCAATGCTGCGCGGCGCAATCCTATGCAGCGCCGCGTTTGCCGTGTCCAACCATGCAAAGGACTCCGCACAACAGCCCGCACCATCGCAGGACGCTGCGCCTAGAGTCCACTATACGGACATTCGCAAGGCCGCCGGAATCACATTCATTCAGGACTCTACGCAAACCGAGCAGAAGTATTACCTGGAAACCATGGGGACCGGTGTCGGATGGATCGACTACGACCAGGACGGACTGATGGACCTGTATTTTGTCCAGTCGGGCGCTACTGACATTTACAAGCCAACCACGCCATTGCGCTCCGCGCTTTACCACAACAATGGGGATGGAACTTTCACCGACGTAACGGAAAAAGCAGGCGTGGGAGGCGAGGGCCACTATGGCCAAGGTGTCGCTGTCGGCGACTACGATAATGACGGGTATCCCGACCTGTACGTAACCGGCTATGGACGCGCCATCCTGTACCACAACAATGGCGACGGAACGTTTACCGACGNNTCACCGCCAAGGCGGGCGTTGCGGACGAAGGCCAATGGTCCACCAGCGCCGGATGGTTTGACTTCGACAAGGATGGATGGCTTGACCTGGTGGTCACCAATTACATCCAGTGGACTCCGGAGAACAATCAGTGGTGCGGCGAACGCAAGCCGGGTTACCGTGCGTACTGCAATCCCAATAACTATAGAGGGCAGAAGACAAAGCTTTACCATAACAACCATGACGGGACCTTCACCGACGTGAGCGATAAGTCCGGTGTCGGCCTGCCTGAATCAAAAGGAATGGGCGTAGTTCTGGCTGACTTCCGCAACGATGGCTGGCAGGACATCGCCATCGCCAACGACGGCTGGCCGAACTTTCTTTTCCTCAATAACCATGACGGCACTTTTACCGACTCTTCTCTCATCTCCGGGCTGGCGGCAAGCGAGGATGGCCGCTATGAAGCGGGAATGGGCATTGACGCCGCGGATGTGGACGGCGACGGCTTCCTCGACGTTTACATCACCCACCTGGCGCACGAGTTGAACCGCCTGTACCACAACAAT
>PLKU01000229.1 GCA_003140705.1 Acidobacteriaceae bacterium
ATGTGATCTTGTCGTTACAAACCTGAACTATCATGCGGACTGGCTGGAACGGAAAGCATTGAGTGGAGTCGTGACCCCGCTGAAAAGGCTGCCTGTATTTTCAAACGTCGGAGAGAAGCGGGAGCTAGCGCCAATGAGCGCCAGACGACCGGTCGTCGCCGTGTTTGGCCTTCCCGGCACCAGGAAAAGATCCTATCAGCGTCTTGCGCACCTGGAGAGCATGTTAGCGACACTTGGAGTCGTGGAGATCTTGGACATCGGCCCGGAATTTGAAGCTCCTTCTGGGCTGAGAGGGGTTCCGGTTAAGCGGATGGGAGTTCTGTCCGCGGAGGAAATCGCCATTGTTCTTGCCCGGACCATGTTCGGGTTCGTTCCCAACGCCCCCTTCTGTCTGGCAAAGTCGTCGATCCTGGCATGTTTCTGCGCCCTTGGTACGATTCCTGTCCTTGCAGAGTCATTTTCCGGAGAAATCGATGGACTGAGTGACGGCGTTCAAGTTGTGAGTCCGCGCACCGCGAAGGCTGCCTTGGACTCCGGATTAGAGCGCTGTTCCGCCTCGGCATGGCGCTGGTACTCGGGACATCGGCTCCATATCCACGCAGGGACTTACGCGCATCTATTGTTTAATTCTTCGCCCGAGGCAGGAGCGATTGCGCCGGCAATCGCCGCCTTTGCGGAGAGATAGGTCCGAGATGCGTTTTGTTGGGGGAACGGTTCAGCGGATTGGGGCGCCCCGCTATATGCCTTCAGTTCTCATGTCGCACCCAACCGGGAATCAGAATGTCCGGAACGCCCTACGCAGCCTCGTTGAGCATGAAATGCTTGTTGAATTCTGGACGGCTATCACATGGGACCCAAAGTCGCCATGGAACAGGCTTCTACCGGTTGGTATGCGGAGAAAGTTTGCGAGGCGTGCGTTCGATGAAGCTCCTAAAGAGCGAGTGAGGTGCGTGCCCTGGCGAGAAATGGTACGGCTGAGCGCCATGTCCTCGCCGTTCGGAAGGATACTCTGCTCTGGCGAGCGTCCATTCTCGGTCATCGGCATGTACCGCCAATTTGACTCCCGGGTAGCACGACGGATTCCGGAAGTTGAATTGGAAGCGGTCTACGCGCATGAAGGCGGCGCGCTTCAGACCTTTCGCAAGGCCAAGCGTCTGGGCATTACCACCTTGTATGAACTGCCAAGCAGCCATTGGTATTGGGAGTACAAACTCCTGGCGGAAGAGGCGGAGCGCAACCCTGAGTTCGCCGGACTTCTGCCAAAGCTGCAGGATTCGACTCGCCACATGGAGTGGAAGGACGAAGAGCTTTTTCTTGCGGACGCGGTCTTCGTACCGAGCCAACATGTTCGCGGGACCCTCTCAGGATATGTGCCGGATGATAAGATTCGAGTGATCAGCTATGGAGCGCCGCCGCTGAGACCCAGAAAGCCAGTCTCACGCGACTCGAGTCGCCCTTTGAAGGTTCTTTTTGCCGGGTCGTTGATCCAGCGCAAGGGTATTGGATACCTACTCGATGCTATCGATCTACTTGGTTCACGAGTTGAACTCACGCTCGTTGGAAAGCGTTTCAGCGCCAACCCGCGTGTTGATGCAGCGTGCTCTCGATGGCAGTGGTATGAGGCCTTGCCACATTCAGAGGTCATGGATTTAATGGAGCAATCGGATGTCCTTGTTCTTCCATCCCTTGCGGAAGGCTGCGCGTTGGTTGTGCTGGAGGCCCTGGCATGCGGACTACCGGTAATCGTAACTCCGAACACGGGTTCTCAGGAGTTTGTAAGAGACGGCCGCGAAGGGTTCGTTGTTCCGATCTGCCGGTCGGACGCAATTGCCGACCGGTTGAATGAGCTAGACCGAGACCGTCAACTATTGGCTGAAATGTCGCGCAACGCGCACGCTACCGCTGCAGAAAAGCACTGGAAGACGTATCGCGACAGCTGGGCGGAAGCAGTGAGGTCTGTGACATGCGGGTAGCAAGATGGAAGATTGGCGCCAGGAAGGCTACGCCGATGCCTTTCCTCAAGCGACTCTTTTGGGTGTATTTCTTGCTGCTGATTTTCGAAGGTGCTCTTCGCAAATGGATTCTTCCGCAACTTTCGGCGCCTCTCTTGCTGGTTCGGGATCCGGTGGCATTGCTCATCATCTGGGAAGCCTATCGCACTCACAAATGGCCAAGACAGTGGTCGGGGGTGATCGGGATTCTAGCGGTCGGGATGCTGGCATTATGCTTTGTCCAGTTGGTTGTGGGCGAGAATCCATGGTTTGTTGCGCTGTATGGATTGCGTTCCTACCTGCTCCCGTTTCCAGTTGCCTTCGTAATGGGAGAGAACCTTAGCAGGGAGGACTTGCGCAAGTTCGGGCTGTGCACGTTGTGGCTGCTGCTGCCATTGGTGGCTCTGGAGGTCGCGCAATACTCTTCCCCACCCAGTTCGTTCCTGAATGCGGGCTCCTACGCGGGCATGGAACAGATAAGCTATGCTGCTGGCCACGTAAGAGCATCGGCAACCTTCAGCTTTGTCACAGGTCCAGCGCTTTATATGCCCTTGGCGGCGGCTTTTATCTTTTATGGTTTTGTCGACGACAAATTCGCGAGTAGATGGCTGTTATGGGCAGCATCGAGCGCCCTGATCCTTGCAGTCCCAGTTACGGGAAGCCGCGGGATGATCCTCTCGCTTTCGGAAGTCCTCGCGGTTGTTGCGATCGCAGCGATGTTTGGCGTAACTCAGCTGGTGTCCTCGTTGAAAGTGATCGGAACGGTCCTTGTCATGGTCCTGGCCGTTTCCCAACTGCCTTTGTTTTCTGAGGCGACGAGTACCTTCATGGAACGGTTCACTTTGGCATCGGCAAGTGAAGGAGGAACGACGGGAACGCTGAACTCGCGTGTGGGACTTCCTATCCTGCTGGCGGTGGAAGACAGCATCTCGTCAACAGATCTGTTTGGCAACGGCATTGGTGTTGGTAGTAACGCCTCTGCGAAGCTCTTGACTGGCACCCCGCAGTTTCTCGCGGGTGAAGGAGAGTTCGCCCGGATTATCTTTGAATTTGGCGGTCCATTCGGCATTGGCTTCATGCTCTTTCGAATTCTCCTCGCCATAATGATTTCAGCAAAGGCCTTTTCGAGAGTCCGCGAGCATGAACCACTTGCCTTGTTCCTGGTGCCGCTCATGTTTACCTGTGTGATAACGGGAATTCTCGAGCAGCCGACAACACAAGGGTTTACGGTCGTGAGCGTCGCTTTCACTCTTGCGGCACTGAATCGATCCCCGAGTTTGTCAAGAGCCGCACTGTCCACGAACGCAAATCTGGTGCGCGCATCCTCGGGCTCAGGTGCCTGAGCGCACCAGCGGGCGATTCTAACAAGAAGATGTAAGCGATAATGATCCGGATCAAGAGATCCAGAATGAGTTTGGCGCTTTCGTTTGGCTTGCGTCTGACCAGTTGATTTCCACGGGTAGAAGGAGAGGATTAGCCAAGACCAACCGCTTGAACCTCGTGAGTCCGGTAAATGAGTCGGAGATCTCGATTCGAAACTTGCTACTTTCAGCAGGCGCGCTTTGAAAAGGGAAAACAATGGACCTTGTAGCATGGCTGAAGCGACCCGAATACCTATTTCGTCCCAAGCAAATCCTGCGTCGCTTGCTCCACGAACTTAGGCCAAAGTCCGTCGGATACGACACAGTACGCCTGCCATGGGGTCTGTCAATAAGAGTGCAACCTCGGGAGACTGTGGGATCTGGAATTCGACGGTTGGGGATCCACGAGCTCCCGGCAAGCGAATGCATCAGCCGTCTGATCGATCCTGGAGAGCTCGTTGTGGACGTTGGTGCCAATATAGGCCACATGACCAGCATCATGGCGATGCGGGCAGGACCAACCGGCAAAGTATTAGCCTTTGAACCCCATCCTGTACTTTTCAGCGAGTTGCAATACAACATCGGTCTTTGGACGCAGAATCCGAAGACGGCGCAAATTGTGGCTCAAAACCTGGCACTGAGTGACAATGTCGGGACCGCCCAGCTCATGGTTCCGCCCTCCTTCGAAGAGAATCACGGGGTCTCATCGCTAGCCGGCGCTACCCAGGTTGCCTCGAATGGCCATAGCATTGATGTGAGATTAACGACCCTGGACACGGTATTGGGGGAGGGTAAGAAGATAGGGTTTCTAAAGATCGATGTTGAAGGGCACGAATTGGAGGTCTTGATCGGAGCTCAGGCCCTTTTGGCATCAGGGAGTATTCGCGACATCCTTTTCGAAGAACACCGAACCTTGCCGACGCCAGTTACCCAGCTCCTTGAAGACAATGGCTACGCAATCTATCGTATTGATGGCAGATTATTTGGGCCGATTGCGGCGTCGATCAAGACACCGTATGAGCCAGTTATTGTGAATGACTCACCTAACTACCTAGCTACACAAGATCCCAGCCGACTTCTCAGTAGAACGTCAAAGCGAGGATGGATGGTCTACTCGCGTAGATGGTCATTTGTATAAGAGATTCCACTAAGAGCCCCTGGAGACGGGTCGCCGCAACCTTTCGCCGAGCCGACTCCAAGGGTTACGTTGAGAAAAGTGTCGAATGTGGAGCAAGCTTTGACCTCGCAGGCAAAATCAGAAGTTGAATCTCAGGCGTTGCAGGTTGCAAAGTCAAAGGGCTATCTCCCCACGCTTGACGGCTGGAGAGCCGTTGCCATCCTTGGGGTCATTTTTGAGCACGACCGGCTCTACACTCTCGGGACTTTGAGTTTCCGGTGGTTGCATGATCACGGCAGGAGCGGGGTTGATCTGTTTTTTGCAATCAGCGGTCTGCTTATCTGCGGCAGGCTGCTTGAAGAAGAGCAGGTCTTCGGCCGCATCTCCCTCCGGAAGTTCTACATCCGCCGCGCATTTCGAATCCTGCCGCCCGCGCTTGTTTATCTTGCTGTCATCGGGATTCTGAGTGCGACAGGAGTGCTTCATATTGGGTTGCAAGAATGGTTCGGATCCGTATTCTTCTTTCGCAACTATACTTCGCTGCTAGGAGCCGCGGGGCCGGACTCCTATTTTACGGGTCACTTCTGGTCCCTGGCTGTGGAAGAGCACTTCTACCTTATCCTTCCGGCCGTACTTGTGCTTACTCAAAGGCGCTGGCGACTACCTGTCCTGGTTGGGCTCACACTCTTCATTGAGTACCACCGGATGCGTCAATTGGAATTCCGGCCTTGGGACCATATATTGTTTCATACTGATATTCGATTAGATGGGCTCATTGTCCCCGCGATCTATGCAGTCCTGATTGATTCGGGAAGAATCCGTGAGAGGGCGAGGAAATGGCTGAGGTTCTGGCCCTTGCTATTGATTTCAGCGATCGTCCTGATTACCAATTGGGAGGGTGTGGCTTGGGAGTCGACTCTCGTTGCGCTGCTGCTTCCGTTGACCATCCTCGGAACCGTACTTAACCCAACTGGGTTTGCGGCCCTGGTCTTGGAGTTGGCGCCAATCAGGTATCTTGGACGTATTTCCTATAGCGTCTATTTGTGGCAGCAACTGTTCTTCATAAGCCACTCTTACACAGCTCATGGGTACCCGCTTGGAATTCTGGAGCGAACACCTCTACGGTTCGTTGCCACTGCAGCCGTTGCGATTGCCAGCTATCATTTCTTGGAACGACCGCTAATCAGACTTGGGCACAAACTCGCCCCACCGGCGACACCTGGCAGGCAGGACGCCCTTGACGTCGCTCCCCATCCTCTGGAGGGGCAAAGAGAAAGTCCGACGCTCAAGGCCAAATGAAGATGCTGGATCAGATTCCAATCCAAGATGGGGTTGTTCACGTTCGACCCGACACCGGAGAGTATCTGGCTAAACTGGTCTACTACGATAGGATTCTGATGCCCTTCGAGCGCTAAGACGGCGCTTCCGCGCGGCTTTTGGCGGATGGTAAAATCTGCACATGGCATCACAAGAGTTTCGTAAAGAGTTTTCGGAAGCATGGGAGGGTGGTTATTACGAAGGTGACCCTCTCGATCCGATGGCCGAATCTACATATGGTGTCTATGGCTACAGCAGTTCCCTTTACACAGTCTATCTTGCCTGTATCCGCCCCTATGTTGGACCGAAAACTGTGGCGCTTGAAATCGGCCCCGGGCGAGGAGCATGGTCAAGAGCCATTCTTTCGCGCCATTGTGCGCGGCTTTATGCGGTGGACGTGGCGCCAGCCGAGCATACTCACTTCTGGGATTATGTCGGGCGGGACGAGCGGGTCTCTTATCTTGTGGCCGAGAACTTCGAATTGAGCGATATCCCAGACGTCTCGATCGACTTTCTTTTCTCTTTCGGAGTCTTCTGTCATCTGCGCCCGGAAATGTGCGAGAGTTATATCCAATCTCTCTCGCGAAAGATGAAGACCCAGGCAAACGGCTTCCTGATGTATGCCGATTTTGACAAGTACAACCATTGCTTGGATAACGCCGATTCAACTTCCCTGAAGCGGTTTTTTGATCATCAGACACGCAAAGTCTGGATGCCGGTGAAGTGGACATACTCCGCGATGTGGCATTCGTTTCGCTCAAAGGTGGATTTGGAACGAGTTTCTAAGGCGAGAGCGCACAACTTGACAGATGCTTCTGGCCGAACAAGCTGGTATCACTGGGGGGTCCAGGATGCCTGCAGAGCCATCTTGAACGCAGGTTTCGAAGTGGTTGAACCCGACATTCGCGCAATCGGCCGAGATCCGATTACCCATTTTCGCAAACCATAAGACCGCCGCGGCCGCTCGCCCCAATTTTTCTCAGTGGCTGGATGCGAAGAGAACCCTGCAGCAGGAGCCTAAAGGTGTCGTCTAGGGTCCAATTTAGTGGACAACCCTTAAAGGAAAAGTAAGTGCGTGCGGTTACTGTCCGGCGTAAAACAGTTTAAAGTGGCCTCCATTCGCGCCCTTTTGACAAGCTTTTGACAAGCCACTGGAACTGCTTCGCTTGGACCTGTTGCGCTTGTGGTGAGGTCTCTCAAGAAATCATGATGAACCACGAAGGGCCATCTGTGAAGAATCCTGAACCTTCCCGAGACGCAATGAAAGCATGCAGGAACGAGGTACTGAGCGCAGCATGGCTCGCGGCACGCGCCTTCTTTGTCTTTGCGGCCCTTTGGATATGTTTCTACGCTTTGTTCCGAGGTTTTCCCTACCTCAGCTCTGGAGCTGAGGTGATCTACCGCTCCAAGATAAATCAGGAAGCCTATGGTGCCGTTTTTCCCGAGAGCAGCAAGGGCCACAGGGTGCTCATCTTTGGCGACAGCAAGGTACTCGCTGGCTTTGTTCCTTCATATTTTGATCGCCTCTCGGCCGTGGACGGACTCAACTACTACTCCTACAATTCCGGATACCCCGCACGGGGTTCCTTCGTGCCGCAGCTGGAGCAAATGACGAAAAGAGAATCCGGCGTTCCGAGTATCCTTCTTANNAATCTCAACGTCTTCCAACTGCTTCCGGACGATCACGAAATCGCTGACCGCCTTTTTCCTTTCAGGTTCCTGGTTCGAGACTCTTTTAGCTTCCTCGTTACATCAAAGGACCATGGTGGGCCTAGACAGTATTACATCGAGTCTCACTCGAATGATGCCAGGATGCTAGAGGATCGCGGATACTATTTTATCTCCGAGCAGAGCCATTACCCGCACAACAACCTGCCGGATGATTTTCATCTTGGCTCTGATCATCCATATACCGTAGTTGCGCGCACCGCTGACGCAAGCAGCTCAGAGCTCGATAAGCTAAACGGGCTCGTCAAAGCCAATAACATCGAGTGCTATTATGTTCCTACCTATGCGCGACAGGGAGAATGGGCGCCCGCGCCCGGAGTAGACCTACCGTTTGCCGAACTTCTCCGTCTTCATTCTTCCTGCAAGTTACTCGGGCCGGATTACTATCTTTTCCCCAATCGGATGTTCTCCGACTCAGTGCACCTCAACCAGGAAGGCGCTAAGGCCTATACGCTGGCCATCTATCAGCTCCTCGCCAAAGAAATGCTGGTACGCTAGCGATGCTTTTTAACAGCTTTCAGTTTGTCACGTTTTTTATTGTTACATGGGCTCTGTTTCAGGCTCTGAGTGGGGTGCCGCGGAAGGTTCTTCTCCTTGGCGCTAGCTACTACTTCTACATGTGCTGGAGCACGAAGTACATTCTCGTGATCTGGGTCATCACGCTCATTGATTTTGCTGCCGGTCGACTGATCGAAAGAAGCAAGCTACCGCGCCTCAGGGCAACTTTTCTGGGTCTGAGCATATTCTGCAACCTCGGGCTGTTGGTTATCTTTAAGTATTTCAATTTCCTTAGCACATCTACTGCGCAGCTGCTCCACTCTGTTGGACTCAACAGCGATCCGCCTCTGCTTCATGTGATTCTTCCTGTGGGTCTATCGTTTCATACGTTTCAGGCAATGAGCTATACGATCGACGTCTACAAGAAGAGGGCGGCTGCGGAGAGGAGCCTTCTCAACTACGCGCTCTATGTAGCATTCTTTCCGCAGATG
>PLKU01000371.1 GCA_003140705.1 Acidobacteriaceae bacterium
TCTTGTACTTCACCAGCGCCAGGTCGGGCTCGATGCCGGTTGTGTCGCAGTCCATCATGAAGCCGATGGTACCGGTCGGCGCCAATACCGTGGTCTGCGAGTTGCGATAGCCGTAGCGCTCGCCATAAACAAGAGCCATATCCCAGCACTCGCGACTGGCGTCGATCAGCGCATCCAATTGCGGCACGTTGAAAGGCTCACCACTCGACCGCGACTTGCCGATTTTGTTGACCTCCGCGCGGTGCATCCTGATTACATCCAGAAATGGCTCGCGGTTCACGTAGAACCCGGGGCAGGCTCCGCCCTGGCGCTCCACGCTCGCAGTCAACGGTGTGGCCGACGCAATCTCAGGGCAGTTGGCCGCGATAATCGCCGACTGCAGGTAAGCCTGGCCGCACATGATAGCTGTCAGGCTGGCCGCCAAGTCCCGGCCGGCTGCCGAATCGTAAGGCAGTCCCATCGCCATAAGCAACGCGCCCAGGTTTGCATAGCCCAACCCGAGAGGCCGGTAATCGTGCGAATTCCGCGAGATTGCCTCCGTCGGGTAGCCGGAATTGTCCACCAGAATCTCCATGGCCGTGATCACCACGGAAATGGAATGGCGGTAAGCATGAATATCGAAGCTGCCCGCTGATGTGACGTACTTCATCAGGTTGAAACTGGCCAGGTTGCAGGCCGAGTTGTCCAGGAACATGTACTCCGAGCACGGGTTCGACGCATTGATGCGCGCTGTGTTCTTGCCCGTGTGCCAGCGGTTGATGGTCGTGTCGAACTGCATGCCGGGATCGCCGCATAGCCAGGTGGCCTCGGCAATCTTCTGCATGATGTCGCGCGCTTTGTAGGTGGCTACCGGCTCGTGACCCTTCACCGAATAGGTGGTAAAGTCGCCGTCAGTCTCGTAGGCGCGCATGAACTCGTCGCTTACACGAACCGAATTATTGGCGTTCTGGAAGAAGATGGATGAATAAGCCTCTGAATCTGGCCCGGAACCATCGTACCCAGCCCTGATCAGCGAGAATGCCTTTGCCTCTTCCTTGGCCTTGCACTCAATAAATTCCATGATGTCCGGGTGATCCACATTCAGAATCACCATCTTGGCCGCCCGGCGCGTTTTGCCGCCCGACTTGATGACGCCAGCAAAAGCATCGAACCCGCGCATGAAACTCAGCGGCCCTGAAGCCTGCCCGCCGCCAGACAGCAACTCCTTCGATCCGCGAATCGACGACAGGTTGGTCCCGGTTCCCGAGCCCCACTTGAACAGCANNAAGCACGCCGAGCACTGCGGATTGCGGTAGCCTGTGGCGGAGTACCTCACGCCCCCGGTGACCGGGTCCCAGTGCCAGTTCTGGCCTTCGGAATCCGGTTCCAGCCGGTCGCAGCCAACGTTGAACCAAACTGGCGAATTGAAGGCAACCTTCTGCGTCAAGAGCATGTGCGCCAGTTCGTCGTGGAAAGCTGCCGCATCTTCCGCCGAGGCAAAGTAGCCACCTGCCATACCCCAGTCACGGATGGTTTCCACCACCCGGCCTACCAATTGCCGTACCCCAGCTTCCCGCTCCGGCGTATCAATCTGACCGTGCAGGTACTTTGAGGCAACAATGTTGGTGGCAACCATCGACCAGTCAACAGGCACCTCGACGTCCTTCTGCTCGAAGATCGTATTGCCTTTTGTATCAGTGATCGACGCTGTGCGCTTTTCCCATTGGAGTTCGTCGTAAGGCGAAATTCCTTCCTTGGAAAAACGCCGGGAAAACATCAGCCCTCTCTGGGTATAAGGGGTCTGAGGAGTGATCGTGGGGGTTTGCAGGTAGGCCTCGTTCATTCGGTCCTTTCATTCAACAAAAAGTCGGTGAAACCTCTGCTGTAACCGGCTCAATGCGGCCTGGAAATCAGCAGGTTGATTCTGTGGCAAACAACGGAAAACGGGGAAGTGAAGTTTCCGCGAAATCTCTGCCTTTCGCAACCCCCCGGCGGCTCTTCACGCCAGGCTTCTTTACAATTTGAGTAAGGTCGCAGATGAAAAAATAGCGCTCTCTGTGGTACAAGTCAACAACAAACCACAATATCTTGTATTTAGTTTGCATTCTTTGCATCTCGTTTCTAAACATTGGCATTTGCCTGTGGAAAGCTCAAAAAACCCTTGCACAGTGCGGACTTTGCCCTCCAATTTCCCTCCTAATTTAGATGCGGCGGCTCCTGCCGAGGTCTCATCGGATGCACAGACAAGGCTATTCTTCGCCGGGGTCGGAAACAAGGCGCAGGAATGGTGCAGATTGGCCCTCGACCTGTGCGAGTTGTGGACATCCCGGGCCAATTCTCGGCGGCGTCTCAGGTTTGGTCTGAGGTCAGGATGGAAGCGGGCGCGGACGGCTGGTAGGCTGCTTTTATGACTCCGCACTCCTCATTGCCCCTCAACTGGCATCCGGCCGTGCCCCCTGCGCCTGTCACTCTGCGCGGCCGCTACGTTACTTTGGAGCCACTGGATTCAAACAGCCATTCCTCGGCCCTGTGGCAGGCCACCAAGGGTCACGATGAGCTATGGCAGTTCCTGTTCGACGGCCCCTACGCCGCCAAGACCAATCTGCGCCGGGCGATTGAGGAGAAGCAGTCCGCATCCGACAGCGTTTTTCTAGCTATCGTCCCGGTTGCGACGGGTCGCGCCGGCGGTTGGGCCAGCTTCATGCGCATGGAACCGGTAGACGGCGTCATCGAAGTGGGCAACATCCTGCTTTCACCGTCCCTGCAGCGCACCACGGCGGCCACCGAGGCCATGTACCTGATGGCCAGCCACGTCTTCGACCATTTGGGCTACCGCCGCTACGAATGGAAGTGCAACGGGGAAAACCTGGCCAGTCGTCGCGCAGCAGAGCGCCTGGGCTTCACCTTTGAGGGAATTTTTCGCCAGCACCTAGTGGTCAAAGGGCGCAACCGGGACACCGCCTGGTACTCGATGCTTGACGGCGAGTGGCCAGTCCGCAAGCGAGCTTTTGAAGCCTGGCTTGATTCATCCAACTTTGATGCGAAGGGCCGGCAGCGGAAGAGCCTGAAGAAGCTTTCCATTCTTTAGCAACTGGACGCATCCAGGAGTTGGATCGTGCTCAGTTTCCAGCGGCACCCGCGGAAGTCAGGACCAGTTGCTGGTCGTCGTTGGCTGCAATCCTCTGGTAATAGTCGCGCAGGGCCGGGTACTCCTTGGGATCGAGCAACACAAAGCCACGGGCAAAGATGTGCTTGATGTCAATGACGCCGGAGCCTGGAGCTGTCTTGACCACCAGGACCGCGTGTTCGGGCCAGGGCAGTTGAGCTGGCTGCGGCGCGCCTTCAACTGTGTAGCCGACAGGCAGGTGGTAGATTGCATCGTCGATCACCTGCTCGGCGAAGTGAAGGTCGACCGCCGCAGTCCGCCTCTCCTCTGAGGCAAACTGCGCATGCGCACCCGTGGAAAAGAAAAAGCCGGGAAGCAGCGTGCGCTTGCCGGTGGCAGTGCCCAACTGCCCAGATACCTTGACCGCCGCAGCGAGATATCCGGCCGATGTGTCGAGCCCCTGAATTCCGGCCGCTTCACCCGCAACTCCATCCGGCAGAAGGCTGCGGAGGGATTCGTTGAACCGCTTCTTGACCTCTTCCGGGTCCGTGGTCAGGTTGAGCTGACGCCAGTACAGCGCCTGGGGTCCGTTCATCATGATTTTGACAGTCCCTGTGACTGCTCCATGCGCATCGAGCGTGAGATCGGCGGCATGGGCGGTGATGGCGTCCTTGATCAGATTCGGCGGAGTATAAACGGTGGCCTTGGCATTCTGCTGAAGCCCGCCGGCGAGCGTGTTGTTCCAGGCAAGCTGCCCGAAGGGGCAGAGCTTCTGGCCAGGATCGAGATAGATGTCCTTCCCATCGATATGGAGAACCACGAGGAGATCATCGAGTTGATTGAGTGAGAGATAGTTTGGATCGAAGATCTCCCGGCTGCGATCGGCGACCTTCAAACCGTCCGCCTGCAGGCCAGCGGCCCTGGCCAGCGCCAGATAGAGCGCCGCAATGTCGTTGCCTGAACCGCTCTTTTCGTTCCACACGCCCTCGGCCTTCTTCAACTCCGCTCTCAAGTGCAGCTGCTTCCGTTCTGCCTCATTCTTGGCGCGGCTGAAGTCGGAGTTGTCGAGGGCCTGCACCGCGTCNNGACAGTGAGCTGATTAGCCGCGTCGTGGATCGTCGAGGTCTGCGCAGCGTACTGGTCAAGTTGCCTGGACCAGCGCTTGAGTTCGTTATCCCAATACAAACCAGCGTCGAGGTAAGGCGTGCGGTAGAAGCGCACCCGGTAGTGGAAGGCTTCCTCGGGAGGAGCGTTGGCTTCGCGATCGAAGGGGGGCACGTCATGGATGTCCAGCGTGAAGTCGTACTTGGGACTGCGGGTGGTTGTGAATCCCGCAGGGAGGCGCTCTGAGAAGAGCAGGTAGTGAGCCCGTTCTCCATCCACGAAGTAGTCGACGGGATCGGCCCCATCCACCGTCTCAAGGTCCGGGCGGGGGTTCCAGTAGAAGTGCTCCTTGTGGACATAGATCGGCTGTTGCACCTCCCATTCAGGAGTCGAACCGGCCAGCATGCCGGAGAGGACGGCCTCTTCGTCTTCCAAGACGCCGGAGACTTTTCCGCCAGTCAGAGGGATGGTCCACTTGTACTCCAGAATGCTGCCCACCTCGACGCTGGGCAGGTTGAATACCGCGGCCTTGACTTTATCCTTGTTGGTCTTGACGACAAGCAAATCCTCGGCCTTGCCAACGAGGGGAATTACAGCGCCGTCGGAATGAATGGTGCGGGCATCAATAATGGGTGTCGCACTAGATCCGGCAATGTAGGGAACTTCCACCGTCGCCCATTCCTTGCCCAGTTCGGTGAGAACCTTGATGCGCGCGTAAAAGCTCACATAGTGGTTTCGATTGTCGGTCGTTTCCTCGCGATACAGAAACACCGCCGGAGCGCCCGGCGCCTTGGGGTCTGAGGTCATCTGTAACTCTTCTCTGGTTGGCTCTTGAAACTTCTGAGCCATGGCGGCAATCGGCTGCGCCAGTGCCGCCAATGTCAGAACCGCACCTACGAAAACTTCATTACGCATGAATGAGAACCTCAATATGCAGGTTTACCGCGTGAAATTGGGGAAAATACCGAGTTACGGATGAGCTTGTTGATTGCGCCAATCATCAAAACATCGAGCTGACTGGGCTCTGCTCGTCCGCCCGCCTGGTGCTGCACTGCTTGCTATCGCCCTGGCCATCCCAAATGTGACGGTGCAACGCAGCTTGATGAGCGGGCGCCACGCTATTGCGCAAAGAAAACGTCGCCCATTGCCAGGCGACGTTTCCTTTGCTTTACAGGATAGAAATCACTTGCTTTCCTTGGACTCAATCCTCATTCCATAGAACGNNATTTCCGCACGAAGAACACCGATACCAGGAAGAACACGACTGCAAGTATGTGTGTCAGCAGCGGGTTGTTTGCACTAAGTGTCACTGCTAGCTCGACAGCAAGTAATCCGAACAAAGTCGTGAACTTGATTATCGGGTTCATTGCCACCGACGAGGTGTCTTTGAACGGATCGCCGACGGTGTCTCCGATCACGGTTGCGTCGTGCAGAGG
>PLKU01000174.1 GCA_003140705.1 Acidobacteriaceae bacterium
TGCTATATGCTCATGCGCCGGTTGACCGGCACAGCCACGGATCATTTTCATACCCCCGGCGAATGCCACAGCCATTGGACGTTTTGGAAGCGTTCCCAGAGCAACGAGACAGATTGCGATCCGGGCGATGGCGGCAGGATTCCGGCACAATCTGTAAGCCTTGGACAGCTCATGACCTTGGGCATCACTGGCGGAATCATTCCATGCCCGGCAGCTCTGATCGTGCTCTTGAGCGCTTTCGCTCTGCACAGGATCGGCATGGGTTTCTTCCTGATTGTGGCCTTCAGTGTAGGACTTGCCGGTGTTCTCATCAGCTTTGGAATGCTGATGGTCTACGCGCGCCGCTTCATGACTCGCCTTCAGATTGACGGCCCGCTTACCCGGCGTTGGCTTCCGGCCGCGTCCTCAGCATTCATCACGTCCCTCGGCCTGATACTTGCAATTCAAGCCCTCTCCACAGTTCATCTCGGCACCCATTTGCGACTAGGGCCCATTCTGTTCGTTACAATTCTGGGCCTGATCCTCGGAATGCGGCATTCCACCGATGCCGATCACGTCGTTGCCATTTCAACCATCGTCAGCAAGCAGCGGAGCATTCGCAATGCCGCTTTCATCGGGTCCGTCTGGGGTCTGGGTCACACTATCACAATCTTTATCGTCGGCTCGCTGATCATTCTGTTTGGGGTCGAGATTCCACCCCGCCTGGGGCTATCCATGGAGTTCAGCGTCGCTGTCATGCTCATGCTGCTCGGCGTCTTAAACCTCTCCGGTCTAATGCAGAAGGTGACAAGCTACTGCACGCCGGCAATTGCCGCATCTTCGATCACGCCCGCCCCCTCACAGCTGGGCAACGGTAGAACAACAATGGAGAGGTGGCTCGACAACTCGGTAGGCCGATTCGGTCTCTATNNCCAGGGCAGCACAAGAATCGAGAGATGGCTGGAACAATCGGTTGGCCGATTCGGTCTCTATCAATGCCTGAGACCTCTCGTTATTGGTCTTGTCCATGGGCTTGCCGGGTCTGCGGCTGTCGCGCTGCTCGTCTTGTCGACTATTCACAACCCTGTCTGGGCAACTGTCTATCTGCTGATCTTCGGCGCTGGAACCATGATTGGGATGATGTGCATGACTGCCGCAATCGCAGTCCCACTTACATTTGCCGGAGACCGTTTCTCCAAGCTAAGCCAGCATCTTGGAACCGCTTCGGGCATGGTTAGTCTTTGTTTCGGCTCATTCCTGGTATATCAACTCGGCTTTCTCGGAGGACTCTTTAGCAGCCATCCTCATTGGACCCCCAGATAGCCACGGTAGAAAGGCCCTTCGCATTTTGCGCAAAACATGCCTATATTACGTCAAGGGTACCTGCGCCATTCGAACGGCGCCTCAGATTGCGCTATGCCCAGTTATCGCCATCTGACGATCAATCTTGGGATCGTTGCGAGTTTTTGGCCGTGTGGGGTGCGTACTGGAAGGTTACTGCCGATTGGCGGTCACTCGGGACTATGCGGGAACTCTGGACTGTTCTTTACGTGCCAGCCTTCCTCTGAATTAAACGAGGAGTCAGTTTGCCCCCGCATGGGCTTCCTTCACGTACTGATTGATCCATGCTGGAGGATCGGGTTCGTCGCTCCCATTCACCTTTACGTTAAGCTCCTTTGCCCAGCGGTACCCCCACATGGGGCCAAACTTGGTAATATAGGTCTCTCGCGTGGCGTAAGCGGGGTCTTGCAGAGCCTGCGTTAGGGTAACGAAACGATAGCCACGTTGCTCGAAGAGCGCGATAATGTCCGAAACTGTATCCGCATTGAGCTGGTTGTCATGCAAGAGCATGACATGGGGTACTTCATAGCCAAAGACTTGCCTATCGAGTTTGCTGTACCAGTCGATTTCCGCTGCTGTATATGAGAGATAGTCGGCGCGGAGCTTTGCGGCCGTTTCCTTGTCATGGCGCTTCATGGCAAGAACGTAGGCTGGGTCGAATTCGTAATCAGAGTTGTCGATGGTGCAAGGAGCGAGTCGATACCCGCGAGCAGCGAGGAACGCAGCGATAGAGTCGTGTTTCTCTTTGGTGTCGCCTGTGTGGTTATAAGGAAATCGGAAATATTGTGGTTTGCGGGAGACACTTTGTAATAGAGGACCGATTGTGCTTTCGCCGCGTACGATCTCCTGCTCAAAATGATCACCTGAAAAAGTGTCAGAATCGGCGTGCGAGTACGTATGGTTGCCAAGATCAAATCCCGGTCCTGTCCACTTCTTGAGTATCTTCCTACCTGTGCTTGTGCCGATTCGTTCTACGTCTTGTTCAATCACGAATCCTGTCACCGGAATGTGCGTATGTGAGAACGCGTGAAGAAGCTTCTTGTTTATCAGTTCGGCGGTTTTCGCGTCCTCCGGGCCAGGAGGCTTTGAACCGCCAGGCGCATACGGGAGATCATCAACCGTCATTGCGACAGTTTGGGATTGCAACTTTGAAAGGCATGTAATCAGCAGGAGCCCAAGGAATGTCAATTTGAACCTTAAGCTTGCGGTGCGAGCGCCCCCTAGCTCCCGGGCTTTGCGTGAGGTCATATCCGCAATTCTATCTTTTCGGATATGCATCGTGAGTCGTGTCTGGATTCGCCATCTCGGCAGGGTCGAAAGGGTTCCGTTTCCTCCTGGAATTGGCCTCAACAAGTGCAAAGCCCATGTTTTCGCCAACTGGCACCGGCCGGCAGTCATAATCTGGGTTTACAGTCGCTCGCGGAAACCTTGCACATCCAGAACCAAATTCCCGCTTCGGGGGCATTCCAAGCAAGTAATGTATCCGAGATAGGGCGCGGCAGGATCGAGTAGCTCTTTGCGGGGAATGAGGAGTACACCATGCAGGCCGCAGGAGGACGGATCGGAGTCTTTCTTCTTGAAGCAGTTTTCAACCATATGCCAATCTCCATCGAGTTTTCATGAGAATCAATTTCATCGCCCGATTATTTACCAAATGCTACCATCAAATCTAGAAAATCTCTCTATCTGAAAGAGCTTCTTTCATTTACAGATGATATTTTCTCGGTGTAGCCTGTCGGGGTGCAGACGCCTATCGAAGTAATCGTGGGCTATGACGGAAATTTGTGTCCGTCCTCGGTGATCTGCTGTCGCTGCGGTGAAGAACTGCTGAAAAGGGAACTGTCGCATATGTCAGCCGAAAGAACCCTTCGGTGGATCGAGCGCCTGTTTGAAGAACACGCCATGCTCAAACATCCGGGGAGCAGGCAACCAACGCACTCGTAGGATTTGACATCAATCGGCCCTGAGCGTACCGTCATTCCATTGCAAAATCTTTCCTCGGGTCTCCCGCGAAGCCTCTCGGAAACGAGGGGCTTTCGTGCGTTTACAGATATCGCTTTCCCGGCGTAGCATGGCCGCAATGCTTCCCCTTCCAGCCGTCATCATCGGTTATGACGCCGACGTGCGCCCATGCTCGGTGGTTTGCGGTATTTGCGGTGAACAAATGTTAAAGCGGCAACCGGTGTCGATGTCAGCCAGCCAAGCCTTCAGGTGGATTGAGGGCCTTAATGAAGAGCACGCCAGAATCAAGGGTGGTCATTTGCCACCTGCAACGAAATCTGAGTGCACTCCTTGAGTCTCTGGTAGAGGAATTGATTGCGCGCCAGGACGGTTCTCTGTAAAATCCATTCGGGAAAAACACATGACCGAACAGTGCTTTAAACGGAAGGACTCGGATCCTCCTGTTTGTGACGTACACAATGTCCCGCTTGCTCCATGGGACGAATTATCCGATATCTCCGAACCTTCCGGCGGACTCATTAGCTACTTTAGATGCCCCACCAGCGATGCCCTTGTCCTGAGTGTGCAGGGATTTCGAAGGCTTGTAGAGTAGCAGCGTGCTACAGTGCTTTGGTTACAGAGTGTCACACTCGCATGGATGCTAGTGGAGTTCGGTGTCTCTGCGTATGCAGCTGTAAAGGCTCACAGTCCCGCGATGTTGGCCTTCGGCTCCGACAGCCTGGTAGAGCTACTTTCAGCTACAGTTGTACTCTTGCAGTGGGTTCCGAGCATGCCTATTTCGGAACGAAGGGCAAGCCGTTTCGCCGGAGTTCTGCTGTTTGTGCTGGCGTTCGGGGTTGCAGCGATTGCGGTAGGGGCATTGGGTCTTCGGTTGCGGCCCGAAACCAGTTTTGCCGGAATCGGAATCACCGTCGCTGCACTCATCGCAATGCCTGTTCTTGCCTTCCTAAAGCATTGTGAAGCTCGTCGGAGCAAGAATGCAGCCCTCGCCGCCGATGCGGTGCAATCCGCTACCCGCGTCTCCAGGATTGCCCTCCGATTCCAAATACCAGTTAGGGAGTCGTGAGTAGCCTGAAACTGCAGCTTCTCTCTGTTCTTGATCTGTTCGCCCTGAAGAGTCAGGATCCGCCTTCCGGTTCTCAGACGAGCATTGAGTTCATTCTTATCGAATGGCTTGGTGAGATAATCATCGGCTCCTGCTGCTAAGTCCCGGATGAGATCCTACTTATCATCCTTTGCGGTGAGAAGCACAATGTATTGGTAGGGAGAGCTGTTCCGCTCCCTGATCAATCGACAAAGCTCCACGCCATTCGGTTCAGGCATCATCCAATCGAGGATGGGTAGTTGAGGCGCTGAATCCCCTTGCAGAATTTCCCAGGCCTTGGCACCATCTTCCGCAATTGTGACCTGGTATCCCCAGCTATGAAGCCAATTGTGCAGAATCTTCCGAAACATGGCATCATCTTCAGCGACGAGGACCCGCTGGCATGCCTCCCCTGGCTGATCGAAGCCCATTGAATGGGCGCCTGCTTTGATGATGCCGATCATGATGGAATCGCGCCCGTGGGTCCTGCCCCGTGCTGCCCTTCGGAAGCCATGCTCTTTGATTTGCGAATCGAAATCAATAAGCGCCATACAGATGCTTCGAACGTGGGCAGCATTCTCGAGACGCTCTCGAGATCAGAGTTCCGTTCGCTCTCCTCAAGCTCAAGAGCACTCTTTGAGAGCTCCGATATGCTTAGGTAACCCAACTCTCCTTTCAGGCTATGAGCAGCCCGTTCTACTGCATCTCCACTTTCTTCTTCCAAACCGAATCGTAATGCCGCTAAGTGTTTAGGAGCTTCCTCTAAGAAGATTTCGATTACCTCTTGCAGGAGTTGATTGTCCCCTCCAAGCTTTTTCAGGGTCTCCGCCTCGCTCCAGCTGACCTCGCATTCGGGCTCGCTTTCCGATGCATTTTTGGTTGGGCTCTTGATCTGCCCGCTCGCGCCAGCCCCGTAAAACGCTATCGCCATCGCAGATTCAAGAGTCGCGGCATTGATCGGCTTTGAGATGTATGCATCCATTCCTGCAGCAATGAAGCGCTCACTGTCCCCTTTCATGGCGTATGCAGTTAAGGCAATGATCGGAAGGTGAGCTTTTGTAAACCTAGGCAAGAAGCAAACAGGTGCGCCCAGTGCGGGAAATCCGCACGCTGGGTGCGATGTGGCGGGGGCTGGAAACGGATTCACGGTTTGGCTACTGAGGCACTCCCAGAGGAAACGGGGAGCAATGGCTAGGCTAGACCTACGGAACACCGCGCCAGCCCTCGACCCTAACGCATTGGGTTGTCGATAGTTGTTTGAAGTTCCCGTGCCCCGGAATCAGATCCGGCACCGCCTTGCAACCGTAGGCCGAATTCCTTTGACGTCGCTTGTAACGAAATCCCCATTCCGTGACTTTAATCCTATGAAAGCACCACCCAAGGACATCTCACCGAATGAGTTCACGCCTTTACCTATATCTGGGCCTCTTTCTCCTGTTCTCGATGGGGAGATTGGCCGCCGGTGCGCAGGACCCTCTGACGCTTCGGCAAGCCATCAATCAGGCCCTGGGGCAAAGCCCTGAGGCAGCGATTGCGCGTGCCGGCAATCTGGATGCGAAGTCGGCGGCCAGTATGGCACGCACCCAGCTTCTGCCGCAGCTTGGATTTACAGAAGACATCTCGCGCGGCAACGATCCGGTGTATGCGTTTGGAACGCGGCTGCGGCAGAGGCAATTCACGCAGGCTGATTTTGCGCTGAACGCTTTGAACTTCCCTCAGCCCATTGGCAATTTTTCCACGCGCTTCTCCGGGCAATGGTTGGCGTTCGATTCCTTCAAGACACAGAGGGAGATTCACCGGGCGGATCTGTTCAAAGAGAGCGCCTCGTTTTCTGCCAGGGCGGTCGATCAGCAGATCGCTTTCCGCGTTGTTGGTGCGTACCAGCAAGTGCTGTATGCACAGCGGGAGACTGCTGTGGCCCAGCATGAGCAGGAGACGGCAGCGGCGCTGCTGAGATCAGTGGATGAGCACGTGAAGGCCGGCCTTGCGGTGGAGACTGACAGGATGTCGGCTGAAGTGAATGGGTCCGCACGCAAAGAGGAGTTGATTGCGGCACAGGGCGACCTTGAACTGGCGTGGTCGGCGTTGCGCGAGGCGATGGGCGCGCCGGATCTGAAGGCAACCGAGCTGAAGCCGATTGAACCGCACACGTTTCCGCAGGGCGCGCTAGATGAGGAGATCGCGACAGCTGCAAAGACGCGTCCTGACTTAATAGCGCTAGGACAGGCGCAATCGGCGCAGGCGTCCGCCGTGGGAGCGGCAAAATCTGACTTCGGCCCACGCGTAAGCGCCTATGGCAACTGGGAAGAAGACCGCACATCGTTTGGCGGCCCGGGCGGAAACAACTGGGTGGCCGGTGTTCAGATAAGCGTGGACATTCTGCCTATTGGTAAGCGAGCACAACTGGCGCGGGAGAGCGCGGCGAAACAGAAGGTCGACGCGCAAGTGGCTGCCACCGAGCAACATCTGCGCCTGGAAGTGAGCCAGGCGCACATTCACCGGCAGACAGCGGCACTGCAGCTAGAGACGGCGCGGGCTGCGATAGATCAATCGGCGGAGAGTCTGCGCATTCTGAAGAACCGCTACGACGCGGGACTTGCCACCATCACCGATCTGCTGCGGGCTGAGGACGCCGAACGGCAGAGCCAATCCAATTACTGGCATGCCGTGTACGGCAATGTCATGGCCTATAGCGAACTTTTATACGCTACCGGGACTTTGACCCCCGATGCCGCGGAGGAAATGCAATGAAAAATGTCGTATGGGCAAGTTTGCTTGCCACTTCCGCGGCGATGATCGCCGGCTGCCATGGCGGTGAACCTGCTGCAACTTCAGGAGCCGCACAAACCATGCAGGCGCGGGTTGTTGAAAGCCAGGAGCAACAGGTTCCTGTGAGCCTGCGATCTACGGGCACTGTTCATGCCAGGGAAACCGCGGTGGTATCGGCTCAGATGATGGGCCGTATCCAGCAGGTGCTGGTTCGCGAGGGAGACAACGTTCGGGCCGGACAAACGCTGGTGGTTCTCGACGATGCGGCATTGCGCGCACAGGTGGAGCAGGCACAGGCGGGCGTGAAGGCTGCGCTCAACATGCAAGCTGCGGCGCAGACGAACGCCGCTCTGTCGGCGAGCACGCTGGACCGTTACAAGCAGCTTGAGTCCGAGAAGAGCGTAAGTCCGCAGGAGATGGACGAAGTGTCGCGGCGCGCCGAGGCAGCGGCGGCAAATCTTGAGGCAGTGCGTGCGCAGACCGATGCGGCGCGAGCACAGGAGAGCGGGGCGCGCACGATGATGAGTTATACGCGTCTGATTGCGCCCTTCGCAGGCGTGGTGACGGCGCGGATGGCTGATCCAGGAACGATGGCCGCACCTGGCGTGCCTCTGCTCCAGGTGGACCAGGCCGGGGCTCTGCAACTTCAAGCCTCGGTGGATGAGTCGGCAATTGCCGCGATACATAAGGGGATGAAGGTGCAAGTGGGAATCAATGGCGGCTCATCGACAAGTGTTGGGGGGACAAACCTGGCGGGGACAGTGGCCGAGATTGTTCCTGCCGCAGATCCATCGAGTCACAGCTTTCTGGTCAAGATCGACTTGCCGTCCTCAAGTCAGGCACGCGCGGGCATGTATGGAACAGCCGAGTTTGCTAATGGCGCCCGCCAGGCGATACTCATTCCGCGCTCCGCCGTCGTCTCGCGCGGTTCGCTCAGCTGTGCGTACGTTCTGGATGGCCAGGGGATTGCGCAACTCCACTACCTTACTCTTGGTGCACCGCTAGGTAATCTCGTCGAAGTCCTGTCGGGCATTTCCACTGGCGACAAACTCGTTGACGAACCCTCCGATCGGAACCTCACCGGGAAGCGCATTGAGGTACGGCCATGACGCAAGACCTTGGAATTGCCGGGCGGCTGGCACATACATTCATCAACTCCAAGCTGACGGTGCTCTTCATTGCCGCGTCTCTGGCCATCGGAATCTTCGCAGTCGTTATCATTCCCCGCGAAGAAGAACCTCAGATTCTTGTTCCGATGCTGGACATCGCTACCGCCATGCCGGGTGCATCCCCGGCCGAGGTGGAAGAGCGTGTGACACTGCCAATCGAGAACCTCGTACATCAGATTTCCGGCGTCGAATATGTGTACTCGACGTCGGCGCCGGGCCAAAGCCTGGTGATTGTGCGCTTTCTTGTCGGCACGCCGCAGGAAGACGCGCTGATCAAGGTCTATAGCAAGCTTTACTCGAATTTCGATCGCATGCCGCCCGGAGTATCACAGCCGCTGATCAAGGCCCGCTCTATTGACGATGTGCCAATCCTGGCTATGACGCTGTGGGGCGAGCACTATAACGGCTATCAACTGCGCGCCATCGCGGACGAGATGCAACACAACATTGCGCAGATTTCCGATGTATCTGAAACGACGATCATCGGCGGTCTTCCACGCACCATGCGCGTTGTGCTGGGTGCGGAAAAGCTGAGTGCCTACGGTCTATCGCCTATGGCAATCGTTGGACATTTGCAAGCCGCAAATGCCAGCGTGCAGGCAGGAAACATCTCTGATAACAATCAGGAGGTGCGCGTTGACGCCGGCAACCTCTTCACCCGGCGCGAGGATCTGGAAGCCGTGGTAGTAGGCGTGGTTCGTGGGCATCCGGTGTATCTGCGCGACGTGGCTGACAAGATTGTCGATGGTGCCGCGGAGCCTTCGGACTACGTGGTCTACGGCACGACGAACGCGGGTTCCACAGCATCGGAGGGCGCGCGCCAGTATTCGGCCGTAACGATTACCGTGGCCAAACGCAAGGGGACCAACGCGACCGATATCTCCAACGCCGTTCTCAAGCGAGTGCATGAGATGCAGGGTTTGACCATACCCAACGACGTGACGGTGACCACCACGCGGAATTACGGAGAGACGGCGAAGGACAAGTCGGACGAACTGCTGGAGCACCTATTGCTGGCCACTTTATCCGTAACTCTGCTTGTCGCGCTCTTCCTGGGGTGGCGCGAGTCGGGGGTTGTTCTGCTGGCCATTCCGGTTACGCTGGCGCTCACGATGTCGGTGTTTTACTTCCTGGGCTACACCATCAATCGCGTTACGTTGTTTGCGTTGATCTTCTCAATTGGCATTCTTGTCGATGACGCCATTGTCGTGGTCGAAAACATGGTGCGCCACTTTCGGTTGCCGAAGAATCATGGGCGCCCGATGAGTTTAGTTGCGGTGGAAGCGGTGGCCGAAGTGGGCAATCCAACCATTCTTGCCACGTTTGCTGTGATTGCGGCGGTGCTGCCCATGGCCTTTGTCCGAGGCTTGATGGGACCCTACATGCGACCCATTCCCGTGGGCGCATCGGCAGCCATGCTCTTCTCGCTGCTGGTTGCATTTGTAGTTTCGCCCTGGGCTGCCCTCCGGCTCGTAGGTAGACATCTGGAAGGGGCCAAAATCCTAGAACCGGAGATAGAGAACTGGCGGGCTAGAATCTATCGCCGCATCATGACGCCTCTGATCCAATCTGCACGCAATCGCGTCTTGTTTTTTATTGGAGTAGTGGTGCTGCTTCTGGTCTCGGTGGCGCTGGTGCCCCTCGGACTAGTTCGCGTCAAGATGCTGCCTTTCGACAACAAAAGCGAATTGCAAGTGGTCATCAATATGCCCGATGGCACACCGCTGGAACAGACAGCGCGCGTGGCCCAGGCGTTGGGCGAAGAACTTGCGCGGCAGCCGGAGGTGCTGAACTATCAGACCTACACCGGAACGTCTGGCCCGTATAACTTCAACGGGTTGGTGCGCCACTACTATATGCGCCGCCAGCCGAATCAGGCCGACATTCAAGTCAATCTGTTGCCTGCCAAGCAACGCAGCGTGCAGAGCCATGCTATTGCAAAACGGCTTCGTCCGTTGCTCGACGCGATCGGCAACGCGTACGGCGCGCGCATTCAGGTCAGCGAGGTTCCACCGGGGCCGCCGGTGGTGCAAACTTTGGTGGCCGAGGTTTACGGTCCGGACCTGGCTGGTCAGACACAGGTTGCCCAACAAATCAAGACCATCTTTCAGCACACGCCAGGGGTGGTTGACACCGACTGGTATGTCGAGGACCCAGAGCCCAGACTTGTGATGCATGTGGATGAGGTGAAGGCGGCTGAGCACGGCATCGCGGTCATTGACGTGGCCCATGCCCTGGCGCTTGCCATCTCGGGAACGGAGGTTGGCCTGATCCATGATCGGACAACACGGGAGCCAGTGCCAGCAACCGTGGAACTTGAGCGCGCGGACCGTTCTTCTGAGCAGGGGTTGGAGAATATCCGCCTACCCGGCACCGATGGGGTCATGGTCTCATTGCGCGAGTTGGTGATCTTTGAGCACAAAACGATCGAGCCAAGCATTTATCACAAGAATCTGCGTCGAGTGGTATATGTCACCGGGGATGTGGCTGGGGCGGTGGAAAGCCCGGTCTACGCCATCATGAAGATGAACAAGGACCTCGACCATCTCGCCCTTCCGGCCGGATACATGCTGGCCCGCTATAACGCGTCGATGCCGGAGTCAACAGACCACTACTCGATGAAGTGGGACGGTGAATGGCACATCACGATCGAGGTCTTCCGCGACATGGGCCTTGCATTCGCTGCGGTGCTGGTACTCATCTACGTGCTTGTAGTGGGCTGGTTCCGCTCCTTTATCGTCCCATTGATCATCATGGCTCCCATTCCACTCACCCTGGTCGGGATCATGCCCGCTCATGCGATTATGGGCGCATTCTTTACTGCAACCTCGATGATCGGCTTCATCGCCGGCGCCGGTATCATCGTGCGCAACTCGATCATCCTCGTTGACTTCATCGAGCTTCGCATTCGCCAGGGAATGCCATTGGCCGAGGCAGTGATCGATGCAGGCGCAACTCGGTTCCGCCCCATGCTGCTGACAGCAGCAGCAGTTGTCGTTGGCGCAAGCGTGATTCTTACCGATCCAATCTTTCAGGGGCTGGCCTTGTCGTTAATTGCGGGAGCGGTTGCTTCGACTTTTCTCTCGTGGCCTACCATTCCAGTGCTTTACTACATGGTTCACTCCGGGCGCCAATCTGGGGCCCCCAACGACGGGTCCTTGTCGGTGGGGTGGAAATCCGGGCCTGAACATGAAACCGAACGAGGAGATTCGCTATGACAGTCGAACGCGGTGTGCGCCTGATGGCGGGCGTCATAGTGCTTTTATCGCTTGCTCTTGCACATTTCTTTTCCCTCTACTGGCTCTGGCTGACGGTCTTCGTCGGGGTCAACCTGTTGCAGTCGGCATTCACAAACTGGTGTCCGCCCATGAACATCCTACGCGCCGTGGGCCTGAAGGATGTTGGCTGCGGCATTGCCAAGTGAGAAGGAATAGTGCAGCCATGACGCCGCCGAAACCAGCAGACAGGTCGAGAAAGCCGCATCGAAATCAAGGCGAACAGCTCAAAGATGAGGTCTACCGCCAGATGTTTCGGTTGGAGGAAAGCCGTCCTGGCGTCGAGATGGCGCTTGCACTTGCCTTGCTGCGCGCATGGCTGGCCGCTGACTCCAAACCTGAAAACGGCGAAGAGCGAGATTGGCTTAGGAAAGTATCTCCAATCTGCCTTCAGATGATCGAGACAGCTTTGAAAAGGGAGGTTGCAACGATCTCCTGTGCAAGGGGTCATTCTTGCTGAATACTCTGCGCGGTGGATCGAAGAGTCTCTGAGGAGAACGGGGCTCTGTTCATGCACACAGGAGAATATACTGGTCTTGCACACAACGACCCCATGCAATGCGACCTGAACTGATCCGAGCTACAGACCTCTTGCGCCGCAACACTCCGGAAGCCGTCGAAGAAGCGATCGGATTGCTTCAGAATACGGTGTATTCCTTCAGCATGAAGGTCTGCGGGCATCCGGAAGATGCGGAAGATACCATGCAGGAGGTGCTTTCCCGTTCTCTCGGGCACCTGGCCAAGATCCAGAGTCCGCAGGAGATGGCTGTCTGGCTGTATACCGTCACCAGAAACCGCTGCTGGCGCATGCGACGCAAGCCTGCCCACGCCCCGGCAAGCGTCCTCTCGCTCGACGAGTTGATGCCGGACGATGAAGAACTGGGGCGAATGCTGCAGGATGCCGCGAGGGGACCGGAAGGAGAACTTCTGGCCGCCGAGCAGCACCATCTTCTGCATCAGGCGATTTTGCGCATCGCGGCGCCGTTACGCATTGTTCTTGTGCTTCACGATATGGAAGAGTTGACGACCGAGCAGGTTGCGCAGATTCTCTCACTTCAGCAGGGAACGGTTCGGATTCGGCTTCATCGGGCACGTCTAAGCGTGCGCAAAGAGATGAACCAACTCCTGAGGGGTGCTCCTGAACATCCGGAGAATGCTAAACGGTTCATGAAGATGCCCAAGGGGGCCAGGGCCAACGGTGCGCAACGTCCTTCTGAGTGTCGCGAACTGTTCGCCAACCTCTCCGAATACCTAGATGGCAGAGTGGAACCTCTTAGCTGCGACCAGATGCGGAGACATATCGAGGCGTGCCCGTCCTGCGTGGTGTTTCTGCGCGAATTGCGCGCCGCCATCGATCGCTGCCGGTCCCTGGAGATTCCCTGTGACCCGGCCGTCGCGCCTCGATTGCGCGCCATCCTTACACGCGAGTATCTGCGTATGTTGGTTATTCCCATCGAAGGAAAAACATCCGCGATTCTGTAACGAATCATCGCCCCCGTGGCTTTCTTCTAATGGAAGAGGAAAACCATGATGGAAGTGACAATCACGCATCTCGATCAGGCGAAGTTCTCCATCCAGTCTCGGTCACATACGATTCTCTGCGACCAGCCCGCGGAAAATGGCGGCGAAGACTCCGGAATGACGCCTCCGGAGTTGCTGCTTGCGTCGTTGGGGTCTTGCGCGGCTTTCTATGCCATGCAGTATCTGAAGACACGCAATCTCGCGGAGACAGGGGGGGAGGTTACAGTGACCGCCGAAAAGTTGAAACAGCCTGCCCGCGTTGGCAACTTCCGCATTCATGTTGTTTGCCCCGTCTCTCTCTCGGAAGAACAGACGGAGGGGCTCATGCGTTCCGTGCATCACTGCCTGATTCACAATACCCTTTTAACCCCGCCCGAGATCAAGATCGAGTTGGCTATGGCCGACAATACTGTGGCCCACGGCTAACGTTCAACACTGATTCAGACCGGTTCTTGAACGGTACTCGCGCAGACCATCGTGTGCCAGTGTTCTAATCTTCGAATGGCGAGCCTCGAAAATTTCCGTCTCGTGGTCTTCCGGGCAGTTGCGGAACAACTCAGCTTCCGCAAGGCCGCTGAGGAACTGTATCTCACGCAGCCCGCTGTGAGCCTCCAGATCAAGGCGCTGGAGGAGGATGTCGGTGTTCAACTCTTCGATCGAACAGGAGCGCACATAACGCTAACGCCTGCTGGAAAGGCTCTTCTGGACTATTGTGAAAAGGTCAAGACGCTTCTCGTCCAGACTGAGCAAGAGATTGCGGCGTTAACCGGAGAACACACCGGGCAACTTGCGCTAGGAGCCTCCACAACCATTGCGCAGTATGTGTTGCCTCGGCTCTTGGGAGAGTTTCGTCGAGAGCATCCCCGTGTTCACTCCACTCTGATCAGCGGCAACACGGAGCACATTGTGGAGGCGGTGGAGAAGCAGAGAATCGCGCTGGGGTTCATCGAGGGTCCGGCGCGAAGCCGGGAGGTCAAGACGGAGCCGTTTCTTGAAGACGAATTGGTGCTGATCGCATCCACCGCGCACGAGTTGGCAGAGCGCAATTCGGTTTCCTGTTCTGAAATCGCCTCAATTCCCCTGCTGATGCGAGAGCGCGGATCGGGCACTCGGCATGTGATCGAGATGGCGCTCGAGCACCAAGGCGTAAAGCGGAGTTCGTTGCAGATTGTGATGGAACTTGATTCAACCGAGGCGATCAAATCCGCAGTAGAGGCGGGGCTGGGGATTGGATTCGTCTCCCGCTGGGCAATTGCGAAGGACCTGAGGATTGGGAACAACTTCAAGATTGTCGATATCGAAGGGTTGCGTATCAAGCGCGAGTTCCTTGTTGTCTATGCATCTGGCCCCGAGCCGCAGGGCCTGGCCTTTGAATTCCGCAGGTTTATCATTGCACGCGCAGGCCTGCAAAGAACGTCTTTCAAAGTTAGGCAGCCAGAACCTGCGGGGGTCCATAAGATTCGCAAATAGGCCATGAGTACTTCTGCTTGGACGACGACGTGTTCTTCGGGAACACTGGATATGTGTCCAAAAATGTATTCTTCATCGGATTGATTATTGCGGCCAGCGGCCTGGTGTCTCCACCAATTGCATTGGCCGGCGGTCTCATCTACGGTTTCAGTTTCGTTCATCCTTTTCATCTTGAAGCAAAGCAGTTATCGAAGCTGCTACTGCAGGCGTCCGTGGTGGGACTTGGATTCGGAATGGATTTGCAGCAGGTTATGCAGGCGGACCGTTCCGGATTCATCTATACCGCAGGAAGCATCAGCATCGCTCTGCTCCTGGGCTGGGGCCTGGGAAGACTATTGGCCGTAAAGCAGAGAATCTCGTATCTCATCTCGGCCGGAACGGCCGTCTGTGGCGGCAGCGCCATTGCCGCGATTGCCCCAATCACCAATGCGACCCAGCAAGAGATTGCTGTTTCGCTCGGAACTGTTTTTGTGCTCAACTCGGTTGCCTTGCTGACGTTTCCGGTAATCGGAACAGTGCTGCACCTGACGCAGACGCAGTTTGGCCTGTGGTCGGCGCTGGCGATTCATGACATAAGTTCAGTCGTCGGCGCGACAGCGAAGTACGGAGCGGTGGCTCTTGCAGTCGGTACGACCGTTAAGCTGGCCCGCGCCCTATGGATCGTGCCGCTTTCGATCGGAACCGCAATGGCAAACAAGAGCAAAACGCGTATCCAATGGCCATGGTTCATTCTCTTCTTCTGCCTCGCGGCGGTCGCCGACACCTACGTTCACATCTTCCAGCCCGCGTATCCGGTGCTGAAGCATCTTGGCGTTATCGGCCTGACTGTCACGCTCTACCTGATTGGAACTGGGCTCTCCATGAGGACTCTCCGCGAAGTTGGCGTTCGACCGTTCCTTCAGGGGGTTCTTCTCTGGCTCTTCGTCGCGCTGGGATCGCTTTCGCTCATCCTTGGCGGCTGGATTCACCTTTAGGGGCTACGAGCATCGGAGCAACCATGAAAATTGGAAGGGCAAGGGCTGCTGCCTTCATCGTGACCCGTCCAAACGGGTGGCATTTAGGGGACTCTCCAGGATAATCCCGTGCAGCATCCATGAATTGGGCAATTCTTCTTATGAAAGCGTAAGATATAAAATGACTGAGCAACCTTCTTGTGTCGTTGTGCTATCAAAGAACATGAGGTTTCTCCTCCCGCTACGGCAATTTGTTGCGAAGGCCAGTACCTGTAGGTCTGAATAAGAGTCCCGGTGGCTATGCAAAGTTGGAGCAAAACTCGGTCGTTTAGTCGCATGGGCACACCCGCGTGCATCGGTTTGGCTTTTTGCCTCTTCACCTGGGGCCTGCAATACAAGCTGTCCCTGTATGATCCGCCCGAGGCGGCTTCTCATCATGTTCCGACGGCCAAACTGCTCTCCAAAAACGAGCAATCCAGTTCCACGGAAAGCCCACTGGTAGTTCGCACTCGAACATCTACGAAGGTAATTTACATCGTCCCTACCGTCGTCGTCTTCTTTCTGTTGCTGGTCCTCAGCATATTGAACCCGCCATTGTCAGGTCAGAGGCAGCGGCGCGCAAGCGGTTTGTGGCATCTCCGTCGCGCTCACTTAAGAACCCACTTCGTTCGTCCACCTCCGGTTCTCGCCTAGCCATTCCCCTAAAGCTGATGCTGAAGTGCTCGATCAGGTTCAATGGTCGAATGCAGCGGTACGCATTCTGCGTTTGAGAACCTGTCCCGCCGTCCCCGGCCTTTCAACCCAAACACCATTTAGAGGTGCATTCGAGATATGCGAAAGCGATCCTCCTCAATTCTCGCCGCGGGAATGATATTTCCTGCCTTGGCCGCCATCGTTGCGTGCGATTTCAAGAGTCAACATCCCGGTGCGAACGCCGCAGAGACTTCAACGGCTAAAGTGGCTACGGCCACGCGCGGAGACATTGCTCACACACTAAGCCTTGCCGGCCAATTCCAGCCTTATCAGGTGGTGGATGTTCATCCGAAAGTGACTGGCTTCATGGTGAAGATCAACGTGGATATTGGCGACCGGGTGCGCAAGGGAGAGACCCTGGCGAAATTGGAAGTGCCGGAGTTGAATGCTCAGTTGAAGGGAACTGTTTTCGAGGTGGAGCGCGCAAAGGACGATCTGCTTAGCGCGCAGCATGAGATCAAACGCGCAGAAGCGATCCATTCGGCTCTGCATGCGGACTATGAGAGATTGCTTGAGACATCAAAGGCACAACCAGGCTTGATTGCGCAGCAGGAACTGGATGATGCAGAGAGCAAGGACCTGTCCTCGGAGTCGCAAGTGGAGGCGGCCAAGGCCGCCGCAGCCGGGGCGCAGCAGCATGCCGAGGTAGCCCATACGGACAACGACCGGGTGCAAGCGCTCCAGAACTACACCAACGTGGTGGCGCCACTGGACGGAGTCATCGTCTGGCGCTATGCCGATACTGGCGCGCTGATCCAGAGCGGCACCAACTCAAATGAACAGGACATTCCGATCGTACGGCTCTCGCAGAGCGGCTTGTTGCGCCTGCGCATGCCAATCCCGGAGAACGATGTGCAGTTTGTTCATATTGGCGATCCGATNNACAATGGAGACCGAAATCGATGTTGAGAATCAGGATCTCTCGATCTCACCTGGCATGTATGCCAATACTGAAATGCAACTTGGGCATGCGGAGAAGGTGGTAACCATTCCTGTCGAAGCGCTGGTCCTCAAGGGCAACCAGGAGACGGTTTATCTGCTGGACGCGGGCAATCACATTCACGCCCGCGATGTTGAAGTTGGACTGCGTGGATCGAGACTTGCGGAGATCAAGAGTGGGCTTGAGCCAGGGGACCGGGTGATTCTGGGCGCGCAGGACAAGTACAGCGAAGGCCAACAGGTTTCCCCGATCCTTACCCCGGAGCCGGCCTCCGATGTCATGCGTGAGGCGGGCGGCGTGATCGACTTGAAAGCGGAAGAAGAGAACAGCGGAGGTGCGAAGTAATGCCGAAGTTTGCTCTCAGGTTTCCATTCTTCATCCTCATGCTGTGCCTGGTGGTCGCACTGGTGGGCGCGGTCAACGTGGCTCGCATGCCGGTGGATCTGTTCCCCAACATCGACATGCCCGTCGTCGTGGTGGCCACGTTCTACAACGGTATGCCTCCGCAGCAGATTGAAGCCGACATCACCAACACCTTCGAGCGGTTCTTCACTCTGGCCGCGAACGTCGATCACAGCGAATCGCGTTCGTTGACCGGCGTGAGCCTCATCAAGATCTATTTCAAGCCAGGCACTGATCCAAACGCAGCCTTGAGCAACATCGCCAACTTGGCGATGGCCGACTTGCGCCGCTTGCCGCCGGGGACGCTGCCTCCGGTGGTGCTGGGCATGGACGCCTCGACGCAGCCGGTTTGCCTGGTGACTCTGAAGGGCGAGGGGCTAAACGAAACGAACCTGAAGGATCTGGCGCAATTCCAAGTGCGCAACCAGATATCAAACGTCCAGGGCGCATCGGTGCCGCAGCCTTATGGTGGAACCTATCGTCAGATTCAGATCTATGTTGATCCGCTCAAGATGGAGGCGCGCAACCTGAGCTTGAACGACGTAGTGACGTCGGTAGACAGTTCCAACCTGATTCTACCCGCGGGCGACGTACGCATCGGATCGAAAGATTTCAACATCTACGCCAACAGCCAGTTCCCAGACGCGAAATCGATGAACGAAATGCCGCTTAAATCGGTGGGCAACTCGTCAGTGCTGGTTGGCGACATAGGCAAGGCCATCGACTCAGGCGCCCTGCAATACAACATCGTGCGCATCGACGGACAGCGCTCGGTATACGTGCCGGTTTTCAAACAGGGCGGCGACAGCAACACCATCACCATCGTGAACGGAATGAAGGACGCCATCAAGCATCTGGTCGACATTCCGGCATCGCTGAAGACCGCTGTTGTATTCGATCAGTCCGTCTTCGTCAAAATGGCGATCTGGAACGTTTCGAAGGAAGCTGGCATTGGACTGATGCTAACCGGCGTGATGATCCTGATTTTCCTGGGCAGCCCCCGTGCCATGGTTGCCGTGGTGATTTCCGTTCCGCTCGCGATGGTGGTATGCCTTCTGATAAGCAACTACATGGGCGGCTCTATCAATACCATGCTTCTCGGCGGTCTGGCGCTGGTCTTCTCCCGGCTTATCGATAACGGCGTTATCGTACTCGAAAATATCTTTCGCCACATGGAGATGGGAGAATCGCCGGCGGTGGCCGCGGACAAAGGCGGGACAGAGGTCTCGATGGCGGTGTTAGCAGCAACGTTCACCACCTCCATCGTGTTTTTTCCGGTCACGTTTTTCAGCGGCGTCAGCAAGTACATCTTCACGCCCCTGGCTCTGGGCGTAGTGCTTTCGATCTTCGCGTCGTATTTTTTCGCCATGACCGTGGTGCCGCTCTACTGCGCCAAGTTTATTCGCCTGAGAGACGAGGGGGAACACTCCGCTGAGTCGAAGGTGAACTTCTTCACGCGCTTCGAGAGAAAGTTCAACGAAAAGTTTCAGGCGATGCTGAATTGGTACGAGGCTCTTGCCATGCGGGCGATGCGGCGCCCCGGTCTTACCGCGGCAGCGATTCTGGGTGGCGTGGTGCTCGTCCTTGCGGTGACGACACCCTTTCTGGGCCGCGCCTATTTCCCGCGCACCGACCCAGGGCAATTCGTCATCGACGTTCGGATGCCCAGCGGCACGCGGCTGGAGGCCAGCAACGACTACATCGCGAAGGTTGAGACGATTGTTCGCAGCGTGGTCAAGCCCTCCGATTTGGACATGGTTGTCTCGAATATAGGCGTTTACCCCGACCTCTCCGCCATCTACACAACCAACGCCTCGATGGACACGGCCTTTGTGCAGACCAGCCTCAAGGAGGGCCATAGCATCGGCAGCTATGAGTACATGCGCCGCGTCCAACAGAAGCTCTCCCGCGAGATGCCCGAGCTTACCACTTACTTCCAGGCAGGCGGCCTTGTGGATAGCGTAATCAATCAGGGTCTACCGGCTCCGATCGATATCCAGGTCAGCTCTAACAACATGGATGGAGCCTACACTCTGGCCAAGAATCTGGCGCAAACGATCGCAACGATTCCCAATGTGAGCGGAGTCTACATTCCGCAGAACCTGGACTACCCAGGTATCGAGCTGAACATTGACCGCGAGAAGGCGAGCTTGATCGGTCTCTCCACAAAGGACGTGGTGGACAACGTAATTACCGCCATGACCTCCGACGGCATGGTCGCACCCAGCTACTGGATCGATCCGAAGAGCGGCAACAACTACATGGTGACGGTTCAGTACGCGAACAGCTATCTCAACAATATGACGATGGAGGACTTCGAGAGCATTCCTTTACGCGGCGTTCGTCCAGCCGGTTACAGTCCCATGCAGGAGAATCACGAGGCTTCAAGCCAGTCGCGTGAGCTCTCGAACGGAGACCACACTGCCGGCTATACGCCTTTGAACTCTGTTGCGGACATCAAGCTGATCAATACGCCGACGGAAGTGGACCACTATCAGATCCGGCGCGTAATCGACATCTATGTCTCCACCAAGACCGAGGCGCTCCAGAAGGTGGGAGGAGAGATCGACAAGCTGTTGGCGAGCACAAAGACGGACAAGAACACGGTGCTGAAGGTGCGTGGTGCCGTGGTCAGTATGAACCGGTCGTTCCTGGAGTTTGGGCTTGGGCTCATCGTTTCTGTGCTGTTGGTCTACCTGATCCTCATGGCCCAGTTCACATCGTTCATCGATCCATTCATCATCCTCATGGCTATTCCGCCCGGACTCGCAGGGGTCGTACTGATCCTTTTGGTGACCGGGAGCACGCTAAACATCATGTCGCTCATGGGCGTCATCATGATGACCGNNCTGCGGCCGATCCTGATGACCTCGCTGGCGACGCTGCTGGGCATGATTCCCATGGCACTTGGAATGGAGGCCGGGAGTGAGCAATATGCGCCGCTTGCGCGCGCAGTTATCGGCGGACTGGCGGTTTCCGTGGTTGTAACCGTCTTCCTTGTACCGGCAGTTTACCTGATCGTTCACAGCCGGCACGACAAGAAGCCCGGTGTTGCGGAGGAGGTTTAGAGAATGGCCATACAGGCTGGGTTGAGGTTTCGATATTATGGGCTGTTTCTTTCGCTGGTAACGGTTTGTCCCGTCTCCATTCATGGACAAGCGACAGGCATCACGTCGCAGATTCCGGATGCTCCTCAGGTCTCCCTCATGGTCCTTGCGCGGCAAAGTGCAACAGTGATGCCCAACAGCGGAGGGCAGGCTGCGACGACGCAGGCGGAGAAAGCTGCTCCCGCCCAGTACCCGCGCCTGACGCAGTCCGACGCTGAAAAGCTGGCTATCAAGAACAATCCGAGGGTAAGTGTTGCACGTCTGCTCGCGCTGGCTCAGCATCAGGTCGTCCGGGAAACCAGGGCCGCAGAACTTCCTACTGGAACGGCCAGCATTACCGCGGTGGATGCAGAAAATGGCAGCCGCATTTCTGCGGGATCGCTCACTGCTTCGCGGCTCTTTGAGCATGCGGGAGCCGGCGGAGGATTTACCCAACTTCTTACCGACTTTGGAAAAACCAGCAACCTTGTGGCATCTTCAAAGCTCCAGGAAAAGGCGCAAAATGCGAGCACTCTCGCTTCAACTGAAGATATAGTTCTTGCGGCCGATCAGGCGTTTTTCAATGCTCTTCAGGCCCAGGCGCTCCTTAAAGTTGCGGAGCAGAACGTCAGCACTCGGCAAACCACGGAGACACAGATTGGTGAGTTGACGAAGAACAAGCTCAAGTCAACTCTTGATTTGAGCTTCGCGGATGTCAACTTATCGGAAGCGAAGCTCTTGCTGCTCGATGCACAGAATAACGTTGACTCAACAATGTCGGCATTGGATGCTGTCTTGGGACTCGATCGGCAGGAAACATATGACTTGGTGTTGGATGATCCCACCTTGAAGGCGCCCCCAACTGATGCCGACCAGCTCTTGCAACTCGCATTCCAGCAAAGGCCGGATCTGCAGGCGCTGAACTTGAGCCAGCAAGCTGCAGTCAAATTCAGCCATGCGGAGCGCGATCAGATGCTGCCGACAATAAGTGCTGCGGGAACCGTCGGCAGCGTGCCTATCCGGCCCGCCCAATACTACCTGAACAATTGGTGGGGTGGTATTGGCGTCAACATGAATATCCCCATCTTCAATGGATTCCTATTCTCGGCCCAGGCTAAGGAAGCGTCGATTCGTGCTCAAGCAGTTTCAGAACAGAGCCGGGATCTGCGCGACCGGATTGTCCGGGATGTCCGTACAGCCTGGCTGGCATCAAATACGGCCTATCAAAAGGTTGCTGTCACAGACGAGCTTCTACGTGAAGCAAACCTGGCTCTCAAACTGGCGCAATCGCGTTACCAACTGGGGCTCAGTTCGATTGTAGAACTCAGTCAGGCGCAGTTCCAACAAACCGACGCAGCAATTGGCAACACTGACGCGCAATACCAGTATCGACTCGCACTCTCCACGCTCAGCTATCAGATTGGGGCAACGCCATGATTGAGAACTTCAAATAGAAGGTGTTTCCGTCGTCGCTGACATAAGGAGCGCAAGGACAGTGGAGCGTCGGGGGGCAATTTCCTGAATGAGTGTTCTTTCTTTCACACTCGGCGTGGTTAGGTTCTCTCGTAAGAGACCGTTTCTATGCGGCAGAGAGTGTGATCGTATTGGTCATTGTGTTGTTGAGCTTTTGCACAAGGAGATAGTGTCATGCCAAAGATCAGCGACAGACCCGAAATGAACTTGAAGACAGTTGTTTACGCAACAGATTTCTCCCTTTGCTCCCAGAACGCTGGCCTTTACGCCGCTCGTATTGCATCCTATTTCTCTGCAACTTTACTGGTTACTCATGCCTTTACCCTTTCGCAAGCCGCACTGGAGGTTGAGATCAACAAGAGTCGGGTTAGCCAGCAGAGAAAGGACCTGGAGACTCTTCTATCGCGAAACGCCCTCCTTCTGGGAGCGGAATCGATCGGAATCATTTCCACTCTTCTGGAGGGAGAACCGCAAGACGTCATCCCAGCGCTGGCCGATAGCAATACACCAGCCATCATTGTGTTGGGAACGCACGGAGGGGGTCGGCTCGAACGAGGAATCATTGGCTCCATCGCAGAGAAGATCCTTCGCTCTTCCCAGTGGCCAACACTTACCGTTGGCCCACAGGTCACGCCCGTGTCTTCACAGACTTTCCCATTTGCGAGAATTCTCTTTGCCACAGACTTTACTGTAGCGGCTGCCAAAGCTGCAATTTATGCTGTTACCTTCGCGGAAGTGTTCGGGGCCAAGATTGATGTTCTCAATGTGATTCAGGACGACGGCATTGAGCATCCGGATCGACTTTCCGACCTCCAGAACCGCTACTTCAGCGCGCTCGATGGCCTTGTACCACAGCAGGCAAAGGAATTCTGTGATCCGAGAACTTATGTAGCTGTCGGCAGGGCACACGACCAAATCCTTGAGCACATCAGGGAACGATCTATCGACCTCTTGGTACTCGGTATCCGAAAGACTTCACATCTGAGCATGGAAATGAGAACATCTGGGGCCTTCCGGATCATAGCGGATGCGGCATGCCCAGTCCTGACGATTAGAAGCTGAGGAGTAGATCGCTTAGCCGGAGATGTGAATGGTGAAACGCAGGGTGCAGTCGAGCCACGACTATAATCACACACCTACAACCTTGCTTATGTCTTTATTTGGCGGCGCTTGTGCCTTCATTACCGTAGAGAGCATATTCTCAGACGTAGTTGAGTCGCTGGGGCATCAGACGAACAAACTCCCGGGATGGCAAGTCCATATGGGATCGGCATGCGTTGGAATCATAGCGTTCCTCACTCTCTTGTTCATTCTGGAAGCACTCGAAACAAGATCAAAGAAAACGGCGTGGCGATGCAGTGCGCCGTGGTTACCTCTCGTCGGGCTTACGGCGATAGCTACAGTGATTCACATCCCTTTCTACCTTGTAGCCCTAATAGGCTCTATTTATGGCGTCTACGCCTACCGCAGGACAAGCAGCGTGCGTCGGTTGGTCACGTGATGTGATGTGCAAGCTGCAGGAAGGCGATATCACATTGTTGATAATTGATACTTAAGCACAACCTCATCGGATAGCCGCAACTAAGACTCTTTTGAGCGACGCTACCGACTGATGTGACCGTGCCTATCCAGGTGGCCGCCTTGATGGAAGCGGCTATGTACAATGTTCAGCCCAAGAAAATAAACGGCCACGGCCAAGGCAACTAGAAAAAGAAACTGCGCAATTTGGAACCAGGTCGACCTTTCCCTTGCAGGGGGCGCCGTATTCGAATTGGCTGTCATCTGAGCTACTCTCCGTTGGGCCATGCGGCGGTCATGGCGCCGCCATTCAAGCTTTTAGGCGTCTTATCCGAGATGCATGAATGATGACAGCAAGATGGACGCCATGCAGTACCATTTCGCACACTCGCGATTAACGCGGCTGACTCCATTTGCCGGGAAGCGCGGCAACCTCGAGCATGGCCACTCAACAGGCTCTTCAGGCGCCCAACCCCTGTGCCACCGAATACGTTTGCGAGTTCAGTGCGGCTAGTGCACGAGGACCAGGTATACACACATGCCGATTCCGGCGCCAGCCAATAGCAGCCCCAGCGCTACGGCATCCCTCGAAACGCGTCCCGGTATCCAGGTGCCTGAGTTTAACTCGCGAATCAGCTGAAAATGTCGCAGGACGGAACTGAGGATGACGATGACACCCAAGGCCACCAGTGTTACCCCAGACCAGACGGATAGGCCAGTTGCGCGGGTGGGCCAATGGGATTCGCTCGCGCTGAGTTGCCTGAAAAACAGGCCGAAGCGGCTGACCGCAAATCCGATACCGATCAAGCCAAGCCCCGTGCGAATCCAGGCTAGAAAGGTTCTCTCGGCAGCGAAATAAACCCTTGGATCTTGCTCTGCACCTTTGTTCANNAATCCTGCCATCTATTACACGTGCCAAGCGGTGATTCCGAGCCAGCCGCAGTGCGTCCTCGAACAGTGCGTTACGATCTTGGAACTGACGGTGTTGTCACGATCGAGGTCGCGCTGCTGGAATCTGCAAGAGTGAATTGCCGATCTGCTCGCGATTTGTCTCCGACGTCATTTCGTCAACAGCTTCTTGATCTGGCGGAGTTCGAGGTGGCGCTTTTTCGTAGTTCTGGGGTAGGACATCTTGAGTTCTCCCAGCGCATCGAGGACGATTTGGGAGACGATTAGCCGTGCATTCTCTTTATCATCGGCGGGGACGACGTACCATGGCGCATGATGCGTGCTTGTCGCATGAAGGCAATCCTCGTAGGCTTTCATGTAGTGTTTCCAGTATTTCCTCTCGTGAATGTCAGAGGTGCTGAACTTCCAGTTCTTGTCCGGCTCTTCAATGCGCTCAAGGAATCGCTTTCGTTGCTCATCGTAAGAGAGGTGCAGGAATATCTTGATGATTTGCGTGCCGTTGCGATGAAGGTGCTTCTCCAGATCGACAATAGAGCGATACCTCTGCTCCCAGATGTTCTTCTCGTTACGCAACTCCTCCGGTAGACGCTCGCTGCGGAGAAGCTCCGGGTGCACTCGAACGACGAGTACCTCCTCGTAATAGGAACGGTTGAAGATGCCGATCCTGCCGCGTTCGGGAAGACGGCAAGTGGTGCGCCAGAGAAAATCGTGCTCAAGCTCCTCGGCGCTTGGCTGCTTGAAGCTGAAGACTTCGCAGCCTTCCGGATTGACCCCAGACATGACGTGACGTATGGCGCCGTCTTTCCCGGCAGAGTCCATGCCTTGAAAAATCAGCAGCAATGCATGCTGATTGGACGCGTAGTGAAGTTGCTGAAGCGAACTGAGCTTCTCCATGTGCTGGCGGAGAAGTTCCTTATACGCCTTCTTTGACTTGCAATAGGGGTCGACAATCGTCGGCCACTTGCTGAGATCGACCTTTTTGTCTTGTGGCACCCGG
Source organism: Acidobacteriaceae bacterium (assembly GCA_003140705.1). Lineage (GTDB taxonomy): Bacteria > Acidobacteriota > Terriglobia > Terriglobales > Acidobacteriaceae > Telmatobacter. The sequence continues at coordinate 25,602 of PLKU01000174.1, forward strand.
TAAGTTTTCGAATCGATGTTCATCCTGTCCCTTCGGTGAAGCGGAATTCTTCATGCAAATCTGTTCTCGGCAGACTGGTTGCCTTGAATCTGCCGCAAGTCTGTCCAGTTTGAGGCCCAAGAGCCTGCTAGCCGGGGTAGTGATCCGAGCGTCGGTCAGCACCAACGGCACCTGGATATTCAAGAGATGCGGAGGCGAGCAAAGACCGGAATCTTCACTACGTCCAGCACCAACCCAAATGCAATCGCCGCGGCAAACTCGCAGGCGACAACCGCGAGTGACAGTGGCGCCATGGCGATTCCGTAAATTGCCAGCATTGGGATGATTAGGACGTCGGCCACTGAAGACAGTACGAGCATCAAGCTCGGGCGCAATCCCCAGAGATGCTGGCGTCCTCGTATGACATAGGTCGTGACCTGGCTGCCAAACACAATGCCGACCACGGACAATGTTTGCAGGGCTTGAAATCCCAAATGCAGCTCAAATTTTCCGACTAGCAGGATTGCGGTAGAGAATGCCAGGAAGCAAGCCCCAAAGATGACTCCAGCGGCTGTAATTCGGCCGATATTCCAGGAATTTGGCATCTTGGATGGCTGCACCCTGTCCGTGGTCAGCGACATGGTGAGAAAGTCGCCGGTGATCATCAGGAGGATCATCAGCATTGGAGTCAGGACGGCATGTCCGGTTATTACAAGGCCGACTGCCAGCAGCAGCACCTGCACAATCTTTTTCATCACCGAGCTGAGCGTGTAGGTGAGAATGCGCTGAAACGTGACCCTGCCCTCTTTTACAGCTGCAACAATGCCGCCCAGGCCAGCTTCGGTGAGTACAACCCCTGCTGCCGATTTCGCCACATCTGTAGCGGTCGAGACGGCAATGCCGATCTGCGCCTGGCGGAGCGCGGGTGCGTCATTGGCGCCATCGCCGCACATCCCAACCGTATGGCCGCTTTTCTGGAAGGCCTTGACAAGGTCATACTTGCCTTCTGGAAGAATGCTAGCGAATACCGCGAAATCCCCCGGCTTGATACCCTCGGGAAGCTTTCCGGGCGGGCAAACAGGCCCTGTCAACCCTACGTCATGAGCGACGATTGCCGCCGTGGCCGGAGCATCTCCCGTCACCATGACTGTGGCCACACCGAGTGTATGTAACTGCGAGATGAGAGAAGTCGAATCCGATCGCGGCGGGTCGCTGAGGGCGATCATGCCAATAAGCTGAAGGGAAGCCGAGGGCCCCGCGGCTACCGCCAGAACCCTGAAGCCTTGCTTCTCCAGTTCGTCAACGATCGCAGCCGCAGCGGGTGACGGAGCCGTGAGGGCGACGACCGCAGTATAGGCACCCTTGACGATGCGCTCTGTGGCCCCCTTTGCATCCGTTGCGGTCGCCTCCGATGTCTTCTTGGCTGGGTCGAACGGCACAAACGTCGCAAGCTTTGGCAGGTCCTGCGCCGGCTTTTTCGAGGCGGCAGAACGAATCGCTGCATCGACAGAGTCCTGACCGCCTTCCGAACTGGCCAGAGATGCCATGCCGAGAACGTGGGCTTCGTCGAAACCGGGCAAAGGGCGAACGCTGGTCACTGAAAGCGCATTGAGGGTTAGAGTTCCGGTTTTGTCGGAGCACAAGACATCGATCGAGGCTGCCTCGTCCACGGCAGAGAGACGCGTGGGCAGCACACCCAGCTTTGCCAATGCACGAGCTCCGAGCGCGGCGGCAAGGGTGAATGTTGCGGGCAACGCCACCGGGATGGCTGCAAGGACCGAAGTGAGCAACAAGGGAACCATCTCACTCCACGGCATCGCACGAAAATAGGCGTATGCGCCCATGGCAAGAATCAAGGAGCCGTTGAAGATCGCAAGGTTGCGAACGATCTTGAGCACAGCCTTCTGCTGCGTGCTAACAACGTGTGCGGTGCGCACGAGTTCCGCCGTGCGGCCAAACTTGGTGCGAGCGCCCGTGGCCGTTACGACCGCTGTTGCTTCACCACGCCGGACGAGAGCCCCGGCATAGGTGTCCACACCCGCACCGGCTTCAATGGGCAGGGATTCGCCTGTGAGCATCGACTGATCGAGCTCAACCGATCCACCAGTCAGATGTACGTCGGCAGCGACCACGCCGCCAAGAGACAGCTTCACCAAGTCGCCACTTACCAATTCCGCGGCCGGTACAGTCTTCCAGGCACCATCGCGCTGGACAGAGGCGTTGAGGGCTAGACGCGACTTCAGCGCCGCAAGGGTAGATTGGGCGCGCCCCTCCTGGAAGTAGGCAAGCGCTGCATTGAAAACCAGCAAGCCTGCGATAACCGCAGCCTCGTAATACTTGTGCAGAACAACCTCAAGCACAATGGAGGCTTCGAGCAACCATGGAACCGGCGCCCAGAACTTGGCCAATGCATCGCGAAGGGGATGAGCGGATGTGTCCGGCATTGCATTGGGTCCGTCCTTTTCAAGACGCGCACGGGCCTCATCGCTCGTGAGGCCCTTCGAAGGGATGTCCTGCGCCGGTTTTGCCGGCTGACTGGATGGTGCGGGGGTGACGGCAGTCGTTGCACTCATGATTAGCCACCTCTACCGGTTTTTTGCTACCACCATTCCGAAGCACGCCCGGATGGAATCTTTAGGTCGCTCTCAGGCTTAGCTGAGTGAAGAAGCAAGAGCGGACATTGCACGAGCCTGACGACCTTCTCGGCAATTGACCCGAACACCAATGGATGCCAACCGGAGATGCCGTGCGTGGAGATCACGACCATATCGATATGTTCGCGCTCCAACACTTCCATGATGTTCTCAACTACGCCATTTCCAACCTCAACGCTTGAAACTGACTTGACTCCTCTGGCCAAAAGGGCCGCCTGACATTTCGCCAGATGCCGCTCTGCAAACATTCTCGCTTCCTGAAGATATTCGGCTTCAGGATTCACGTCAGGGAGAGTCGTTGTGGGGAGGAAAGGTATGACGTTCACGAGATAGAGTTCGGCATGAAAGTGCTCAGCGAGATCAGCTGCCATCTCCAAAGCCGCCTGTGATGACGGACTAAAGTCGATGGGTAGCAGGATTTTCGTGGGGATGGATGGGAAGGATTGAAGTTCAGACATTAGGGGCCTCTTCACCGAACCGCGAACTCGGTAGGAGTCTTATTCTCCTCGAATAACAACGACAGAGGCTGTGCTCTTTGGGACATGTCTTGTGTTCCCGGTACATGCGAATCTTGATCGGTTTTAGTGCCCAACACGTGATGTGGACAAGGCCAGGGCGTCCATAAAGGACCGTGATCAATTGTGACCATTCATGGAGACACCAATTCTGGCAACATCTCGATGCACTTGCAAATGGCCAATATAGCTTTTGACGACAGCCTCGGTATTTTCGATTATGCGATGTCCGTCTTGGGTGATGCTTCGAACTATCAATTTGGTCCAGTCATACGGAGGCATATTCCAAAGCCGGAAAGCCTGCGAGCAAATGGCGCAAAGGCTTTCCAAGCAATTAAAGAATTTGCTGTATCGGCAGATCCGACGCCGCGTCTGGATAAAATCAATTCAACCTCGAAACATGGAGAAGACAAATGATCACCACTAATTCTGTTGTAGCAGTCTACGACACCCACGAGCATGCAGAATCTGCCATCAAGAAACTGCAAGAGGCAGGTGTTGACATGAAGAGCTTATCCATCGCCGGGAGAGATACGCATACTGATGAACACGTTGTCGGCTATTACAACGCCGGTGACCGCATGAAGTACTGGGGCAAGGTGGGAGCATTCTGGGGCGGATTCTGGGGACTGTTATTTGGATCGGCGCTATTTGCTATACCGGGTCTTGGGCCGATTCTTGTGGCTGGTCCGCTCGTGGCCTGGATCATAGCTGGGCTTGAAGGAGCTGTCGTGGTTGGAGGCGTAAGTGCCTTGGGAGCAGGCCTGGTGAGTATTGGCATCCCGAAGGACAGCGTACTCCAGTACGAAGTGGCCTTGAAGACAGACAAGTTTCTGCTCGTTGTCCATGGCACACCAGACGCGGTTGACAAAGCAAAGGAAATTATTGCGGGAACAGAACAAAGTCACTACGCAGTCCATGGCGAGACCGTATTCGCATAATAGGGGTATTTACCTCACGC
>PLKU01000319.1:0-10331 GCA_003140705.1 Acidobacteriaceae bacterium
GTGTAGCCGGAGAAGTCGAAGAAGAGTTGCAGGGCATAGGCGTACACGCCTACCAGCGTCTCCACACTGGAATAGAGCGCCGGGGTGTCAAAGACTCGACCCACCAGATTGTTGGCCAGGTAGTCGGCAATCAGCAGTTTCTTTACCAGCCCAATGCCGATCAGCAGCAGGGCGCGGCCGCCATCCTGGGCGCTGAANNAAAAGGCTTGGCGAGCTGGTCCAGCAGTTTGCCCTGGCGCGGAATGGGCCCCGCCGTCATCGAAGGGAAAAACAAGGCGGATGCCAGATAGGTCAGGTAGCTGCGCGTGGGTTTGATCTCACCTTGATAGAGATCGATTGTGTAAGAAAGCGACTGAAAACAATAGAAAGACAAGCTCAAGGTAAACAGCCAGCCAAGTCGCCCAGCGGTCAGTAGCGGAACCAGCTTGAGCCCAACCAGAAGACCAAGATTGATTGCCAGCGACACACCAAGCAGTAGCCGGCGAGCGGCCGGCTTCGGTGACCGCCCGAATCCAAGGCCAACCAGATAATCAGCGCTTGCCGCCAGCGGAAGTGCCAGGTAGATCAAGCTGAAGCGAGCCAGGAAGAACAGGTTCGCCGCAACCAGGATCGCCAACTGCAACCGGCGCGCCCGGGCGGCGGTCCAGTAGAGGAAACACACCGCAACCAGAAAAACAAAAAAAGGAGCCGCGCTGACCAGCATGGAAGGAATCCAGACAATCGTCCATGACCGCGGCGTGGAGCTTGAGCCAACCCGGACTCGCCAAGGCCTGTGTTCATGGTGAATGCATTCGCCCTTCGCTCACCCAGACAGCCCTCAAGAAATCTTCGACGGGAACCCACTTAATCACCTCGCAAGAGCTTGAAGGTATGCGCGCAACCCACCGGGTAAGGCGACGCGGCAATCCCGAACTGAACCAAGAGTTGCCGCGAGAGAGGGGTTACTGCAGACTAAACTTGGTCGCGCCGAACTGTACCAAAGCCAACCTGCAGATCGGGCGAGCTCGAAGGCTGGGTGGACTCCGAGGGCCCAACCGCCCTACCGGCCTCAGAATCCGGAAAATGGCACGTTTTGCGCTAGTTTTGGTGCAAAATGCAAGTCACAGAGACTAAATGGCTTATCGAAATACCCAGCCAAAAGCGGGCTTTTATGCAGAAGAAATCCAACCTTTTATTGCCATTTCAACGAAAAAGGGGGTAACAACTTAGTAAAATAAGCGAATGGTTATTCGAAGGAAATCACGCAACCTGAGCTTGAAGAGTCCCATCGGGAATTGGATCCTGGCGGGTGCTTCTTCGGTTGCGCTGGCTGCCGTGGCATTTACATTTGTCACGCCGACAGTGCAGGCAGATGCGGGGCTTCCAAGACCCGCTTCAACCGCGCCACCACCTTCTCCCATCTTGAGCGCGACACCGGTGATGCAGGCTCCATTAAAGCCCGCTGCCGCTTCTAATGAGGACAAACTCCACGGCATTGCGTCGTGGTACGGTGCCGTCCTCAACGGCCATCGTACAGCCAGCGGTGAGCGGTTCGACATGTACGCCATGACGGCCTGCCACCCCACCCTCCCGTTTGGCAGCATCGTGCGGGTAGTTGACCAAAACACCAAGGGATCCGTCGTGGTGCGCATCAACGATCGGGGCATTCTTTCCAAGGGGCGCATCATCGACCTCTCCTACGCCGCCGCCCAGGAGCTGAAGANNCATGAGTTCCTGCCGGATCTGCGTCGCCAGGTGCGCCGAATAATCGAAGCCCACGGTGTTCGGCAGCGTGACGCGGATCCACAGGTTGTTCTCTTCCAGGGTCGGCAGGAAGCTCGAGCCCAAGCGCGTTGCGAGCCACACTGACAGCACGAGAAGGATCAGCGAGACGAATCCGAGCCGGAGCGGATAGTGGATGAGGAAGGCGAGCAGTCGCCGGTAGCCGTGTTGCAGCCAGTCGACAGCACCGGGTAGTATGGCGCATGAACGGGAGGTCCCATGAATCGACGAGAATTCTCCGCCCTTCTGCCCTTGCTGTTTGCTGCTCCTTCATTTGCACCCGAGGCTGCGGCCCAGGCGACAGGGTCGATTCCCGCCACCGCGCCAACTCCGCTCCCCACGTTGACGTCTGGCCTGTATCCCGGAGACGCCATCACCGACCCCAAAGTCCAACACGTGACGCACCACTATGTCCTGGGCATGCTACCAGACAACATCCGGCTTGAGGCACATGGCTCGATCCTTGCCCCCGGCGCACCACATGAGAAGATCGGTCATCACAAACATTCCGAGATCTGGTTTATGCGCACCGGTACGGCTACCCTCATGACCGCCGGCACCGAGCGAACCCTCAAGCCCGGAGACATGGGCATCTGCATTGCAGGCGACGATCACTGGATCGGGAATGCTAGCGCCACCCAGCCCGTATCGTATTACGTGGTCACCGTCGGGCCGCCAGAGTAGCGCATTGCAAGCGGGCTAGATTCCCCTTGACAATCGACAAGAGTGAGATTAATTCTATTGTCGAATATCGAGGGGAGCGCAATGCCACCGTCCACAGACTTATTGCAGGGAACGCTGGATCTGCTGATTCTGCAAACGCTTGCCCTCGGCCCAATGCACGGTTGGGGAGTGGCACAACGCATTCAGCAGGTCTCGAAGGACGTATTGCAGATCGGCCAGGGCTCGCTTTACCCGGCTCTGCATCGCCTCGAATACAAAGGCTGGATTCAGTCCGATTGGGGTAACTCTGACAACAATCGGCGCGCGAAGTTTTATTCTCTTACCCCTAATGGCAGAAAGCAACTTGAGTCTGAGCTAGAGACCTGGGAGAGGCTTTCCTCGGCTATCGGGCTGGTGCTGGGCAGGGTCCCGGGGGCTTCAGCATGATCAGAGAATTGCTGACTCAAATCCGATTTCTGGTGAAGCACCCTAAGCTCACCGAAATGGACGACGAGCTCCAGTTCCATCTAGAGCAGTCGACCGCAACCAACATTGCTGGGGGCATGACGGCAGCCGAGGCGCGCAGGCAAGCGCTGATCGAGTTCGGCGGCGTTGAGCGCACGCGAGAACAGTGTTACGAGCAGCGCCCGGGCTGGTGGATGGGCACGGTGCTGCAGGATGTCCGCTATGCGCTGCGCGGTTTCCGCCGCAATCCTGTCTTCGCGATCACTGTGATTGCGACTCTCGCGCTTGGAATTGGCGCGACCACGGCGGTCTTCAGCGTCGTAGACCGGATTCTCTTCCGCAGCTTGCCCTATGCGCACGACGACCGACTGGTGTCTGTGGGTCTGGTGCAATCGTTAGAGCGGCAAGAGTTTACGGTAGGTGGCTTTTTCTTCGACTGGAGGGACAATCAAAAGCCATTTGAGGCCTTTGCCTCCCAGGGAACCATGCTGCACGCCTGCGACTTGATTGAGACCAACCCAGCGCAGCTCCAATGCATCAAGGCCCAGGCCGGCTTTCTGCCATTGCTTGGGATTTCGCCTGTGCTGGGTCGCAACTTCTTACCAGAAGAGGACCGGCCCAATGGACCCCGCGTTGCGCTCATCTCCGATGGGTTGTGGCTGAATCATTACGGCCGCGATCCAGGCATTCTGAACCGACTCATCAACATCGATGGTAATCAGACCCGTGTGGTGGGCGTGCTGCCCCAGGGATTTGAACTGCCAACTGTGGAGGAGCCGGATGTAATGTTGCCTTCGGCCCTCAATGAAGGACTGGAGCGCAGGTCGAGCCCCGGCTCGCCGATGCGCACTTTTGCCAGGCTCAGGCCTGGAGTGGACATTGCGCAGGCGAGGGCGGAGATGCAGCCTCTCTTTCTCCACACCCAGGTCACAGTGATCCCAGCCCAGATTCGCAAGGACTTTCACTTGAGCGTTCGTTCGCTCCGAGACCGCGAGACAAAGGACGTGCAGTTGACGGCTTGGATTTTGCTCGCCTCCGCGCTGGCGGTGCTAATGATCTGCTGCGCCAACGTATCGGGGCTGATGATCGCGCGGGGCGAAGCTCGGGAGCGGGAACGGGCGGTGCGCTCCGCTCTCGGGGCCAGCCGGGGCCGGCTGATTCGGCAGACACTCACCGAGGCCGCTTTGCTCTCTTTTGCCGGCGCCGCTGCTGGGATGATGCTGGCGGAAGGCCTGTTGCGAGTTTTTCTGGACCTTGCTCCCTCAGGCATTCCATTTCTATCGAGAGCTGGCATCGATTTTCGCATCGCGCTGTTCACGGTGTTGCTATCGTTGCTGTGCGGAGCGACATTCGGTTTGCTGCCAGCATGGCAAACGCCGCGCGCACTGGCGTTGGCGGCACATGCCGCCAAGTCCCGCAAACGCACTTTGTTGCGGCGCAGCCTGGTCGTGGGGCAGATTGCAATTAGCATGGTTCTGCTCTCCGGCGCGGCANNTGCTCAAGAGCTTTCAGAACATCGAGGAACAACACCTGGGAGTGCAAAGCGATGGAGTGCTGACCGCGCGGATTGCGCTGCCTGGGTTCCGGTACGACACCGGGCAGAAAAAGATGGAATTCTATCTCCAGGCGGAGGCGGCGCTGCGGCGTCTCCCAGGGATTCGCGCGGTGGGATTCAGCGATTCTTTGCCCCCCGGCGGTTGGCAAGACAGTGAACGGTTCGCGGACTTGGCAGTGGAAGGGAGACCCCGCCCGGTGCAGGGAACAGGAGGCTCTGTGGTCAGCAGAGGGGTGTCGCCCGACTACTTCCGGGCGTTGAATATTCCCATCGTCATGGGCCGCAACTTTGCCGAGGCGGATCGTAATGACAGCGAATACTGGGCCGTTCTGAGCAGGCTGTTGGCCGCCCGCATGTTCCCGGACGAAGATCCCACTGGCAAGCGAATCCAGAGAATTCGCGATGGGATTGTCTTCACGGTCGCGGGCGTGGCGGACAACGTGAAGAATGGCGGACTCACTGAGCAGGACCAGCCTGAGATCTACTTCCTTCGCCGCAGTGTAGCGCAGGACTGGGGCGGGCGTGCGCCTGTCGGTGAGGTGATGAGCGGCGCGGCGCCCCTTCTGGTCATCGATGCGGAACTTTCGACAACTGCAGTGGCGCAGTGGGTGCGGTCGCAGATTGCTCAAATCGATCCCACCGTGCCAGTCGAGATCGAAACACTCAACCAGCGCGTGAGCAAGCTGGCCGACCGGCCGCGATTTGAGACAGCATTGCTGGGCTTCTTTGCGTTTTGCGGGCTGGTGATGGCTGTGATCGGACTTTACGGAGTCATCTCGTATGTGGCCGTGCAACGCACGCAGGAGATCGGTGTGCGCATGGCGCTGGGGGCAACGCGGCTGGACATCTTGCGGCTGATCTCCGGAGAAGGCCTTCGGCTGATTGTGCTTGGAGGAGTAGCCGGACTCGGAGCAGCGTTGGCCACCGCGCAACTGCTCAAAAGCCTGCTCTACAACGTTGGGCCACGCGATCCAGCTATTTACGGGGCGGTCGCGCTGTTGCTGGCACTGGTGGCATTCGTGGCGACACTGATTCCGGCGCGCGCTGCTATGAGGGTCGAGCCGGCGGAAGCTCTGCGTTACGAATAGTGCCCGAATTGGTTCGACAGCCGATCTTGGCTGATAAAGGAATAATCACTGGCCGAGGCGAAGGAGAGCACCGCTGTTCACCTGCATGAGTTTTCCCGGAGGTTTTTCGTGCTGAAAGGATTCATCTCCCGATTGCGCTTCCTTCCTTCGCGCCGAGAGTACGGCGAGTTGAGCGAGGAGCTTCAATTCCATGTAGAGCAGTCGACCGCAGCCAACATTGCTGGGGGCATGACGGCAGCCGAGGCGCGCAGGCAAGCGCTGATCGAGTTCGGCGGCGTTGAGCGCACGCGAGAACAGTGTTACGAGCAGCGCCCGGGCTGGTGGATGGGCACGGTGCTGCAGGATGTCCGCTATGCGCTGCGCGGTTTCCGCCGCAATCCTGTCTTCGCGATCACTGTGATTGCGACTCTCGCGCTTGGAATTGGCGCGACCACGGCGGTCTTCAGCGTCGTAGATCGGATTCTCTTCCGCAGCTTGCCCTATGCCCACGACGACCGCCTTGTGTCTGTGGGCCTGGTGGCCCCGATCATTCCCCAGGAGTTCATGCTCGGCGGCTCCTACTACGACTGGCGCGACAACCAGAAACCCTTCGAGGCGTTCACGTCGGAAACGGGCGTGGATGAGTGCGATCTGACAGAACACAATCCGGCGCGACTGAGATGCGCCAGCGTGGAAGCGAATTTTCTGCCCACGTTCGGCATTTCGCCAATTCTCGGGCGCAACTTTCTTCCCGAAGAGGATCGGCCCAAAGGGCCGAAAGTAGCGCTTATCTCCTACGGCTTGTGGACCACCCAATATGCCCGCGATCCGGGCATCGTGAACAGGCTGGTTGAAATTGATGGCAACCAGGTCAGAGTGATTGGCGTCTTGCCGCAGGACTTTGAGATGCCCACGTTGCAGGCGGCCGACGTGCTGGTGCAGCAGGCGTTGGATGAGGCAGCGCAGCGCAAAGCCGACCCCGGCCGGGTGATGTATGCATTTGCCCGGCTCAAATCCGGGGTGAACATTCAGGAGGGAGAGAGGGAGCTTCAGCCGGTCTTCAATTATTCTCTGAGCCTTGCTCCGGCCCAATTCCGCAAGGAAGTGCATTTGCGGGTTCGATCGGTTCGAGACCGTGAGGTGCAAGACGTCCGGCTGGTTGCTTGGGTGCTTCTCGGTGCCGTCTTCGCGGTGCTCCTGATTGCCTGCGCCAACGTCGTCAGTTTGCTGATGGCGCGGGCCGCGTCGCGGGAGCGCGAGTTGGCTGTGCGTTCTGTCCTTGGAGCGAGCCGAGGTCGGCTGGTTCGCCAATCTCTCACCGAGACTTTTCTTTTGTCCATTGCGGGAGCGACAGCCGGCTGTGTTTTGGCAGAAATCCTTTTGCGGTTGTTTATTGCCATCGCGCCGGCGGGGATTCCATTTCTTGGTCAGGCCCACCTCGACTTGCGCATCATTCTGTTTACAGTCCTTCTTTCGCTTGTTTGCGGGGCCGCATTTGGGGTTTTGCCGGCAATCCAGAAGCCGCGAGCGGCCGTATTGGCCGCGCGTGCAACAAGCTATCCCACTCACGCGTGGCTGCGGCGCGGCTTGGTTGTGGGACAGATCGCCATCAGCATGTCCCTGCTGATTGGCGCGGCATTGCTGCTTCGCAGCTTTAGCAATCTCGAGAACCAACCGACGGGCATGCAAACAGAGGGCGTGCTTGCTGCGCACATCTCACTCCCGGGCTATCGCTTCACAACCGCGCAACAGCAAATGGAGTTCTTCCTCCGGGCAGAGGCCGCATTGCGTCAGTTGCCAGGCGTGCAGGCGGTGGGTATGAGTGATTCCCTGCCCCCCGGCGGAATTCATGGCCAACAAATCTTTAGCATCATGGCGATTGCCGGAAAGCCGTACAAGCCAGGCGGCACGGGCGGAATGGTGACATGGCGTTGGGTGACGCCCGAGTATTTCACCGCGCTGGATATTCCGATCGCTCGAGGCCAAGGTTTTACTCAGGACCAACGAACCCAGAACGAGCGCTTTCTGGTCCTGAGCAGCCTGCTCGCTTCTCGCATGTTTGGGAACGAAAATCCCATTGGCCAGCACGTTCAGCCCGTTCCCAACGGCCCGTGGTACACAGTCCTCGGTGTGGCCGCGAATGTGAAGAATGCAGGACTCGCCGGTGAAGATGAGCCGGAATTCTACCGCCTGCGGCGCAGCCTCGCCGAGGATTGGAACGTAAGTTGCGTGATTGTCCTCAAGACCTCCGGTTCACCAGAAGCAACTGCCCCATGGGTCCGGTCGCAGGTTGCCGCTATCGATCCCACTATCCCGATCGACATTGAAACCCTCAAACAGGATGTGAGCGAGCTTGCCGCCCGTCCGCGATTTGAAACAGCACTGCTCGGCTTCTTTGCATTTTGCGGGCTGGTCATGGCTGTAATCGGACTTTACGGGGTCATCTCGTTTGTGGCCGCGCAGCGCACCCAGGAGATCGGTGTGCGCATGGCACTCGGCGCATCGCGTCTAGACATCCTGCAGCTCATTGCCGGTGAAGGCGTTCGGCTGATTGTCCTTGGAGGAGTAGCCGGGCTGGGAGCAGCGTTGGCCACCGCGCAACTGCTCAAGAGCCTGCTCTACAACGTTGGGCCACACGATCCGGCCATTTATGTGGTAGTCGCGCTGCTGCTCGCGCTTGTTTCCCTTGCGGCCACCCTCATTCCAGCCCGCGCAGCAATGAAAGTTGAGCCGGTGGAAGCGCTGCGTTACGAATAGTGCTCCCCGGCGTCAGCCCTGGATAAAGCGCAGGCAGTTGCGGTCGGCGTCTTTCACATACATCTCCCGGCTCCCCCACGCCTGGTCAACAGGTCCGCTGTCAATAGACACGCCTTTCGAAATGAGCTCCGCGTGGAGCGCGTCCACGTCGTCAACAAACAGGTTGGCAACGCCGCCGGCCACCCCATCCCCCGAAAACGACGAAAGATTCAGCCAGACACCATCCCGGGTGACGCCCATGTAACAGGGATCGGACCCCGCCTCGCCCCTGCAATGGGAGAATTCATGATGAAATCCAAGTTGATTGCAGTAGAAGTCCTTGGCCAAAGCCGAGTTGGACACATGAAGCAGAGGAACGGCGACCTTGATCACACAAGCACTTCAGTGAAACTGCTGAAATGGTAATGGGAAGAATGTCCTTTGCGGGAGACAGTACTGGCGGAAGCCACTTTCCCTCGAACACGCCCGCGCCACTGTTCTGTACAAGCGCGATTCCTGCCGTCTACAATTCGCCCTGCCATGAATCGTCACATTTTGTCCTCTGTGTTATGTCTTTCCTGCGCTGTAATGCTTCAAGTCCGCGCGCAAACACCGGTCGCTCCAGCCACACCCAGTCAGGCGGTGCCAGATTGGGCGCAGCCGGCGTCGGCAACGCACACCCAAGTATCCCCACCGGCGACCTTTCACAGGCCGAGTACCACTTTCAATACACCAATCGGCATCTTCGAGGGCCAGTCCGACATTGGCAGCGCCGTCGTGCCGGGCAGCGCCAGTTACGACNNAAGCAGTACACCATCAACTCCGCTGGCTACAACGTCTGGTATGTCCGCGATGAGTTCCGCTATCTCTGGAGAAGAATGTCCGGGGACGTCTCCCTGGCGGCTGACATCACATACCCTGACACGAATGGCTTTGGGGAGCGTAAGGCCGTGCTTGTCATACGCCAGGATCTCGAGGACGATTCCAAGGAAGCCATCGTTGCCTTGCATGGCGCAGGCATGATCCATCTGGCCCAACGGCCCGAGAAAGGCGCGCGCGTCAAAGACATGGAGTACCGCATCGGCGGCCGCGGCCTTCCCGCCGGTGCCAGCCCTGACAGCTTCGTCACCGCCATGGCCAAGCGCATAGGAATCGAAAAGCATGGCGACTCTTTCGCGCTCTTCGTCAGCATGGAAGGCGAGCCGATGTACCAGTTTGGGGCACCCATCCATCTGCACATGGACGGTCCTTTTTACGTCGGCATTGGATTCTGCTCGCACCTGCCCGATAAGTCAGACACAGCGGTGCTCTCAGACGTCGTTCTCGAGAACTCCGCCGGCAAGGTTCACTAGTCCCGTGACCGTGTAGAGAAGTACATACCCAGGTCTCAAAAGCGAGACNNTCGTTCTCGAGAACTCCGCCGGGAGCGTGCACTAGGGGGGAGGAACCCGAGACACCCCTACAGGAACTCCAAAACTGCCCCATTTGGTGGTGCCTCACCTTGGCTCCGAGGCTGGTCCCGGGGTATACTAAAGATTCGGCAAGCAGGTGGGGTGGTGTGTCTTCTGCAGCCCCTGGGTGATCCAGTTCTGAGCGGACCTTGAATGACGCTCGAATGCGACTCGTTCCGGTGGCGACGAAAGAATCTGAAACAGAAGAATTTGGAGTGAAGTCATGGCACAGGTATGCGANNCACAATGTGACGCGGCGCCGCTGGAACGTGAATTTGCAGGCGGTAAAGGCGCTGGTCAACGGCGCACCGAAGCGGATCAGGGTCTGCACAAGCTGCATCAAGGCCGGCAAGATCGCCAAGGCGTAAAGCGCCACTGTCATCCCACCCGTACGGTAAGAGCTGAAACGCTGCAAGGATGGGACGCCAAAGCCCTCACAAGAATCGAGATTCATGCGAACCCCGTCCCCATCTGGACGGGGTTTTGTTGTCCTTGGAACGCTGCATCCAACGCAATCCATGGTTTGAACTTCTGAAACAAGTTATGGCTTCTGCCGGGTGAAGGTCAGGCTGGCGGAGTTGATGCAGTAACGCAGGCCGGTGGGCTCCGGCCCGTCGGGGAAGACGTGGCCCA
>PLKU01000319.1:10384-10619 GCA_003140705.1 Acidobacteriaceae bacterium
CGCAGTGATAGTTGCCGGTCTCATGGTTTTGCGTCAGCGCTCCAGTGAAGGGTCGCTCCGTTCCCTTCTGCCGCAGCACCTGGTACTGCTCCTGCGTCAGCACAGTGCGCCACTCGGCGTCACTTCGCACGATCTTTTCAGGCAATTCGCTCATCGGGACTCCTGGATCACTGGCGATCGGGTTGAGGTCTCAAGTCTCTCACGCGCTCCTCAAAAAAGCGTGGTCAGGAATCGA
>PLKU01000465.1 GCA_003140705.1 Acidobacteriaceae bacterium
GCGAGGGGTCAGGGCAGCTTGGCGATCGCTTCCTGCAGGGATGCGACCACACCGGACATTTCTTCGGGATCCTCGTGCCGGCTATCCAGTTCCGTCGCAATTGCGATCGATTTGCGCAGGGCATCCCTGGCCTCGGTCGAATTGTCCGACACCTGGCTCACAGAATAGAGACCCCAGAGGAGTTGCACACGAATATGGGGACTGCCATGATGCGTATCAACGATGTTCTGGAGCAGGCGCACCGATTCCCGGAGCGCATTGGCCGCCGCCGCTCGGTCACTACTCCAATAGAGAGCAATGCCGAGCTGGTTGAATGCGTGCGCCGCGTTCAACTGCACATCAAGGTCTTCGGGGGTGGCGTGCAGCAACTGCCGGCGAATCTCCGAGCTTTTTTGGTAGGGCGCCACCGCCGCCTTGGATTGTCGCAAACCCCGTTGTGTGTCGCCGGCCTGGTAGTACGCCTTGGCCTGCGCGAGTTGGAGGTCACCGACCTGCTCGAACGACTGCGCTACGCTCCGCTGCAAGGTCTTATTGCCGCGGTCACGCGTTTCGAGACTCTGGTATATGTCGAGTTCGGCGTTGAACGCAGCAAGAGCATTTGCAGAATCGTCCTGAGTCGCCAATGCTGTTGCCAGCTTGTTGAATCCGCCTGCGAGGTCCACTTGATGCGTCAGGTTGCCGGGGTCCGCGTCGGCTTGTTTCTGGAGTGCCGCGAGCTCGCCCTGGCGGATCGTGAGTTCCTTAGCCGGGCAGATGATTCGAAATGCGTCGTAGCCGATATTGATGTTGCGCATTCGCATAGGACTGACGATCTTGAAGATCAGTTGCTTCAGTTTCTTTGGGTAGGTGGCTCCCAGCACCGTGGAGTCCCAGTCTACCTCGAATTCATCATCATGCCCGGCGACCGGTTTGTAATTCCAGGTACAGCGGTCGCCCGTCAGGGCCTGCTCATGGCCGTTCACGTAGGCATGCCTGATGACGCAGATCCCGTGGCTTTGCCAATCCATATCCATCGATGAGCTATTTGTCGATGAGACCTCCTGGTCCACATGCCAGACTCCCACCATGTAATCGAGCGATGCGGGCGGCGGGGGATCGTCGGCGAGGCGATCGGTGGACTCGAGGCACGCACGCAGTTGTTCACCTGTGCCGTGCGCGTCCAATTGCTCGTCCGCGGCCGCCGACCATTCGACGGCGCGCCATCGCTGCTTTTCCTTCTCAGCGGCCACCTTTGTAGCCTTGTCTTTCGCCAAGACCGCATCTGTCTTCGCCGCGTCGGCGCGTTTCTCCGCATCGAGTGCCCGTGCCGTTTCGGTCAGTGCAACAGTCTTTTGGTCCAATGCGACCTTTTTCTGCTCGACGGCCAACTTGGCCTGTTGATCCGCTTGTTGCTGGGCAGAAACAGCCCTGAGTTCGGCGGCAACCGCTTCTTTTCTCCCCCGCATCGCAAACACCGCCAACCAGGAAACCGCCACTAGAATCATTACCAGAACTGCGGCCCAAGCGCCCGCAATTCGCTGGCGCCGTCGATGTTTGGCCAGCAGCAGCTGTGCGGCCTCGAGGGACTCCGCCTCACGCCGCGCGGCGCGGCTGGCCTTGGCCACCATGGCAAGCACATCGTGGATCAGCTCCAGCCGAACTAATCCGCCGCGCTCTTCGCGACGCAGAATGCGTCGATCCACCAAACTCTGAATCGCCGCTTCGCTGACACCGGGCTCCGCCAGGGCGTTGTCCAGAGCGCAACTGTCGCGGTAGCCTGCGGAGGTGAGAAGCCGATCCTCGACGAAATGGCGTACCTTGATGTCCAACCCGGCAAAGCCCTGGCTGTAGAACTGCGCGATGATCTGCTGCGTGTTTTCACCCTGAATAAGGTCGGCGCTGATCTCTGCTTGCCCGCGGGCAATGCGTTGCTCGTTGAGCTCGCGGCAGACTAGCGACAGGAGCGCGGGTTCTATCGAGATCTCCTCAAGCCGCCCGGTGTCACTCCTGGTGGCCCCGCCGACAAATCGGACGATACGCGCCGCAACGGCTTCGCTCAAATGACCTGAGCCCGCCTGCTGTATGGCCGCGGCCGCCCGGTCGCCCCGCATGGGCGTCAGGCGCATGCGGTTTTGCATGATGGGGCGAATGAGGGTCTTCAGTCCCTCGAATTCAGCCAGATAATCTTCGCGAAAAGTGAACACCATTTTGATGTTCTGGCGTAGCAAATCGAAACGATCGAGAAGTTCCGGGTGGTTTGTGAGTTCGCTTTCAAGCGCGGGAGGTAGCCGGTTTTCGATCAGTTCCCCCAGTTGTTGCAGGAGCAGTTCGGTGCGCGCGGCCTGCTTCGGTGTTTGCCGGCCAAGCGTAAATAGCTCCTCGAACTGATCGAATGCCAGCACGGGCACGACGGGGCGCCCATGAGGATTGAGGAACTGAGTGCCGGGGCGATGCAGGTATCGCCAGAAGCCGTCGCCTTGCAGGATTGGACTCGCGCTAACCTCGTGGTAAACACATTCGTCGATAAGGGCTTGCCAGACCTGTCCGATGAGCACCGGCGCCGCAGGGTCGAGATTCAGGCGCAGGTACACCGGCAGGTACCCTGCTCGGCGCAGGCGCGGAAATACGCCCGCATTCAGCAAAGAGGATTTTCCCAACCCTGATTGACCGAACAACACGGTAAGAGGATCCCGCTCGATCAAACGAAACAGATCATCGGTTTCGCTCTCGCGGCCGTGAAAGAACATGCGCGAGTCTTCAGTGAATGGCAGCAATCCCGGCCACGGGCGTTCGGCGTCGATGGTAGGAAGTTCGCTCATCCTTTACCTGTAAGGCGGTCGCGCATGGCATTGAAGGCGTTGATGATCGCTTGCGACTGGCGCGGAAGAAGGCTGCCGTCGGGGGCTTGTTCGATTTGGACCGTCTTGAATGCTGGTGGGATTTCGGCACTTGTAATTGCGGGAGTATCGTCGATCACCAACGGACACAAGAAGGAGAGGCTGCTACCGGTGAAATCCAGGTTCCGCTCGCTGGCCCAGGCCCATTCCTTGCGAAAGAATCCGGTCCGTTTTTCTGCGGTGCGCGATAGCAGGGGCACGAAGAGGGCGCACTGCTGGATCGCAAGCCGAATCCTGGCAGTGTAGTCGCTGCCCCAATCGAGTTGCTGGCGGTCCAGCCATACCGGCAGTCCGGCGGCTTGCAGTTCCGTCGCAAGCCGCAGCGCTGCTGGGCGGTCCTCACTGGCATAGCTGATAAACAGGCTGCCCGGCGGCATGGTTTCTGGCATCGGACCAGGTTCCGGAGCCCTGGCCGCAGTGCCGCTGCCTCGACGTTCCTGCCAGCGCTGGGCGAGTTCGGCCACGAAGGAGACCGGGTCCAGCGGCAGCACCTGGGTTTCACGGCTGAATTTTGTGAGGAAGGCAACCAGGGGGGTATTCGATTTGGCGTCGGCGTCAATCAAGTATTCATAGAAGCCGCGCTCGGCGGACAGCTTGCTATTCTTGGCGGTGCGCAGGATGAACCTCGCCAACCAGTCAGGGAACCGACAGCCAAGGAATAACAGGTGATTGCGCCCCAATTCATCGAACAGCCGCTCCGGACGTTTTTCGGGGATTTGCAAGGCAGTGACCCACTCGAGTTCATCCTCTTCAGCAACGACGTATTTAGGCAGCACCGAAATCCGTCCATACAGTCCATAAACCAGCGGCACATCTCGCGAGCCGTCGGGCAGGTCGCCGGGCTCGCTGGGATTGAACGACAATTCACGGGTTTCCGCACGTCCGCCAAAACGCTCCGCGTTGATCGCCTGGGCGAGAAAATTATCGGTGCAAAAGCTCACGTAAAGATTTAGGTCGCTTATGCCCGCGAGTTGCAGCAACGGCTCCGGAATATTGACGGGGAGTTTTCCGGCGATATCGCCCAACTCGCGATAGACCGACTGCCGTCTGCTGCCGGGTTTGGCGAGATAAGCTCCCACCACCTGGTCGAGCGTCGCGGCTTGATCGGGATCGCCGAGCTTCAATCGAGCCGCGAGTTCGCGCGCCAGCAATTGGTGGTAGGGTTCGCGTCGTACATCATGATCGACGATGACCAATTCTGGGCCGACAACAGGTATGACGCTATGCGCCTCGACGTAGGTCAGCAACTCATCCCAAAAATCGTCCTGATCCGGCATCATGGTCCGGTGTCCTATGAACGTCGCTCATTTGTCGCGATGGTATTGGAGTATAAATCGATGGTGGGTTTAGAAGAAATCAATTATGGCAATTATTGCGAGAGAATCCGAGGAGTCTTTTGGTGCAGATCCCGACGCGCATCGAGGTATATGCCTGGGCGGCCTGACCTGATCGTACTCGGGGAGGCCAGCGATCTTTCCCTGCTGACCACCCGCTCAGTCCCTCGTCGAACCAGCGGTGAGCCATGGCTAGCAAGGGAGCAGATCAGCAAGACTTCCAGGATGACGCCCGTAAACGCCTCGCCAAGACCACCAATCCCGACAAGACCACGGTCACGGATTCTTACTCCGGCCTCTGCAACCTGATCAGCGTCTGCAGATGCCGAAATCTTCTCTCCGAAAGTGCGCACCGGTCCTTATATTGAAAACACTACCTAACGTAGACTAAATCAACAATTTAACTTAGACCAAGTGGCTCAAAACGCGAAACATTCGCTCTCAACTTGCGCAACGCCCAGTTATCGCCAACTGACGACCCTCTTCTGGTTTGTCGCGAATCCCTCTTGAACTCCTGCGGGACGCCCTTGACAGTGTCCACCACCACTCCCGAATCGCTGTTTCGCAGAGACTAGGACGGCCGCCACGTCGGCCTTGACTTTTATGACCTTCTCATAGAAGCCGGTCATTCGCCCGTCATCAAAACGGAAGCTTACAGTCGTTTTGAGTTGCGGAACGACGCCGTCGAGGTCGACAGTCGCTGCCGCGCAGGGGCGCTACGCGGGACTCAGCGTGCAATTTCTAATTAGTCTTGTGGCCGCGGCTTGCGCAACTGCAAAGCTGCTAAGAATCAGGGATCAAGATCATCTTTGTTGGGGGTGGCTTCAGCGAGTTTTACCTTTGCCCAAGCTTCGGAGTATCTCCCTATGCTGAACAAAGTGATCGCTGCCGGGCCGTAGAAGGACGGAGACCACGTACAGGAACTGCCTTCTCCCACAAACGTGGCCATTCTTTCCTGCTGAGTCCGGCTGGTCGACCATCCGTCTCCAACCCTCGGAGGTGGGCAAGACGGGGTTCTGTGCGGTTGGGCGGTTTGTCGCCTGGAGCCCCAAGACATGAACTCCGGCGAGTGTTGGCTGAGTGCATTGGCGATCTCGCATCGATCCAGAAACCCTCCAAGCGACGACGGCGTTTTCGGGGATGTGTTCCTCGACTTGTCCGCACCGGAGGATTTTGCATTATTTGTTAAAATCTTCCGGGCGCACATCCATGGATGTGGGAGGGAAGCTGGATGCTGCGGCTCCGAGTGAGGTGTTCGGCGTATCGCCCATTGTCAATTCAAGAGTGCCACCATTCGCAATGTCCGTGTGTCGAAACCAGACCTGTTCCAGTGGCTTTCCGTTTAGGCGGATGCTCCGGACGTATTTATTTTCATGCGAAGTGTCATGAGCCACGATGACGAAGTCCTTGCCATTCCGCAGATGAATGGTCGTCTGATCAAAAACCGGACTACCAATGTCATACGCTGGAATTCCCGGCGTTACGGGATAGAAGCCCATCATCGAAAACACTACAAATGCGCTCATGCCGCCCCCGTCTTCATCTCCGGGCATACCCTGCAATGTATCGGTGAAAAACGACTCGAGAAGCATGCGGACACGCTTCTGCGTCTTCCAGGGAGCGCCTAGTCGGTTGTAGAGGTATGGAATTGCAAGACTGGGTTCATTGCCCATTGAGAACTGCCCCACCATCGAAGTCGAATCGGGGAACTTCGCCTGAAACTCATACTTTGAACGATCGAGAGGCTCTCGAAAAAGCTGATCCAGATTGGCTGTTGCCTTCGCTGTTCCGCCCATCAACTGGATCAGGCCATTGAAGTCCTGCAACACATCCCAGGTATAGGTGTAGCCGTTATTCTCGTCGTAGTAATCCCGTCCGCCCATTCCGCCGTCGAATTTCGGATCCAGCGGCTCAATCCACTGCCCTGCGGAGTCCTTGGGCCACATCAGTCCTTTGTCAGCGCGGAAGACGTTCTTGTAGTTTGCCGCGCGCTCAAGAAAGAGTGCCTCGTCCTGAGGCTTGTTGAGAACACGCGCAAGATGGGCAATCGACCAGTCATCGAAGCTGTTCTCCAGAGTCACCGGTACCGGTTGCCGCTTCTCGAATGGATGCACCCGCGGATCTGTCTCCTTCTCGCCGGGCCGCAAAGCAGGCATATAGCCGTGAGCGGAATAGAACTCGTCGAGCGGTCCCCTGAGTCCCAGTCGCCATGGAAGCAGAGTTTCTTCAAGAGACCGTTTGCGGACACCGTCGAACGCAACCGGTAGATCGAAGTTCTGCACGCCTTTGAACCACGCATCCGCAAACCACGGCGCGGCGTGATTGCCGCTCATGCACGCATAGGGGCCAGTCAAAATGGCGAACGTTGGCATGATGCCTGCCTGCTGATACATGCGCACATACGACTGAATCTTGTCAGCTTCCATCTCTGGGTTCAGCAGCGTCTGCAGAGGCTCAAGAGCGCGGTACGTATCCCATAGCCAGTTGTCCACATAGAACGGGCGCTTGTCTTCATGCACTTTGTGATCGAAACCGCTATAGTACCGCCCCTCTTCCGTGATGTTGATCATGCGTTCATAGCAGCGGTAAAGCGCGGTGTAAAAGACCCTCTTCTGAGACTCCGTTCCCCCCTCCACCGCAATCTGGCCCAGCACCTGGTTCCAGCGCGCCTTTGCCTCGGCCTCCACGGTGTCAAAGCCCCACGCGGGAATTTCACGACGGAGATTTCGCTTTGCCTGTTCGGCACTGATGAATGAAATCCCATACCGGAATTCGAGAGTCCTCGTGCCTTGTCTTGAGAAAGTAGCCCGGTTTCTGTCGCCAAGGTTTTCCAGCTTCGCGCTAATTGGGGCGCTGAATTCCCCGTACACAAACGCCTGCATGTTGCTGAACCGCTCTTCGCCGCTGATTGCACCGTCGCTCTGCGTCTCCAGTTCGCCGGCCATGCGGTTAGCCAGGGTGACCGAGGCTTTCCCATCTGGAAAAGTTAAACGGAAGTAGCCGCAGCGCTCGGTCGCAGTAAATTCAGTTTGAATCAGCGACTCGTCGAAGCGGGTGGAGTAGTAATACGGCGTAGTCTTTTCCTGGTCATAGGCGGCTGGGCTTTTGTCTCCGGCCATGATGCTGAAAAGCTCATCCATGCGATGCGAGTTGATTGTGAGCGGAANNACGCATCGGATACATACGCACGATGCTGTTGGGAAGGTAGACGGCCGGGCGTGTGGGCACAAGCAGAATGCCAACATTGCCGATTGTGGGATCGACATACTCAACCTGCGCGGCTGCGTGCGACGCAACCAGCACTACAGCACCGAGTAGCCCAGCCCGCAACACACACCCGTGCAGGATTCGATTCGCTGCGACGCGTACAACTGCCAATGTGTACCCCATCTCATGCGGCTTTTGCGGAGCGAGCTTGCCTTTTGGTAAACGTCCAGGAAATTCGCTCCTTGCGAGGTCTACACGATGAACAAGA
>PLKU01000301.1 GCA_003140705.1 Acidobacteriaceae bacterium
ATGCCAAGTTTTCAACATTTGAGGGTAAGTTCCGGTTGGCCGGTCACTCGCTCACAAGATGCTCTGAATCGTGGTTGCGTCTTTCTCTGCCCTACTTCTAGTGGCTCTCCGTGAAAGGGTCAGCAGCGTGATTGTCACTACTAATCCAATGGTGGAATAGCCAAACACAACTGAAAATTGAATTGGCAATACTGCGAACACCCAGAAGCCAGTTACAATGTCGAGCATTGACCGCCAGAAAAGCAGAATGTACACGCCGAGCGCAAACATGAGCGTCTGAGCAGCAAATAAAAGCGCGCAGGGCAGGAGCGCGGACTCATCCTTTCTGATCAATCTGATGCCATAGAGTGCAGGATGAACGACAAGATAATTTGAGACTGCAAGAAGAAAAGTGAAGATGACCCAACCCATCGGCGTCGGCGGCACTTTGGTCGGAAATTTGCCCCCACTGAATATTAGAGCTAGAGCTACGGCTTCGAAAAACAAGGCGAAGATGGCGAAGAGAATATTCAACAGACCGATGATCCGCAGGGTCCACGCTCTCATGATGTCTTCTCCACAGGCGCCGGGTAAGGAATTATGTTAAGCGTCCTACGTCTGGTTTGCATGTGTTGCCGCTTTGCGGATGATTCTAGCGCGAAACGTCTTCCTCGCGGAGAACCGCTCAATTCAGCCGCTTGCACACATAGCCTCAGAAAGTGAAATGGCAAGTTATCAACAATTGAGGGCTCAATCTCCGCATAGTTCTGTAGTCCAATTTCGGAGATCCTTGGAATCCTCCCTCTTCGAAGCTGTGGGATCAATCTTGGTTTGCCGCACCCATAAAGAGCTACCGGTCTAGAAGCTTCCGACCGCCGAGCAATATCCCAAAGCCGAACCCAAAGCAAAGCCCCGAGGCGATGAGTTGCATGAAGTCGGAACCGTGAAGCCCCGCGAGGCGCGAGTTTCCGAAACTGTTCAAGAGCGGGAACAGCCCGGACATCGAGATGAGCACGGATAGGACCACTCTGCGCTTGCCCACAAATCCTCCTTTGCCTCCGATGCTACAGCGAGATAATATCATGAGGAAAATGTGGGTCTTAAGCCGATTTCATTGCAGTGCACAGTGCCAAATTTAACCGCTTCCAGCTTTTTCGGTTGCAGGGTCTTCCCGCTTGGCCGCCCCCCTCACCGCCAGGAATTGGCATCAAAGCGTGCAAAGCCCAGTTTTCAACATTTGACCGGTCGATTTCTGGAGAGCCGGTGACTTGCGAACAGCAAAGCTCCGAAACCGGACACTCACACCGTCCGGGCCGGCCTCCTTCATTGTGTTTCTGTTCAGGCTGATGCGTCATTACCGCAGCACGGGATCAGGCTTCCATACCGCCTCATTGCACGCCCTGCAAGTATTTCTGCAGCCAGGAGATGGAACGAGTCAGTTCGTCTCGTTGGTGCTCGCGCTTGACGAAGCCGTGTCCCTCATCCGGATAATAGACCTTGTCCACTGTGCGGCTTTCCGCCTTCAGAATGCTGACCACCTGCTCGGCCTCTTCACGCGGCACACGAATGTCGTTCTCTCCTTGCAAAACAAGCAGAGGCGCTGTCTCATTGCGAATGTATTGTAGCGGCGAGCTTGCTTCATAAATGGCGCGGTCTTTCACCGGATCGCCAAGCAGAAGCTTTTCATATTCCTGGAGGCTCGGATCCTCGTGCTGGAGCATTGTGAGCCAGTTCAAGATGCCATACTCATCCACTGCGGCCGACCACACACTAGGTGCCTTGCCAATGGCCATCAGCGTCATGTAGCCGCCGTAGGAACTGCCCCAGATACCGACACGTTTGGGGTCGATGAAACGGGTCGCCTTGAGGAAGTCCACACCTGCAATCTCGTCTTTCATGTCACCTCCGCCAAGGTCCTTGATATTGGCGTTCTGGAAGTCAATGCCATACCCGGTAGAGCCGCGCACGTTGGGCGCAATGACAACGAATCCACGCGAAGCAAGTAGCTCGGCATTTTCATTGAACGAGTCGATGGTCTGGCCGGTGGGTCCGCCATGCGGCATCACAACCGCCGCCGCCTTGCCGTCGCGCTTCAGGTTGAAGGGAACCCACACGAAAGCCGAGATCAGCCGGCCGTCGAAACTGGGGTAAGTTACAAGCTGCGAGCCGGGCAGCGCAATGTGTTGGAGCGTCGCGTCGGCGTTGTGCGTGATCTGGCGGAGCGCGTTATCCGGGGCCAGGCGATACAACTCCTGCGGATGGCTTGAGTCCTCGTGCGACAGCAGTAAGGAACCATCGGGCAGGAACGGCGTCGGGTAGGCCACGGGATAGCTCAACCCGGGCGGCACATCGCGTTCGGACTGCTGCATCGTTTTCAAATTGATGAAACGTGTCGAGATGCGCCCATCCGAGTTCATGACAACCACAACACTTCCGCCATCTGGGGTAAACGCCGCGCCGCTTGCTGACCAATGCGTATGCGTGATCCAGCTCAGTTTGTTTGTGGCCTGGTCCAAGAGGGCCGCATTGTTATAACCACCATTCGCGTTGGAAGTGACGAGCAGCATGCGGCCATCGCGAGAAACAGCGGAGACCGAGATCAACTGCTTGTCGGTATGCTCGAGCAGTTGCTGGCCTGCGCCTGTGGCCACATCGATGCGGAAGATTTCCGAGTCGTCGATCCCGATCGACCGGGTCGCATAGAGAAACCGACCATCCGGACTCCACGCATTTTCGCTCCAGGAGGCCTTCGGGTCGGCTTCGTGTGTAAGCTGACGAATGACTCCGCCGGGCCACTGCATCACAGCGATGTTCGTGGCCGGTGCGGTCTTCTGTTTGACGCCGATGGCCAGCAGCTTGCCGTCCGGAGAGAACTCGCTCACTGTTTCGCTGATGCCGGGAGTGTTGGTCAGGTTGCGTGGCTCGCCTCCATTGACGGGCGCTTCATAGATGTCATAAGACTCGTTACCACCACGATCCTGGCTATAGACAACTGCGCCGTCGTCGTGGGTGAAGCGGGCGGCGCTCTGTCGGTCATCGTTCGTGACCAACTGGTGCGCACCGGTCCCATCTGTATTCATGAGCCAACGATTCGGACGTCCGGATGCAGTGCTTATGTAAGCGAGCTTGCGGCCGTCGTTAGAGCATCTTATGCCGCTGATCCGCGTCGTCGTCAGTATCGCTTCGACGGGCAATGGCGCAGTCGCCGGGCCATTCACCGACGTGACAGCAAGGGGGTCCATCGGTTTTCGGTCGGCCGGGCCATCGGCGTACACGGCACAACAACAATATGCAAAAGAACACAAGACGATCGCATCTATTCGCATAGGGTTTAACCTCGGGAAGAAGCGAATTCATCCACGATAGCAGCAGGCACATGTTTCGTGCTCCGTCGGTTGCGAATACAACCACAATTCGGATGGCCTTTCGCTCTTCTTAAGTGGCGAACAACTATGGGAATGGGCCTCAGAAAGCGCAAAGCCAAGTTCTCAACATTTGACCGTTTAAGGGCGGCGCTCCAACCTCCCTCAACATTTACAGTCGCGGTACAAGTCCTAATCAACTGTTGAAACTAAAGTTCTACGACAACTTTCCCCAGAGTTCCTGAAGCAACGAGGTCGTACGCAATCCCGATATCCCGAATGTTCAGGCTCTCCTTGTATAGCAGAGGACGTAGCTTACCCGCGTCAGCAAGCGCGGATGCCTGAGCGAGGATCTCGCCATGGTGGATTCGGCCTTCACCGCATATTAGGGGATAGAGGGTAAACACCCCCGAGTAGGTCGCCCCGCGAAAGGAAAGCGGAGCAAGCGCGTGTGATCCCCATCCCAGGGCACTCACCACATGGCCCGTGTATTGCTTGACCGCTACGAAGGAAGCATCGAGCGTTGCACCCCCAACCGTGTCGTATACGATGTCAAAGCCATCGCCTGACCCATGAGCTGCTACGTAGTCTTCCACGGATGAGGAATGATAGTCGATCGGTGTAGCGCCCAAGTCCTTCACGATGCCGCTATTCTCCGGAGAAACGGTGGAGAAGACTTCTGCTCCAAAAGCGCGAGCAAGCTGAATCACAATGTTACCTACTCCGCCTGCTCCAGCATGAACAAGAACACTCTGACCGGCATGTACCCTCGCTCGGTCGACCAGGCCTTCCCACGCCGTGATCGTAACCAAAGGAAGAGCGGCGGCCTCACGCATCGACAAGCTCCGAGGCTTATGGGCGAGCAGGTCTGCATCCACGGCGATAATTTCTGCCAGCGTACCTTGAAGGCCGCCTACGCCGCCCACCATGCCATAGACCTCATCGCCGGGCTTGAATCTTGTGACGCCGTTGCCTACCTCTTCCACCGTGCCCGCCATGTCGAGCCCCAGGACCGCGGGAAGAGGTTGCTTCGCATGCGCCGCAACTCCCGCTCGGATTTTTGTGTCGAGCGGATTGACGCCGCTGGCCTGAATTCGAACCAACACACCATTTTCGCTAAGTGTCGGACGCGGAATATCTATCCGTAGAAAAGGACCGTTCGCTTGTTTGACTACGTAAGCGTACATAATTGTCTCCTTTTCCTGTTGGCCGCTCTCCACCCCGGGAACGATCACTTAATGCCATGTGCTGATCCGGAGCAAGTGAGAAGGATCATTGTGTTCCCGCACTTCGATTTCTACCCTAAAACTCCCGATATCACACCAGCGCTTTCGCAAGGAATTCCCTCATTGCGTTAGCGATGACATTCACATGCGTCTCAAGCGCGAAGTGTCCGGTATCGAGGAATTCGACGACCGCGTTGGGGTTGTCGCGCTGGAAAGCACCGAGCATGAGTAGCTTCCTTAGAGGGTTGGAGGCACCCGAACTTCAATTTCGAAGCAGGTGCGGGAGACGTCACCTGCTGGACTGTGCAGCAAGCTTTTCCACGACCTCAATATTCTGCAGCAGCTCTGTCGGAATGCCGTGGCGCTCCTGAAGATACGCTGAACTGTTATAAGAGATCCACACATGGTGGGTGCTGTCCTCCCAAACGAGAATCTTCAGCGGCAAATCGATGGCGATGCTGGGAGTCGCGAGCATCAGCGGAGTACCGGCCTTTGGGTTCCCGAAGATCAACAGCTTCGCTGGTGGCATTGTCAGACCGGCTCTTTCGGCATCGCCGCTATGGTCGATCACAGCAAACAGGGTGACTCCCCTTTCTTCCAGGAGCCGTCGCACTTTATCAACTATCCTGTCTACCGAGTAATGACTTGGAAGGTTGATTATCCCATTGTTTTTGCTTAAAGTCATGGAGACCTCCATCTGATAAGGAATTTGCTAACGAGCTGAATGTGGAGTTGACAGCAAATAGACTGTCATCGCAAGTCCGACCAACGCCACGTAGAATGCAATCGTGGCCGCCTGTCGGGAAGGACGCGAATGAGAAGTCAGACCCAGGTCCAGATCACACACCAACCTGTAATGGTGCCAACCAGCGAAGGCGTTCACCAATACACCTCCACTGATGAGAATTATTCCGAACCAAAGAGACAATCGATACGAAGGTGACGCTGAAGTGCGCTGTACGAACTCGAGTTGTTGAAGGAACAGCCCGAAGCGCGCCACGACAAAACCAAATCCCATCAAGGCAACTCCGGTTCGAATCCAAGCAAGAAGGGTACGCTCCGCAGCCAAATAGTCGCTTAGGGGCGCCGCTTGTCTGCTCGTGGTCGTCACCATTCGCTCGACCCCTGCGTTTCGTCCATATAGGTTCGCGCCCAAAGCGCGGTTTGGAGTTGCATGGACTTACACCAAGCTCGATGCATGTTGTCTACGTCTTCAGTTGAATGTCCTTTGGCCGCAAGGTACGGCTTGATAGTTTCGTTCATGACTGGGATGAATGCCAGGATGTCACGCAAGGGGACATAGGGCGTAGAACGAACCCCGTCAACACTGTTCTTCATTGCTGAGGTATGCCTACGAGCTATCTCCTGTTGATAATTGAGCCATTCCTGGTCATAAGGACGTAGGCAAGTGTCCAATATCCATTGCTGGAAACGCTTGCCGCTGTTGATCACATAGTCGGGGATAGGAGTCCCTTCGGGGGTACGCGAGTGGCGCGCAAGATTGGGAATGCCGGCGATGATGCCATTGCGCCAATGGTCGACAATTTGCTCGGCCTGGTCTTCGAGCGCTTCACCCGCGAGCCTCAGATAGATCGGATCGTCGTCCATCCAACCTACTGTTACTTTCAGATCTTCCAATTCCTGCATCGATACCAACGAGGGTTGAATGTCCTTGCCGCCATAGGTGTATCCTTGGATTGTTTCGGTGGAGCGAATCATGAGAGCGGTCTCCTCCAAGAGTTAATGATACTCAGCCCACAGCCTTCTCGATATGCAGCGACTCCGCATCAGGCATGGAGTAATCGACTCGTAGACAACGGTCAATGCGCGAGACTTGCGGCATTTTCTCACGTCTATGATTCCGAAATCTTGACAAAGCCCTCTTGAACAAGTTGCGTCGTTCGTGCCATCGCGTCCGTATTGATCGTGATTCCGTGCAAGAGATCAACGTTCCCCCAGTTATGTACCTTCGCAGTAGCGCCACACAACTCGATTTGAACGCCATGCTTCAAGAGATCGGCAATCAAATCTTTGTAGGGATTCCCGGTGGCAATGTTTCGGTCGACGTTATAAGCTGTATCGTGTAGAGTGACATGTCCAGCGTTTGTGTGGAAGACGGCAATGATCTGAGATGAAGCCCTCCAGTCCGCGACGTCGCCAACCAGGAGGTTGAGGTGGAATATCGAAGCCGGAAGATCTCCCTCGAATGACAAGGAAGCGATGCTGAAGACAACCTTCACGTCTGCCAACTTCACAGGGATGTCGATATGGAGCGTTTTTCCTTGTTGGGACATGTTAGAGTTCCTTTCGTTTGGAGATGAGTTAAGACCGCGACCATAGAGGATTCAGATGAGAGTCCCTCAGAGAATGCAATCGAGGCTCTTAGACCGTCATTTCAATTCGTATTGAGCAAAAGTCCATGGACATAAGGATGCATTAGTCTGCGTTTGCTGACATCACTGGAATAGATAGTTATTCCACTGCAGTTTTCTCTAGTTCAGCATCCGGCCGAATTTCTGTTATTGACTTAAAGTCCAGGCAGGCATAGTCGATGAACGGAAAAACCGGCCAATAGTATTGACCAGGAGATGGAAGTTCAGACGAGAGCCTTAGCGAGGAATTCTCTCATCGAGACGGCGACCTCTTCCACATGGGTCTCCAGCGCGAAGTGGCCGGTATCGAGGAATTGAATGGTGGCGTGAGGATTGTCGCGGCGGAACGCCTCTGCGCCCGGGGGAATGAAGTAAGGATCGTTCTTTCCCCAAATTGCCAACATTGGCGGTTTGTATCTTCTGAAATATTCCTGGAAAGCCGGATAAAGCTTAACGTTGTTCGCATAATCGAGGAAAAGGTCAAGTTGAATGTCGACATTGCCGGGCCGGCCTAACAATGCGGCGTCGAGTGTATAGCCCTCCGGCTTGATGAGATCCATGTTTGAAATTCCCGAGCTGTACTCGCGACGAATACCCTCGGGATTTAAACTCTTACGGATGGCTTCGCGGTTCTCTAACGTCGGCTGGCTCCAGTAACGGCGGATGGGCGCCCAGGCGTCGCCCAATCCTTCTTCATACGCATTACCGTTCTGCGAGACGATGGCCGTGATGCGCTCAGGCCGTGCCATTGCCAATCGAAATCCCGTCGGCGCACCATAGTCGAATACGTAGAGTGCATATCGTTGTAGGTGCAGAGCATCTGTGAATGCGAGGATCGTTTGTGCAAGCGCGTCAAATGTGTACCTGTAATTGCGCTCTGCGGGCACCTCAGTAAATCCGAAACCGGGCAGATCTGGAGCGATGACACGATATTTGTCTGCGAGGAGCGGAATCAATTCCCTGTACTGAAACGAGGATGTTGGGAAACCGTGTAGCAACAGCACCACAGGTGCATCAACTTGGCCGGCTTCTCGATAAAACACCTTGACGCCATCGGCCTCGAAACGATGGATTGAGGTCAAAGGCAGATTGAGGTTCTCATTCATGTCAGGCCTTTCACAGGGGGATTTTGCTTCTGTGCTTTGTTCATCGAAGCTCTCGGATCCGTCTTAGGTAGCTCTTGGCAGAATCAGCCATGGTTGTGATTGCAGCCCCAAACATGATTGCGTCCTTCACGATAAGGCGTCCGACCCCTGAGAGGTAAGGGAAGCCGTGGGCTGCGTCTCCTGCGGCCGGGACCCAGGCTTCGGGTGTGGTCACCAGGAAGGAAAGGGTTGTGCAAGCCATGAGAACAACTAAGGCGCTGCCTACTGCTGCAACCTGCGGTAAGAATCTGTGAGTGGCAATCAGAAAACCGAGCGTAACGATTACGACGCCCAGGAAGTGCGAAAAAGTGTAGGTTCCGTTATCAATCTGCCACGAGCGATGGGCGGGAACCAGCTCGTCTTCCCGGTTCATATGTGCGCGATATTCGGGGGCAGGGTAATGGTAGACGAAAGACATTAGCGGACTGTTTGCCACCAACGGAACAATGCTGTCGGCTTCATAGTCCGCAAATTTCAGAGCCCCTATCCAGACGAGAACGATTACCAGACCGACACGAAGTACACTCACGCCAATCCGGTCCAGAGAGGCAGCACGAGCGAAGAAGTTTAGCGACAGGCCCCCTTTTGCATAGAGATTTCCAAGTCTTGGACCATCTGCCAGTTCGTTCCGCTTCTCAACAGTCATCAACTCCGCCTCCCGGTCGCCTGATAGGAGATTAGGCGGCTGATCGGCTGAGAGCCACCCTGTAAACAACAGAAATTGTCCTCCACTTTTCTTCAGGTTCTGCTAGCCGCAGACACGATCGGGCGAAATTACCCCCGCCTGTGATACGCAACAGATGTATGCTGATTGAACACGTGAGGCGTATCGAGCGATCCGGTCAATTTCGCGGCGGAGGACTCTTTGGTTCGGACGGAATCAATTCGCATCCTGAGTGTTGAGGACCACCCTGTCTTTCGGGAGGGCTTGAGCACCATTATTGGGTCGCAGCAAGACATGCTTCTTGTTGCTCAGGCAGTCAGCGCGTCAGACGCAATATCCCAGTACCGGCAACATCGGCCGGACATCACACTGATGGATCTCCGGCTCCCCGGAACCGATGGCACAGATGCGCTCATTGCAATTCGGGGCGAATTCAAGGACGCTCGTATCATCATGCTCACGACCTCAGATTGTGACGGCGATATACAGCGGGCCTTGCGCGCGGGCGCCTCCGCCTACGTCCTCAAGAGCATGCCAAAGGATGAAATGCTAGCAGTGATTCGATCGGTCCATTCAGGTAGACGTCACGTTCCCTCAGAGGTTGCAGCTCGCCTCGCCGAACATATGGGCGAAGAGGATCTTACGAGTAGAGAGTTGGATGTCCTGCGACTGATGCGTGACGGTCATCGGAACAAACAGATCGCGGACAAGCTGTGCATTGCCGAAACTACAGTCAATTTCCACATCAAGAACCTGGTGGACAAACTGGGAGCCAATGATCGAACGCACGCTGTAACGATTGCGATCCGGCGCGGCCTGCTGCAGATTTGAAGCTGCAAATAGCGCCTACAGAAAACTACAGGTTCTAGACAGTTGATCCTGAGGTACTGCGGAGCGACTTTAAGAGGTACTGTGGAATGTGCTTGATGTCGAAGCCGGCGCGCGATAAGCCCAATGTAACGATGCTCATCGGCGAAGGGATGACGTCGAGAAAACCTGCACCGAAGTGAAGAACGCCGCGTGCGCCTCGCTGCAGAGGTGGAGACATTGAAGATTCCTCAATCTCTAATACCTTTGATTGCTGTGGCTTTCCTGGCAGCCACTCCAGCGTGGCCGGTCGATCCTAACCGATTGATCACCCAATACGCCCATTCGAGTTGGCGCATCAAGGATGGGTTCTTCAACGACACGCCTAGAGCAATCACTCAAACTGCAGATGGCTATATATGGATTGGGATGCGGTCCGGGTTGCTGCGCTTCGATGGCGTGCGCTTTCTTCCCACTACTTCGCCGAACGGACAACGCTTTCTCTCATCTAATGTCACATCTCTGCTGGCCGCGAAGGATGGGAGCCTGTGGATCGCGACGGAAGAGGGTTTTAAGGAGCATTCCTTAAGCCACTGGGTAAACCAGACTCTCGCAGTCTCCATGCATGCGCCGGGACGCATCCTTTCCATGATCGAGGATCGCGAGGGAGCAGTTTGGATTGCGTACATCCCACTTGACCGCCCGCTTGGCAGCCTATGTCGGGTCGTCGGAAGTGGATTGCAGTGTTACGGCACAGCAGAAGGACTTCCAAGCTCCCTTACCGCCGGCTCCAGGCTGGTTGAGGACAACGAAGGAAATATCTGGATCGGATCGGATACCGAGATTGTCCGATGGAAACCAGGCTCGTCCAGCACTTATCAGCCGAGCGCTCTGCGGAGAAACTCGGGTATGGATGGCATCAGGGGTCTAGTCGTTGCGCCGGACGGGTCTCTTTGGGTCGGAATCGCGGAGCCTGGCCCTGGCGGCGGATTGCAGAGACTCGTAAAGGGCACCCTGCTTCCTGTCGTCACATCGGATTTGGTGGGCAGCTCCCTGGACGTGTCAGCATTGCTCCTCGACCGCCAGAATGCCCTCTGGATCGGAACATTCGACCAGGGCGTTTACCGGATTTATGGGCAAAGGGTCNNAGCGCAGACGGCTTGTCGAGCGACCGCGTCACTGAGCTGTATGAGGATCACGAAGGCAATCTCTGGGTTGTCACGTCTGCGGGAGTCGACAACTTTCGTGACGTTCAGGTAGCCACTTATTCCACTCGTGAGGGGATCAACTCGACCGAGGTCAACTCCGTTCTTGCCTCACGCGATGGAACTCTTTGGGTTGGGGGATCAGGTACTCTGGTCGCTCTTCGTCATGGCCACCCTTTCCCAGTCGACCTCNNATTCCTTGCTCGAGGATCACGAAGGCCGGCTGTGGGTCGGCATTGACAACACGTTGTCGGTTTACGCGAACGGGGGCTTCGAGCGGATTGACAGACCCGACGGCAGTCCGTTTGGTCTCGTCACTTCACTGGCGGAAGATGTGAATCACAACATTTGGGCCAGGGAATCGTATGGCGCCAAACCACTCATTCGGATCCAGAATCGCCGGGTTCAAGAAGAGTTTTCGGAAGTGCAGATGCAAGCAATACGCAAGGTCGCGGCAGATCCGGAAGGAGGCGTTTGGCTAGGGCTCATGAATGGTGATTTGGCCCGGTATCGCGATGGCAAAATCCAGACCATTCATTTTGACCACCAACTGAACTCGTCGGTTGATCAGGTCGCTGTCAATCCCGACGGCTCAGTATTCGGAGCAACAGCCTTCGGTCTCGTAGCTTGGAAAGCTGGAAAACGACAGATCCTGAACGCCCGCAATGGCCTCCCTTGCGATGGTGTGAACGCATTTATTTCGGACAGCCGCGGCTCGCTTTGGCTGTATATGAAATGCGGGCTCGTTGAGATTACTAGCCCGGAGTTGCAAAGGTGGTGGGAACGCCCAGATGCGACATTGCAATCTCGGGTTTTTGACTCGCTGGATGGGGTACAACCAGGGTTAGCACCATTCGACCAGAGTGCAGCGAGAACCCTTGACGGGCGGCTGTGGTTCGCTAACGGCTTGGGTTTGCAGATGGTCGATCCGGCGCGCCTGATTGAGAATCGAGTACTTTCTCCGGTCCATATCGAAAGCATTGCCGCAGATGGCAAGAGCTATTCACTCAATGACGATCTTCGCCTTCCTGCTCTCACGCGCGATCTGGAGATTGACTATACCGCCTTGAGCTTCGTAATCCCTCAAAAAGTACAGTTCCGCTACCGCTTGGAGGGCCACGACGCTGGTTGGCAGGATCCAGGTACCAGGCGTCAGGCTTTCTATAATGACCTGGGTCCCGGCAAATACAGATTTCATGTGATTGCTTGCAACAACGACGGTCTTTGGAACAGCGTGGGTGCGAGTCTGGACTTCAAAGTTGAGCCGGCTTGGTTCCAGACAATCTGGTTCCAATCTCTGTGCGGAGCGCTGGCGGTTCTCGCACTCTGGGCTCTCTATCGGTTCCGCGTCAGGCAGATTGCATTAACGATCAACACCCAGTTCGATCATCGGCTCGAAGAACGGACTCGACTCGCGCGCGAACTGCACGACACCTTTCTCCAGACCGTCCAAGGCAGCAAAATGGTTGCCGACGACGCATTGGACGCAAACGCCGATGAAACCCGAATGCGCAAGGCTCTTGAAAAGCTTTCTCGTTGGCTTGGGCAGGCCGTCGAAGAAGGCCGTGCTGCTCTGCACTCGCTGCGCGTCTCGACGACCGAGAAGAACCACTTGTCCGAAGCTCTACTGAGAGCGACCGAGGATCATCAGTTTCCATCATCAATGACCGTTGCATTCTCTGTGATCGGCGACGCCAGAGACTTGCATCCCATTGTTCGAGATGAGGTATATCGCATCGGCTATGAAGCTATTCGTAATGCTGCTGCCCATTCAAGGGCGAGCCGTCTCGAGATCGATCTTCGCTATGCGAACGATCTCTCATTGCGTATCAAGGATAACGGTTTGGGAATCGACCCCTCTATCCCAGAGTTAGGGCGAGAGGGGCATTTCGGATTGCAGGGAATGCGCGAGCGGGCTTCCCGGATTCGTAGCAAACTTAGCATCGATAGTTCTGCGAATGCTGGAACCCAAGTCTCGCTCGTTGTCCCAGGCGCTGTCGTCTATCGCAACGAGCACCCCACACCGCTTGAAAGACTTAAAGAAGGTATTCGTCGGTTCTTCCGATCTTCGCGGTCCGATGGCATCTGACGACTCAGCCGCCCAAATAACCGTTTCTCGGATTGCGGTGATAAACATAATCTGCACGGACCTGACCGCGCGG
>PLKU01000459.1 GCA_003140705.1 Acidobacteriaceae bacterium
ATCGAAAATCACTGTGGACTATCCGCAGGAGGGAGCGATTTTTCCTCCAGATATGGCTGCGCCGACTTTTCTTTGGCGTGATGGGGAGGCTTCCGCGCGTTCCTGGCATATCGATGTGAGTTTTGCCGATCATGGCAAGGCGATCCATCTCACTTCGCCTGGCGAGGGCATGAAGATTGGCGCGATCGACCCGCTGTGCGTTTCAACGGCGAACAAGCCACCATTTCTGACACCGGAGCAGGCGGTGGCGCATACCTGGAAGCCGGAAGCGGATGCNNCGATCCGGAGGCCTGGGCGTTTATCAAGAAGCACTCGGTAAAGGGGCCGGCGACTGTGGTGATGACTGGGCTGGATGAGGCCGACCGGGCGGTGAGCGAGGGCCGAATGACGCTGACGACTTCGGCCGATCCGGTCGGTGCGCCGATCTTTTACAGGGATGTGCCGCTGATGCCGTCGGAGGGAGCCAAGCATGTCGTGCAGCCGCTGGCGCCCTCGAAGATGAGCCTGA
This sequence comes from Acidobacteriaceae bacterium, assembly GCA_003140705.1. GTDB lineage: Bacteria > Acidobacteriota > Terriglobia > Terriglobales > Acidobacteriaceae > Telmatobacter. Next base: position 509 of record PLKU01000459.1, read on the forward strand.
TTGCGTGGCGGTTACGCGACATCGGTAAACCGGAGAGCCGGCTGCTGATGACCGGTCTGCACACCTGCGCGAACTGCCACTCATTTTCAGCCGACGGCAAGACGATGGGGATGGACGTGGATGGCCCTGCCAACGACAAGGGGCTCTACGCCGTGGTACCGGTGCGGCAGCACATGGCCATTCGCAATGAGGATACCGTCTCGTGGAACACCGATCTGCGGGTGGGCCAGTCGCGGGTCGGCTTCATGTCTCAGGTTTCTCCTGACGGAAAGTATGTCTTGACTACTTTTGCGGGACGCGACCAGTCGATCGGGAGTTCGTACTTTGTCACAAATTTCAAGGACTATCGATTCCTCCAGGTCTTTTATCCCACACGCGGAATTTTGACCTGGTACAGCCGGGAGACCGGGCAGCGGGAGCCGCTTCCAGGAGCGGACAATCCCCGGTATGTACAGACCGATGGAGTCTGGAGTCCAGATGGGAAATACATTATCTTTGCACGCGCCGAAGCGAAGGAGCCGCATCCCGAGGGCGTTCCGCTGCCAACCGAGGCCAACGACCCGAATGAGGTGCAAATCCAATACGACCTGTACCGCATCCCCTTCAACGACGGTAAGGGTGGCGTGGCGGAGCCGGTGCTGGGGGCTTCGAACAATGGGATGAGCAACAACTTTCCCAAGGTCTCGCCGGACGGGCGCTGGATTGTCTTTGTGAAATGCCGCAACGCGCAACTGATGCGGCCGGATAGCGAACTCTACATTGTTCCGGCCGCTGGCGGAACGGCACGGAAGATGCGCTGCAATACGTCGCTGATGAACTCCTGGCACAGCTTCTCTCCAAATGGGCGATGGTTGGTCTTTTCCTCCAAGAGCCGGTCGCCCTACACTCAGATGTATCTCACCCACATCGACGCGAACGGAAACGACTCGCCGCCGATACTCGTCGAGGATTCCACGGCCGCAAACCGGGCCGTCAATCTGCCGGAATTCGTCAATATCGCGCCTGAGGCCATCCTCGATATGGCTTCGCCGGCTTCGGAGCTTTATCGCCTGATCGATGAGGCAGGAAATCTGCAGGGCGCCGGTGACAAGGCCGGGGCCTTTGAGATGTGGAAGAAAGCCATCGCGATGGACCCGGAGGACCCGCGTGTGAATAACGGCATGGGGATGGCGCTGACGGCCGCGGACAGACCGAATGAGGCCATCTTCTATCTGAAGAAGGCCACACAGGCGAACCCGAACTTTCTTGAAGCCTTCTACAATCTGGGCACTGCGGAGATGCGGGAGCACCAGGTGGAGGAGGCGATCGACGCATGGCAGAATGCCGTGCGCATCCACCCTGGATTCTTCCAGGGACATGAGGGGCTGGGATTCGCGTATTACATGCAGGGGAAGTACCGGGAGTCGCTAGCCCAACTGCGGTTAGCTTTGGATGGAGAGCCGGACCGGGTCTCGGTGCTGACGCTGGCCGCGAGCTTGATGGCCACGGCCGCGGATGCCTCTCTCCGCAACGGTCCCGAGGCGGTGACATTGGCGGAGCGGGCAAAGGATTTGACCCAGGCGCAGGACATCTCAGTTCTGGACACACTTTCGGCGTCCTATGCAGAGGCTGGCCGCTTCGACCAGGCCAAAGACGCGGTGGACCAGGCTCTGGCTCTCGCGGAAAAGCAGGGAGACGCCGATCTGGCAGCCAAACTCAGAGCGCACAAAGCCAGATACGAGGCCGACCAGCCGCTCAGAGAGCCCGAGGACCAGGGGACACTTTAGTGCTGTCAAAGTTTCGGCTTGGTGTCGCGATCTGGCCAACCTGCATGGCCCATTTGTCCACCAGCCCTCGGGCTGTGTAGAGTTCTATTCACGGCTCTCTGGATCGATTTCCTGCACACCTGGCGCCGGAGCCACGATCTTGCGGCGGCCTCCGCTGTCCAGAACGTCCAGATTTTCGTCCACCCATCGGAGCCCATCGAATGCGCAAAGGTATGGTGCAATGCGAAGGCTGATTCTGCTTGGCCTCATGGCTGCTGTGGTTCTTCCCGCTTTCGCAGCAAAACGCGTGACGGTCGCCCAGTTGGAGCAGTCTCTTGCCGCGGACAGCGCGTCTCACCGCGCGGATGCCGACATCGCACACCGGCTGAGCGACCTGGAACTCTCCGAACGCCTCACCGGAGCCACGCTGGACCGGTTCGCGAATAAGCTGCCGCTCGGTCCGAGGACAGCACTCGCTCTGCAACTGCTTTCCGATCAGTCGGCCTTTCTCGATCCTCCGGCAACGGAGTTGCCGGCGACGGGAATGCCGGATGCGGCCGCACAGCAGCGCATGATGGATCTTGCCCGGGGGTACGTGGTGCGAATCTGGCCGCACCTGCCGAATTTTTTCGCTACGCGAACGACTGCCCGTTTCGATGACAGTCCGCAGGTGTTCAAGCAAGGCGAATGGCCGGTCCGGGCGGGATTGCACCTGGTGGGAACAGGCACAAGTAATCTGACCTATCGCGACGGAAAGGACATTATCGACCAGTCCACGGAACAGGCTCCGGTCGCAGTCGCGGCCGGCAGGAATGGCGCTCCCGCTCCTGTGCAACAGGAGCTGGGAATGACGTCGCGGGGCGACTTTGGGCCGGAGCTTACCATCGTTCTGACCGACTCCGCCAAGGGGAAAGTTGACTGGAGTCATTGGGAGCAGACTTCGGCAGGGCTGGCAGCGGTTTACACCTACTCTGTGCCCAAGGCGGTTTCGCACTTTGAGGTGAGCTACTGCTGCGTGACAAAGGATGTGCAACGCGAGCTTCATTACGGGAACGTGAGCCGCGGCCAAAGCCCAGCGACGATTATGGACACTGCGCAGGCCGATTCGAAGCTTTTCCGGGTCACACCGGGTTACCACGGCACGCTGGCCATCGATCCCGACTCGGGCGCCATTCTCCGCATCACGATTGAGGCGGAATTGAAGAGCGAGGATCCGATTTCGAAGGCCGCGACCATGGTTCAATATGGGCCGGTCACGATCGGTGACCGCACCTTCATCTTTCCCGTGCGCAGCATGGCCCTCTCGGTGGAGAAGCCGGGCTTCAACGGGCGCACAGGGGCACAGCCTACCCTGCTGGTCAACCAGACCACCTTCACGGACTATCACCGCCTGGGCGCCACCATCCGGATGTTTGCCGATGCACCGGGAGCCGGCGCGCCGCCTGCAAATCCGTCGGCAACAGGCACGGCCGATTCATCCGTAGCTTCGGCGATTCCTTTAACGCCGAAGACGCCGAGTACCACTCCGGCCCAGCCCGCAACAGAGACAGCAGCAACTCCACCACCCGCAGCCGAGCTCTTACCTGCGCCGGTTCCCGCACCTGCGGAGCCCGCTGTCCCGGAGATCAACGTCAGCGAGGCCAACGGAGTGCCGGACGAGCCGGCCAATGCGCCCCAACCGCAGCAAGGCGACCTTCAGCTCAAACTCACCTCCCGCCTGGTGGATGTGGGCATTGTGGCCTGGGACAAGAAAGGGCATCCGGTCAAGGACCTCAAACAAGAGGACTTCGAGGTGTACGACAACGGGCGCAAGCAGGATCTTCGCTTCTTCACGCAGTTTTCTACCGACGCTCCCGCTGCACCGGCTGATCCGGCTGCCAACCGCAGCTTCTCCAACCGCGCGCCGGATGCTACCACGGCCACTTCGAATGCCGCAGGTGCAACCGTTCTGCTGATCGACGAGGCGCACATTGCCTGGCCTGACATGGCCAATGCCAAGCGGGAGATCCTCAAGTTCCTCGGCGCGGTAGCACCCAGCGAGCGGGTCGGCATTTACACCATGACCGCCATCGGCTTCGGCGTGCTGCAGGAGATTACCACTGACCACGCGCAGATCACAGCGAAGCTGACCAAGTGGATGCCCACGGCGCGGTCGGCGGCGCTGGCCCAGGAAGAGGAGACGCGCAACAGGCAGTCGTTCGACGAGGTACACAGTGTCACCGACCTCAACTCAGTGAACGGCAACACTACGCAGGCGCCCATCGGGATGGAGACCGTGGATCCTGTGCTGCGCACGATGGGCAACAATCCTGGACGGGCTTCGCTGATTATTCTGCGCATGGTGGCGCGTCATCTTTCCGCGGTAACGGGACACAAGAACCTGGTGTGGGTTTCATCGGACAACGTGTTCGCCGACTGGCAGAGCAACCAGGTGGGCATCGACAGGACCCCGAAAGAAGTGGACTCGTTTGCCCAGCATGCGCAGGAGGCCATGAACGACGCCCATGTGGCCGTTTATCCCATGGACGTCTCCCAGCTTGAGACCTCGGCCATCAGCGCCGATATCCGCACCCGCAACGTGGAGTTGACCCAGGCCGCCGCGGATACCGCAAGCCTGGGTGGCGGAACAGTTGCCAACAACAGGACCAACGGCCGCAACACCGCCGAGATGCAGCAGGACATACACCCCATCCAGGGACCGATCCGCATGGTGGCCGATGCAACCGGGGGACGTATCATACGCCGCGCCGGCGACCTGGCAGCAGCTCTGACCGGCGTGGTGGAAGACGGCCACGCCACTTACTTGGTGAGCTTTTCTCCGCAGGGTCCGGCCGACGACCAGTACCACAACATCACGGTGAAGCTTGCGGGCAAGCACAATGTGCAAACGCTGCGCTACCGGACGGGCTATCTGTATTCGAAGGAGCCGGTGTCGCTGAGGGATCGCTTCCAGCAGGCTGTTTGGCGTCCCCAGGACGTGAGCGAGATTGCCGTTTCCGCCGATACCACGCCGAAGAGCCCGGGCGCAGATGTCAAGCTCGACATCGTGGCGGCGGATCTCGGTTTGCAACAGCGCGGCGGATTGTGGATGGACAAGCTGGACATCTTCATGATTCAGCGCGACGACGCCGGCATCAAGGCGCAGGTGGAGGGACAGACCCTCGGGTTGCGGCTGAGGCCCGCTACTTACCAGAACCTGCTGTCCAGCGGAGTACCGTTCGAGTGCGTCGTCCAGATGCACCCCGGCATGGCGTCGCTGCGCGTGCTGGTGGTGGACGAGAACTCCGGCCGGATGGGTTCGGTCACAATCCCAGGGCCGGCGCTCGCGGCTACGCCGTGACGGCCCATGCAAAATGTAAGGCGCCTCACTGCTCGAAGCCGCGGCCAGGTTGTACAATCGCTGCGGTTCGGAAACAGTGAAGACTTGTATCCGGGAGAGTATTCTCGCAGTCATATGGGCGCAAAGCGCCAGACGAAATGGAGTGGGTAGATGAGACGGTTCGGATGGATTTTCACGGTTCTTTTGGCAACTTCACCCGCATGGGCTGCCCAGAACATCACCGTAGAACAACTGAAAGCATTGCTGACGACAGACCAGCAGGCCAAGAAGACGGATGCCGATGTTGCCAACGATTTGAAGCAGGTTGTTCTGACCGAGGAGCTGACGACTCCGGTCATGAACGACTTCGCACCGCTGGTTCCAGGCTCGGCCACGCTGGAACAGATCTATGTGCTTGAGGCCAAGAGCGCGGTTCTGCCTCCGCCTGCCCCCGACATTCCGACCGCGCCTGCTCCCGATGCAGCGACACAGAAGGCCCTGCTCGACAAGGCCATGGACTACGCGAGCAAGACGTATGCTCAGTTGCCCGCGGTGACCGCTACCAAGACCACCATCCGCTTCCAGGATAGCGTTTCGGCCATGGCGGTCCCGGGCAATCACTCCGGCATCACCGCCGACCCCAGAATGGCCATCGACGCTCAATCCATCCATTACATCAACACCACCCCGACGCCGATCAACATTCGCAATGGAATTGAAGACAATCCCCTGGTTAAGGACAAGACGCCCTGGGGATCGAACGGCTATATCGCGCTGCTTGGGCAGGGTCCGGTGTTGAGCACGGTTCTTCAGGAAGCAAATGCCGCCGACAAACTCGCGTGGCTGCGCTGGGAAAACGTGAACGGAAAGACAGCTGCGGCGTTCAGCTTCGCCGTCGATAAGAAGAAGTCGCACTACGCCGTCAACTACTGCTGCTTCCCTGAGGCGGATCAGGACGGGAACATTAAAGGTTGGAGTAACTACAAGGCCACCATTCCTTACCACGGCGAGATTTTCGTCGATCCGGCGACCGGCATCGTTGTCCGGTTGATTACCGAGTCCGATTTCAAGACCTCGGATGTGATCCACAAGGAGGACCAGCGCATCGATTACCTGCCCGTGGCCGTCGGCGCCAAGACCCTTGTTCTGCCCTCGAAGTCCATCATCAACACTGAAGTGGTTCCCACTGGCGACTCGGGCGGCGGCAAGTCCGGGAGCCGCCACACGCTGTTTACCTCCGAGTACAAGAGCTACCAGGCCGGCAGCTGATTCACGCTGCAGTCCTGATACGGCCATCCAGATACGCGGCTGGGTCGGAATGGAAGTCAGGTTCGGGCAAGGATCGTGATCGTTGCTTGTGCCCGTCCGATCTGAGTCGTACTCCCAGCGCAGGCGCGGGTTGAATGCCAGATTCAGGCGCACCCGCTGATCTGCCTGTACCATTACTTAAAATGTTCTAATTTTGCTGACTGGCTTTCATCTGGTCCCGAACCTTGTGCGCCACTTCTCAACCTGCTCGGCCTCCTTGAGAACGCTCATTGAAAGCATGCCCTTGCTGCTCTTTGGAGTTCTGCCTTCAGCTCGTTCGCCAAAGTCAGCAACTTCGCAGTGTCGTCCGCGAGTTGCTTCTGTTGCGGAGTCTGCGGAGTCGCAGGCTTGGAAGTGTCCGGTGTCGCCTCTCCAGTTGCTGGCGCCCCAATGAAACCAACGAAGTCGGCGTTACCGCGAAAATCATCCCCAGCGGTACCGGCTCGTCGGTCAAGGTGAACATCGCCGCTACCGACCTGCGCCTCGAGCAGCAGGCCGGCCTCTGGATGGACGGGCTCGACATCTTTTTCATCCAGTGCGACGACGCCGGCATCCGCGCGGGCCGAGGGCCAGACCCTCGGCCTGCGCCTCAAACCCCCCATGCCCCTCTTTCCCTTAATCCCTTTGTCCATCCGTCACTGACCTTTCCGATTAACTCGCTTTACAATTTTCCCGCGCTAATGATACGGAGGAAGTTGTCCATGAAAATCAAGGGTTGCATCGCCCTGCTCCTGCTTGCCTCGCTCCCGGCCTGGGCCGCCGACAAAAAGATCACCGTCGCCGAATTGAAATCCATTCTCCAGACCATGCATGACCAGAAGAAAAACGACACCGACGTGGCCTCCGCGCTCAAGCAGGTGCAATTGAGCGAGCAGCTAACCCTCCCGGCCTTGAACAGCCTGGTTGAAGACCTGCTTGCGGTCAACGGCGCGTCCAGCGTGCTCTCCACCGAGCAGATTTACGTCCTCGAAGCCCGCAGCGCCTTGCTCCCTCCTCCGGCCGCGGACATACCCGCCAACCCAGCACCTGACACCGCTGCCGTGCTTGCCAAGGCCGCCGCCTACGCCTCCAATACTTACGCCCAACTTCCCGCCCTCGCCGCCGACCGCACCACCCTCCGCTTCCAGGACAATTTCGAAGCCCTCGCAGATTCCTCCGGCGTGCACAACGGTGCCAAGGACGCCATCCTGGGATCCGGATTGTCCGTGAACCCACACAACTACATCCGCTACATCAATTCCACCGACACCCCGATCACCTTGAACAAGGGGCAGGAGACCCTTCCCGCCGACAAAACTCAGTGGGGCCGCAATAAGATGATCGAGGTCATGGACCCCGATCCCAACCTCGCCACCGTGATCTCCGAAGCGCAGGCCTCTGGCGGCATTCAGTTTGTGCGCTGGGAAACCATCAACGGCAAGCCCGCCGCAGTCCTCTCCTATGCCGTCAACAAGAAAAAGACACACTTGGGAGTGCACGTGTGCTGCTTCCCGGATATCCAACAGGCCGGCAGGGTAAGTTATCCCGGAGATCCGTTCGGCATTCCCGGGACCGAGGGTGGCAACTTCCAGACCAACACCATCTGGAACCTCTACAAAAAGGACAGCGTCCCCTATCATGGCGAGATCTACATCGATCCTGGCTCCGGCATCGTCGTACGCCTCATCACGCAGACCGAAGTGAAAAACTCTGACATGGTCCACCAGGACGACGAGCGCATCGACTACGGTCCGGTCACCGTCGGCGACAAGTCCCTCGTCCTTCCCGTCCGCGCCGTCACCATTACAGAGGTGGTTCCCAACGGCGAATCCGGCGGNNGGGAGTAGGGAGTAGGGAGTAGACAGCGCCGCCGCGGAAGCAAAAACATGAGCAGCACCGGCGGACTCCAGATCGACTCGGCCAATACCTGCACGCAACTGTCCGAGCCGCCCACCGACACCCTAGAAATGAGCCAAAGCAATGAAGGGGTTTTTCTTCGAGTCGATAACATTGGTTATCCAGACACACGGCTGGGCCGGAATGGAAGTCAAGTTCGGACAAGGGTCGTGATCGCTGCTTGCGCCCGTCAGATCTGAGTCGTACGTCCAACGCAGGCCCAGATTGAATGGCAGATTCGGGCGCACCCACTGATCTGTCTATATCTTGACTTAAAATGTTCTATTTTTGCAGGCTGGCCTTCATCTCGTCCCGAACCTTGTNNGAGTTCTGCCTTCAGCTCGTTCGCCAAAGTCAGCAACTTCGCAGTGTCGTCCGTGAGTTGCTTCTGTTGCGGAGTCTGCGGAGTCGCGGGCTTGGAAGTGTCCGCTGTCGCCTCTGCAGTTGCTGGCGCCTGGGCCACGGGTGGTTGAGCCGCGCTGCCCTGAGCGGGCTGCTGAGCTGCACCTAGTGAACTTGAGCCGAAGGAGAAGACGGCCAGGCAAGCCAAATTTCGCACAGAACGCATCCGTCCTTCCAACCCACACAGGAAACGAAACCTTGTCGGTATCCCCAAAGCAAACCTCCCATCTAGTTGTTGCCCATCGCCTTCATCCGGGTGCGGACGCTCTTCGCCAACTTTTCAATCAGCTCCACCTTGCGCAACTCGGCCACCGAGGGCTTCTCCTGACCGCTCTGATCCGCTTTCGAATTACCTTCGTTGGCCAATTGCAGCAGTTTATCCGTCTCCGACACCATATCCTTCCGGCGCAGCAAATTCAGAGCTGCCAGCCTCTTCTGGTTGTCTTAGGTATGCATTGAATCTTCCAAATACCGGTTGGCATCGGCAGTGGGGTTGGCCGCGGGGTTCGCCAGTGGAATCTCGGAATCATCATGCCGTCTGGTTTCCGCTGCCCTTTTTGCTTGGTCTGGGAAAAGCCAGCCATATACGGAATTGCGACCAGCATGGCCAACCAAAGGAAGTTGCGCACCCAAGACTATGAGTAAAACTTCGTGTCCTGCCTGAATTCCCCGGATCGATCTTCCCGGAATTTCATACGCGCACCTCTCATCCGCACAGTATAGAGAGAAAATGCAGGAGTGAGAATGTATCTTTTTGCAATTCTTATACCGCCGCCGAACTTGAGCAAGGGAGTTACTGAGATTGCCCTTTTACCACCATCTGGCTATGTCTGGCAGGAAGCGGAAACTCGCGCGCTGTTGTTGTGGCGGGCGCCTTGGGAATGCGGCAAACTCGCCNNCGCCATTGGACAATTCGGTTTTGTCGGCGAATTGTCTTCTTGAGTTATCCCAGATTGGAACTGGCGAAGTCGCCCTGCTATATCTGCGCCCCCTGTTCACACAGTCCTCTCAGGCATCCGGCAGTTGGCGCCCCGGGGTAGGCGAGGTTGCTAATTGGAAACGGTCGCCCTCATTTTGTTTTGAATGCTGTGCGCCAGCTTCTCGATCAGTTCAGCCTTCCGGATCTCAATCATTGAATCCGTATCCGGCGTGCCCTTGTCCGTCTCAGTCTTCAATTGATTGGCCAACTGAATCAAAATTGCGGTTTCCGATGTCATTTCCTTTTGGCGCTGCACATTCATCAA
>PLKU01000046.1:0-4148 GCA_003140705.1 Acidobacteriaceae bacterium
CAAGCATCCGCTGGCGTATAGCATTTGACCGATTGAAAGGGCAACTAATCCATGTACCACTTGACCAGCAAGAATGGACGCGCATGCACCTGAGGCTTGGCCCTTCCGGACGGAATCGAAGATGGGGTTCTCGAGATAGCCTTGATTGTAGCCCCGAACCCACTTCGCCGCAGAAGACTGTGACGGCAATGATGCTTGGGAGGAGGCGCATCGTGCCCCATTCCCCTCAACAAGTGCAATGGCCAGTTTTCAACATTTGGCCGCCCAAAGTCCTATTTGGTGGTCGCTTGTCGAACGGAACAAATTCAGTCAACGCTGGCTATCTGGATCCTCACCGTACTTCTCGATCTTTCGGAAGACAAGGACAAACACTCCTATGCCGAATATTAGGGCAGTTGTGGGAGCAAGAATAAGCCCCCATTCGGTCATTTCACCGCTAAGCAGTTCTCCGCAAAGAAATATTGCACCTACGAATCCCAACACGGCGGCAAAAACAGCGGCAACGCCTGCCATTAAGAATGTAACGAAGATTTCGCCAAACGAGGACTTCATATTCAGTGGGATTTTACTCTTCTGCCGGCGCGTCGAGAGCGTCAGACTGTCCATTTCGAACATTACTAGTTGAGCAACCCGCAGGTCGTTCCTTCACGCCTCAACGAGTGCAAAGCCAAGTTTTCAACATTTGACCCGCTGCTCCTGGCTTGCTGATTTGGGTCAGGTCGGCGAAAACATACTTGCATTGATCCTGAATCTGCTCGCCAAGCCGCACGGAAGACACATGGTCAGCAATAATGGGAATTGGATATGCAGAAACCGAAAGAACTTATTTCGTGCTTGCTCTTGGTGCTTGCAACATCGACAACGGCTCTCGCCGCGGACGATACCGCCCGCGTTCTGCGGGAGCTGGATTCAGCGGCTGGCAAGTTCAAGAACGCAACTGCTGATTTTGTTTGGCAGACGGTGCAAACCGAGCCTGTTCCAGACACCGAGACTCAATCGGGAACAATCTACTTCAAGCGGAGCGGTGATGCTTTTCAGGTGTCTGCTCATATTCGTTTGACGAACCAGAAAGAGAGACCGAAGGTTCTCAGCTATTCAGATGGAACGGCAACGCTTTATGAGGCATTCACCGGCGATTTCAGAGTTTATAAAGCTGGCTAGCGACAAGGGCAGCTAGAGAGCGTCTTACTTCTCGGATTCGGGTCCACAGGCAAAGAGATCTCTAGCAAGTGGGAAATCACCTTTATCCGCCAAGAGACTTTGACAGGCGTGAAGTGTGAGGTATTAGAACTCGTCCCGAAGGACCCGGAACTGAAGAAGAGCCTCCGCAGAGCGACAATCTGGGTCGACGCTTCGCGCGACGTGACGCTCAAGCAGATTTTGGATGAAGATCAGGGGACGCAGCGCATCTGCGTCTATACCAACCTGAAGGTGAACGCACACTTGCCCGCCGACGCGTTTAATCCGAAAGCAAAATGATCCATTTCCTGGGGAATCGGCCTCAAAACGTGCAAAGCCCAGTTTTCAACATTTGACCACGCCAGGTCCGGTTTCGCGGCTGCTCGACAACAATGAGAAATATTGATATCTGGTTGACTTTAGTCGAGTCTTCGAAGCAAGGTGCTCGCGCACGATGGCGTATGTGTGCGCGTGTTGCTCCGCAACTTCTTCTTGTGAGCCGCCGGATATCTAAGGAACTGATACCCGTTGATCTTGGTTGACGAAGGCATTGATCATCGTTCCAACGGGCATTCGAGCGTCTGGACCGTACCAAAGGGCCGATAACCCGGTCAGCGCACCGCCCTTTCCTCCGCTCACCCCCGCTCCGCCCCGCAACAAAAGCTGCGCGCCTGAAACAGTGGTTACATAGTCGAACTGCAAAATGAGCCTTCCAGATTTTCCCAACAGACCATTCTTTGATATTGATTCAATGTGTCCAATCGCCTCGGTGCCTGTCTTCACAATAAGCTTCGAATCGATGACGAGGTCCTCGCGTACCTTAAAATGAACCGTCTGCTTGACTCGCAGTTCCTTCCCCTGGAGATCGTCCATGAGCACAAGGTGGATTGGCGTCCCATCAGCCAAGAAAACCCTATCCGCCTTCTCATCGCCTTTTGCCTGAGACCAGACGAATACTGGCGTGAGGGCGATAAGGGCTCCAAACGCAACTAGCCCGAAACAGGTTGTAGAACGGACTCCCATTGTTCTCATGGTCGCCAATCATTGAACTGTGAAATCGTAGCCCTGTCCATAGACGCCATGAGGGAAATCGGCGGACCCAACCGAATATAAGATGTACTCGCCCTTCTTCAACTCCTTCACTGGTGAAAGCTTGAAACGCCGACCCCCAGTTGGAGTCGCAGAAGTGCGCACAATTCTATCGGCGCGAATGCCGACCTTTTCCCCAACGGTTCCGCCAATAGAGCCCATTTCAATTTCTCTCCGGTCGCCTTTGTCATCCATCTCGACAATGATGTAGTTGTCGATATTGTCATTGGCGGGTAGTTGAATATCGACCACCGGGTTCCGAGAGGCTATAACCGAGGCGTGTTGCCCTTGCAGATATGCCTTGTTTTTGACGGACATGATCCCTAAAGAAACAGCGTGCCCGAGCCGCCCGCCGACCTTCTGCTCGCCAATGGTGCGGACTTCAACCGGGTTTCCGTCAATCTTGACTTTGGGGCTCGTCAACTGCGTTGACTGAATCATGGCCGCCACAACGGAATCGGATACTCCGGCCTTCTTGAGGGAAGCTAGATCGTCATCTGAAAGGGTAAACTTTGTTGCACTCGCCTTTATTCTGGCGATAATGACGTCATCCCCGAGACCCTTGTGAGTCATTTCAATGATGCGGGCATTGTCCACGTCACTCTCAAGACTCGACTGGCCATAGGCCACGTGGGTTCCAAAAAACAAAAGCGTGCCGATTGTGCAAAGAGCCATCGAGCGGCCAAAAGACAGGCTACGTGTAATATAGCGAGCGACTTCCATGCGTTCCTCTTTCGGAACGGACTTTATCACACTGGTCTGAGGCTGTAAATCGCAACTTTGGAGCCAACCGGAGGGGGCAGAGCCTCAGTATCTCGCGCGCGGGCGCACACCTCCGTACACTACCCATCGTCCCAAGGTCTCGGATATTTTGGGGGTCTTCCGTTGCCGCGGGGAATTGGCCTCAAAGCGTGAAAAGCCCAATTCACAGCAATGAGTCGCGGCCAGGACTCGACGGGGATCGCAGCCGGCGCTACTCCGGCTTTGCCCGGAACCCCGCCCAAGTGAGGTACGCGCCCAGCACAAACAGGACCGCCGTGTACAGATACAAATTCTCCGCGAGGCGGAATCCATTGAGGTAAACGGTTTGCATTCCGGATGGCATGAAGAGGATAAGCACTGCCTTGAGGGTCGCCACCCATCCTACCATCGTCACAATGACCCTGAGCGCACCGCCCGACCAGTAATTGTGCCCAAGGATCATGGCCAGCCCCAGGATCAGTGTGAAAACTCCCGTTACGAACATCGCCAGTGGGCTCGTGAAAAGGGCCGCCACCGCGTCGAGAGTAAATTGCCTGCGAACTGCCATCAGGATCGCGCAAACAATGCAGTAGATCCCGATCAACCTGCTCAAAAACACAGTTCGAAGCTGCATAGCGTCACCCCTTTCAAGTGAGAATCCGCACCTGCATGATAGTCCTAATCCGGAGTTTCCGTTTCGTTCAGTTCAAGGCTCATGGTGACCTCCAAGAGAGTCATAATTGTTTGGTTCCGCAGGCTTGCGCTTCGCCAAGAAGTAGCCGCTTCAGTACTGTTTGCCGTTGCACCAAGCCTGCGTCCCTGAGAGCATAAAGTTATGCCCACCTACCACAGGCCAACCGAGCGGCGAGGTAAACGCGTGGTATACAGGTCCACCGACCCTGATGAGCCCCAAAGGGAGACCATAAAGGGCCTTGCCTGGGTCATTGGCATCGTTCTGGTCGCAGCTGTTGCTTGGTTCTTCTCCAGATGAGCTTGGGTTAGCCGTCCCATTTCAAACTGACTCGCTACCGGATGGTCGCTAGCCCGTCAGTGACAGGATGATCAATATCACCGGTTTGGATGCGATTGCTGCTGGGAATTGGCCTCAAAGAGTGAAATGCCAAGTTCTCGACATTTGA
>PLKU01000046.1:4262-6255 GCA_003140705.1 Acidobacteriaceae bacterium
CGGGAACCCTTGCGGACCTGATTGTGAATGGCCTAATTGACAGAGGAAGAGAGGCCGATTACACTCCAGCTGACTTTACTCCTAAGGGAGTTCCGATTCGCCTATGTAGGCGACTGGATCTTGCCTTCGACGAAGGGCGAAGTTGGAGATGGGTTGGTTTGATTATGTCTGGCCGCAAAGGCACGCTCCGGTCGGATAGGCGCAGGGAGGGCCCACACAAATGAGTCTGAGTCTCAGTTGGAAGCGAACCGGCTGGCAGACGGCATCGTCAGGCGCTTTCGGTGCATCGGGTGGCATCGCCGCCATCGGGGTGACGAATATCTATCTCACGCACTTTCCTGCTGAACCCAAGGCCACCATGTACCGCTTCACGTTCATGGGTGCCGGCGTCAGCGAGGGCTTCCTTCCCGTCGGCATCAATTTCTCGATGGCATCCATGCCAAGCTACGGCACCGATGTCTGGCGCTGCCCCTCTCTTTTCGGTGACGATTCGCCCAGTAATGCGGAGGCTTTCAACCACATTCCCGCCTGCATCCTAAGCGTCGGTGCCTCCGTCGGTCCCGGATGGAGCGGTTCAGCCATCTTTTTCGGGTCCCCAATCCCGATGATTGGCGGTGTGAACCGCTATGTCACATTCATCACCGGGGCAGATATGGGAATGCCCGGCGGATCGATCAGCATGGTGAGCGGATTCATCGCCGGCTGGATGTGACGGGCGGGGTTGACAGACGCGGTGACAGCGCGGGTTCTTGCCTCTGAATGCACCTGCTCTGTCCTCAACAAGTGCAATGCCAAGTTTTCGCCAAGTGACAGAGTTCTAGCGGCATCGCCCTCTCGTGAGATTTGTGCTCCGAACTGGGCCAAGTCAGGGGCGCAGATCTGGCCTACGCGCATCCAAAATAATAAGAGCAATCGCAGCCGGCAAAAGACGCTGGGCAACGATGGCGAGGAGGAGCAGATGGCTATGGAATCAAATAGGGTCAGGCTGGCGGCTGCGCAGGCTATTCAGAATGCGGCGCTTCCGACAGTGGTGGACTGCGGCGAGTTCGAGGCTCAGCTCAATCGGTTGCGGCTTCGCGAGAAAGAGCATACACACGAAGGGGACGCGATCGCCGCTGAAAGGCGCCGACTCCCGATGGTCGAGGTGAACCCGACAACAGCGTTGATTGGGTCCAGTGGGCCGGTGACACTGCTGGATGCCTTTGAGGGCAGGCAGCAGCTAATTGCTTACTATTTCATGTGGCATAAGGGACAACCAGCGCAGGCGCAGTGCCAGGGTTGCACTTGGGTAACGGCGCATATGGGTGAACTCTCGTACTTCCACGCCCGCGATGTGACGTTTGCTGTTTTCGCCCAGGGACCATACGAGGAAAGCGTTCGCTATCGAGATTTCATGGGATGGGATATGCCGTGGTACTCCGCGCTGGGATCATTGGAGACGCTGTTGGCAGGTCGACGCATCGGAAGGATGCACCTGGTGTGCTATCTGCGGAATGGATCAAGAGTATTTGAGACGTACTGGACGACCTCGCGCGGCGTGGAAGTAATGGATAACAGCTATCACGTACTCGATCTGACGGTGTACGGACGCCAGGAGAAGCATGAGGACTCGCCGAGCGGCTGGCCGCAAGCGTACGCTCCAGGTGAGTTAACCATCGACGGTCGTCCCCTCTCGCAGTGGTCCCGAATCGAGGCAGGACGAGGCGACGATTTGACGGCTGAAGAGTGAACAGAAGCACAACGACATGAACCGGATTCTTCTCCGAAGTTAACTATCAACCGTCGCAAAGAAATTAGCGGGCTCATTCGGCGGACCGGCCAGACGGGTCGCCGGCCCCGAGTTCGTGTGATCGGGGCATGATGGTACCCGACCACCCAGAATCAGAAATACGTCCCCGGAAACGCCCCAGGGTCCAGGAATGACGGCGGCTACAACGCGGATACTTGGTCCAGAGTGCACCTTTCCTATGCTCAACAAGTGCGAAGCCAAGTT
>PLKU01000185.1 GCA_003140705.1 Acidobacteriaceae bacterium
GCTCTCGCACACGGTGTGCAAACCAAGTGATCGCGCCAGGCGCTTCAGGTCGTGGTAGTTTTCACCGACAGGAGCACGCGCCTTGAGCCACTCGGGTTTGGGAGCGGGAGTCGTTCGCACCGGCGAGATCTGGACGAGTTCCATCAACTATGTATTGTACCGGGAGGCGAGACTTGGGCTCGCGCGATTGATGGCGGCCGTGTGGGGTCGCCAGTATGGTTCAAGTGGTTGGTAGAATCGCAGGACGGCTGATGAGGGGAATGTGGAATGAAACTCGGCGTACTTGCAGTTTTGACCTCCACCGGCATGGGGCTGGTTCTGAATGGCGGGGCCGTGGCATTCCAGTCGTGGTATCAACCTGCGACGCCCGCAGCACGGCAACCCTTCACTGGCACGCTGGACGCGCACCCGACGATTGCTCTCACATTTGATGATTTGCCTGCTGCGGGGAGGTTGCCGCAGGGAGAGAACCGCACAAAGATTGCTACAACACTGACTGGCGAGCTGAAGGCCATGCATCTCGAGGGGACGTATGGGTTTGTGAACGCTGTGAAGCTCGATAACGATCCAGACGCGCAGCAGGCCTTGCGCGTTTGGGTGGATGCCGGCATGAATATCGGCAGCCACACGTGGTCGCACATGTCGCTGACGGCCAATAGTACAGAGGCGTTTGAGCATGAGATCGCGCTGAACGAGCCGGCGCTCGCGCAATACGCTGGGGCGCGCGACTGGCACTGGTTCCGCTATCCGTTTCTGTGGGAGGGCGACACGCTGGACAAGCGCCACGCGGTTCGCGCTTATCTCAAAGACCACGGCTATCGCGTGGCGCAGGTTTCGCTCGATTTTGAGGATTATGCATGGAACGACGCGTATGCGCGCTGCTCTGCGAAGCCTGACAACGAGGCAATTGCGTGGCGCAAGCAGAGCTATCTTGACGCTGCGGCTGAATACATTCGCCTTGGCCGCGAAGAAGAGCAAATCGCCTTCGGGCACGAGATTCCGAATGTGATGCTGCTACACGCTACGGCTTTTACAACGCTGACGCTGCCTGACCTGGTTGATTTGCTGCACCAGGAAGGCTTCCGATTTGTGACGCTGCCTGAAGTGGAGAACGACCCGGTGTATACGGAGGACCCTGACGCCGCTCTGAAGTACGGCGGGACGTTCCCCGACCAGTTCATGGACTCGCGGCACTTGCCTCATCCGGCTTTCAAGCCGAAGCCGTTCGATAAGTTGAAGGATCTGTGCAAATGAGGCGGGCCCGTTGCGAGCTTTTTGAGCAGTTCTTGCAGAATTGTTTGGTAGACCGCTACCTCAGCCGCTCTCGTACTTCAGGCCTTACCAGGTAGAGGAAAAAGACCAGGTTCAGCAACCCTTGTACCAATGCAGCCCCCTGGTATTGGCTCGTGAAGATCCAAAGGTTGTAAATCACCAGCAGCATAACCGCAGCCAGCGCCAGTGCCCATGCCCAGCGAAACAGCATCAGCAACCCTCCGCTGGCGGCCATGAACAGTGCTGCAAAGATCAGGAAGACTGCTGGATAGTGTCGCCCCGCCACAACGCCGAGTATGATGACCCCGGCGAGAACCAGCAGATAAAGGCTGATGGCCGCCAGACCTGGCAGCGGCAGCAGTTCCTGGAGCACCAGTGGCTTCTGCGGCGCAGGATCATGCGCGCCAGCTTTAGTTTCGCCGTTCTCAGTCTCATCCGTCATAGCGTGTGTAGATAGGCCAGCAGGTCACTCAGCTGGTCGTCGCTCAGTTGCGTCGCAGGCATCATATTCCGGCCATGGAGGATAACGTAGGTCATGCGCTCGTCGGTGGGCGGCGTGCCAGAAGGCATTGTCTTGACTTTGGTGATGGCCTGCAACCCCGGCCCGTTCAGCGGATGCGTGTTGGTCGGATGATGGCACTTGGCGCATTTCTGGCTGAATACCTGCGCCCCACGCGCCTCTTCCATCGTCCACAGAGCCTCGGGTTTTGAAGGTGGCAACTGGCGGCAACCGGCCGCGGCAAGCGCACTCGCGAGGCCGATCGCAGCAGCGAGAATTTTCAGTGATGCAGGACGAGAGGGAGTGCGCATCTGCCTCTGATGATACAGGTTTACTCCGACGCCGCGATCGCTTCAACAATGCGGTCAAGGGCCTGAGCCTCGGCATCGCTTCTGGGGCGGCGGCCGTTGACCAGAATGGAAAACGTGAGCGTCTGGCCGCTCTTCGCAATCACGTAGCCCGACAGCGCGTTCACCTCGTTGAGCGTTCCCGTCTTTGCCCACACCTTCCCTTTCAACGTCGAGTTTCTAAAGTGACTCGCCAGTGTGCCGTCAACGCCGGCCACGGGCAACGTCTCGCGCCAACTCACGCCCCACGGCTGCTTTGCGGCATAGGTCAACAATTGCGTGTACGCGCGCGGCGTGATCCTGTCCTCCGGGCTCATGCCCGAGCCGTCATACATAAAGAAATCCGCGTCGGCCACTCCCGCACCGACCATGAATTGCCGCACCACCCGCGCACCCTGCGCAAAGCTGCCTTCGCTCCCATAAACCTTGCCCAGCAGCCTCAATAGCAACTCGGCGTGAAGGTTTTCGCTCACCTTATTGATGACCGTCACATCCTGCGCCACCGGCACCGAGACGTGCATAGCCAACACTCGGCGATTCTGCAGCGGCGCGGCAACCACATTTGGCGGGTCCCGCGACAGCAGGACCATCTGACCGCGTTCGACCGCAAAATCACCGGTGCCGATCGGGTACTTGTGCGCTGCCGTGGGGGTGCCCGTGATTGTAATGCCACGCCGCATCAGAGCGTCTTTAAAGGCGGCAGCTGTAAACTCGGCTGGGTCTTCCACGGCCACTGTCAGGTGCAATCCATCGGCAGGCACCGTTCCCCAGGCCCGCACCAGCATCGAGCCGGGCCTGCGCTCCAAGCCAGGATGCGCAACCTGCCCCGCCGCCGCAACAGTCATCGAGTTGTCCAGCGTGTAGTACTCCACCTTCGGCGTCCACTCTGCTTCAGTGGCTCCTGCCGCAAGTGTGCCTGTCCCGCTGGTTCCGCCCGTTTCGCCTATTCCGGACGAGTTCACAGCGGGCGCGACCTGCCCGGCCGATTCTGGCGCAGCAGCAATTGTCAGCTCTGCCGTGTTGTCGTTGAAGGTGAGCGCGGAGACAGGCGCGCCGTAGCTCCATTGCAGATCGTTCCACGCCCAGCCCTGGCCGAATGGCTCATCGAGATAGAAGCTATCGTCGCCGACAACATTGCCGTCAACCGTCCGCACCCCGTTCTGTTCCACCTCTTCGGCCATCAGGTCCAGCACGTCCATCGCCTTCGGCGTTTTCTCCACCTCGCCTGCGGGAGATCCAGCAGAAGCATTGGATTCAGCCTGCTTTGCCGCAGCTTCGGCAGCCTCCGGCCCGCGATACGGATAATGGCGCGCATTGATCGTCGGGTCGCCGGAGCCAAGCAGAATCAGGTCGCCATGCAACACGCCGGTACTGTCAACATCGCCACCCGCCAGCGCGTAGGTCTGCCAGGTCAGCGACTCCACCGACAACAGCGCATACGCAGCCGCCGTTGTTAGCAGCTTTGCATTTGATGCCGAGGTAAACAGCCGCCCCTCGTTCAGCCCATACAGCGACTGACCTTCCAGAGTGGTCACGCTGATGCCAAACTCTGCATGACTCAATGCCGGCTCCGCCAACATCGCGTTGATTTTGTCCGCGATCGGCCCCTTCGCCGCAGCAACCCGCGCCGTCGAAATCGCTGCCGTCTGGGCGATCGGCCTGCTGCTGCTTTGCGCCCACGCCTGCTGAAGGAGCCCAGTTGAGGGAACCAGAAGCAAAGCCAGAACAAGCGCCAGAATTCGCCGAAAATCCATCATGCCCGGAGTGTAGCAGCATCAGGATCGCGAGTGGGGGTTGCTGGGATATATTGATGCAATGCTAAGAGGGGATTAGAACTTCTGGCTAAGGAACCGTTCTCCGTCTTGCAACACCGGCAACAGGATGATTTGCCGATCCCGGGCTCCCCATTCAGCCATTGAATAAGTTGTTCACTTTCCCACCGAGGTGTTGGCTCGTGCCAATTTCAAGACGTAGCTTTTTGATGCGTGTCGGTCAGGCAGGCGGATACGGTGCCGCATTTGCAACCATGCAGGCTCTCGGGCTAATGCCCATGAGGGGCGAAATGGCACAACCCATTCAAGCCGAGGCTGGAACTGGCGACGGTGTGAAAGTGGTTGTGTTGGGCGGCGGGATTGGCGGCCTGGTCTCGGCCTACGAGCTCAGAAAGCTCGGCTATGACGTCATAGTCCTGGAGGCGCGCGAGCGGCCGGGTGGTCGCAATTTCACCGGACGCAACGGCACCAAGGTTGAGTTTGTCGATGGCACCACGCAGACAATTCAATGGGAGGAAGGCAATTACCAGAACCTGGGTCCCGCTCGCTTGCCCAGCACGCACTGGACAATGCTGAATTACGTTCGGGAATTGGGCGTTCCGCTCGAGGTGGAGATCAACACCTCGCGCTCAACGCTGTTGCAAAATGACAAGGCCAACGGCGGCAAACCAGTTCCTCAGCGCAAGGCGATCAACGATACGCGCGGCCACGTCTCGGAGCTGCTGTCCAAGTGCATTCGCCAGGGCGCGCTCGACTCGGAATTCTCAGCGCAGGACAAAGAGCGCATGATGGATTTCCTCGGCGTCTACGGGCCGCTGGATAAGACCGGGGCATATCTGGGTTCAGGTCGAGCAGGCATGAAGGTGGCTCCGGGCGCTGGCAAACAGGCCGAGGTCGATGAGCCTCCCATGGATATGCGAACGCTGCTCGACGGCAACTTCTGGGATGGGATGTTGTATGAGGAGGACTGGCCATGGCAGGCAACCATGTTTCAGCCAGTGGGCGGCATGGATCGCATCCCTTACGCGTTCGCCAAATCGCTGGGACCCATTGTCCAGTACAACTCGCCCGTTCGTGAGATCCGCAAGACTTCAAACGGAGTGCGGATCGCTTACACGCAGAGCGGTGAAGCGAAGCAGCTTGGGGCGGTTTACTGCATCTGCGCTCTTCCCTTTCCGATGCTCAAAAGGATTCCGAACGATTTCTCTGCGCCCTTCAAAAAGGCAATCGAGGGCAGCACCATGGCGGGCGCGCTGAAGATTGCCTGGGAGAGCCGCCGCTTTTGGGAGACGGATTACAACATCTATGGCGGACTGTCATTTCTTGAGGAAGGTGTCAGCCCGGTGTGGTATCCAAGCTCGCGCATCATGCATCCGACAGGGATCGTCGTTTGCGGATACATGATGGACGACAATGAGGTCCCGGGCTTCGCCGACCGCACACTCGAACAAAAATTTGCGGCCTCGCGCCTGTCGATGGAGAAGCTGCATCCGGGCCATGGCAAAGAGTTGCGGAATCCTGTCTACTGCGGCTGGAGACAGATGAAATGGAACGAGGGATCGTGGATCATGGACTACGGTGGCGGGCTCTCCGGCTACGATGTCATGATCGAAGGAGACGGCCCCATCTACTTCGCGGGCGACACTATCAGCAACGTGGTGGGCTGGCAAGAGGGTGCGGCCCTGAGTGCGCGCCGTGCAGTGGACATGATCAGCGCAAAAGTGAAGGCCACCAGCTAAACGAGGAGATGTTGAGTTGACTTCGCGCGCGAAGACAAATTGGCGACTTCGCACGCGAACTCTTGAACTGGGTCGCCGAACGCTCATCATGGGTGTGGTCAACATCACGCCCGACTCCTTTAGCGACGGCGGCACTTTTCTCGACGCCAATGCAGCGATTGCTCACGGACTGCAGTTGATCGACGAAGGCGCGGACATTCTCGATCTTGGCGCGGAAAGCACACGCCCCGGATCGAGGGCTGGTGGCGGAGCCGGTTCTGTGAATGCTCCCGCCGTGAGCGCGGAGGAAGAGCAAGCGCGGCTGCTGCCCGTGCTCGAGGGGCTTCTTGCAGTGTGGCCCAAGGCGATTCTGTCTGTTGACACCTACAAAGCCGCGACGGCGCGCGCGGCCCTGGCCGCTGGCGCCGAAGTCATCAACGATGTGAGCGGATTTCTCTGGGATGCCGAGATGCCTGCAGTCTGCGCAGCTTTCAAGAGCGGCGTGATCCTGATGCATACGCGCGGGCGTCCGGAAGAATGGCGCACCCTGCCGGCTCTTTCGCCTGATGAAGTGCTGGCCACGGTGCGTGCCGGTCTGTCGGCGTGCCTGGACACGGCTGTACGAGCAACCATCGCACCGGAGTCGATGGTGCTCGATCCCGGATATGGCTTCGGCAAGCGTCTCAATGAAAACTACGCACTACTAAACCGCCAGGCTGAACTGCTCTCGATAGGTCGTCCGCTGCTTGCCGGTGTCAGCCGGAAATCGTTTCTGGGGCATACCGTTGCCGATTTGGTTAAACACCAGGTCGCGCCATCGGCAGGTCGCGAGACAGCGAGCCTCGCGGCGATGGTCGCGGCCATTCTCAATGGGGCCTCGATCGTGCGTGTCCATGCAGTCAAGTCAGCCGTGGACGCAGCACGTGTCGCGGATGCGGTGTTGTTTACGCAAGCTGCTACCACCGCATCCTGATTTCCTTCATGTTCACTGCGAATGCGACAACGAAGGGCCCAGATTCCTTCATCAGAGAATGGAATCAGCCCAGCGACGGCAGCCCGGCGAGTGCCATCGCGACCTCTTCCGCCGGATAGTCGTAATTCTCCAACTGCCCGGCCTGGTAGGCGATGTAAGACTGCATGTCGAAGTGCCCGTGACCGCTCAAGCCGAACAAAATCGTCTTCTGCTTGCCCTCTTCCTTCGCGACCAGCGCTTCGCGGATCGCACCAGCGATGGCATGGTTCGATTCCGGCGCAGGGATAATGCCTTCCGCGCGCGCAAACTGAATACCTGCGGCGAATGCGTCGAGCTGCTGAATGGCAGTGGCCTCAATTAATCCCAAATCCATCACGTGTGACACTAGTGGAGCCATCCCGTGGTAGCGCAACCCGCCCGCATGAATTCCCGGGGGCATGAAGGTGCTGCCCAGCGTGTGCATCTTCACCAGCGGGGTCAGGTGGCCGGTATCTCCGAAGTCATAGGTGAAGCGGCCCTTGGTGAGACTGGGGCAGGCTGCGGGCTCCACGGCGATGACGCGTGCGTGGCTCCTGCCCTTGATGTTACGGCCAATGTAGGGCATTACCAGCCCTGCAAAGTTCGATCCGCCCCCGGTGCAACCCACAATGATGTCCGGCTCATCGTCGGCAAGCGCCATCTGCTCAATGGTTTCCAGACCGATGATGGTCTGGTGCAGCAGCACGTGATTCAACACGCTGCCCAGGGCGTACTTGGTATCCGGGTCCTTGGCAGCCACTTCCACAGCCTCAGAGATTGCGATGCCGAGCGACCCGTTTGAGTCCGGATGTTGGCTCAAAATCGCGCGGCCTGACTCGGTCTCAATGCTGGGGCTGGCCGTAACCGAGGCGCCGAAGGTCTCCATCATGGCGCGGCGATAGGNNCAGGCCGAAGAATGCACACGCCATTGCCAGTGAAGAGCCCCATTGGCCGGCCCCTGTCTCCGTCGAAAGCCGCTTCGTCCCTTCGAGCTTGTTGTAGTAGGCCTGGGGGATCGCGGTATTTGGTTTGTGGCTGCCTGCCGGGCTTACGCCCTCGTATTTGTAGTAGATACGGGCCGGGGTATCCAAGGTCTGCTCCAGGCGGCGGGCGCGATAAAGGGGCGAGGGTCGCCACTGCGCGTAGACCTGTCGCACCGGGCCGGGAATCTCTATCTCCCGCTCCTGGCTCACCTCTTGGAGAATTAGCGCCATGGGAAATAGCGGGGCAAGATCCTCCGGGCCAAGGGGCTGGAGCGTCCCGGGATGGAGCGGCGGCGCCATCGGCTTGGGCAGCTCGGCTGCGATGTTGTACCAGGCTTCAGGAATACGGGATTGCGGCAGGTTGTACTGGATGGTTTCCATGCGCGGAATTCTAACAGCGCCGAAGGTTTGCTGCCCGTGATGTGCTCACTGGTCCAATGTGAACAGACGCTAAGGGGAGATGCTTCCAGAATGAAGTGTAGAAAAAGAGGCGATTCGGTCACGCTTGATGCCGGCAACTGACCACTCATGTTACTCACCGCTTGAAGATTGGATAGATTATGAAAAAGAAGAGCCGGATCGAAATGGCCAGAGAGATTATCTCCAATTTGAAGAGGGAGATGGATCAGCCGAGGCTGACAGAATCGGTGCGAAGGGGTGAAACCAGCCTGACCCCGCAGGCTGCCAAAGTCCCCGCGACACGCACTTTGAGAAGGCAAAACGAAGATGCTTGAACGCGATTCGAGGAAATCATCCCGTTCTCGCAACTCAATGTTGGCGCTGCAGGCGGTAGAGAACATGGCGACGCAATCTGTGGCCTGGAGGCAGGACGGGGTGGTCAAAGTCGTCTGATGGATCGTGGGTCATGCCCAGTTTTTCCATCACGCGCCGCGAGCGCATGTTTTCAGGGACAGTGAATGAAACCAGACTGGGAAGTTGAAGTGTGTTGAAGGCGTGGTGAACCACGGTGCGCGCACCTTCAGTCGCCAAACCCTGGCCCCATTGCTCAACGGCTAAACGCCACGCAATCTCTACAGCCGGCATAAACGGAGCGTCGTAGCTGGGAATGTTCAGGCCGATAAAGCCGATCAAAGTCTTTTCTTGTATCGGCTCGGCGGCGAACACTCCCAAGCCGTGTCGGTCGAAGTGCTGCTCTATGCGGTCAATCAGATCGTCAGACTGTTGCGGGGAGAGCAGCCCTGGCATGAACTCCATAACCCGCGCATCGGCGTTGATTCTCTGAAAGGGGACCCGGTCCGAGTCGCGCCAACGGCGGAGTCGGAGTCGATCGGTGGTTAGAGATTGCGTCACACGGAGAAGGCTAGCAGACCCCAACAGGGAGCTCGTTCCAATCCCAGGTTTCAGATTGGTAATTTCGGCACCTAACGATGGCCTGATCAGGTCAGTTTCACGTCGTGCAGGGAAATAAGAGGCTAGAGTAAGGTGGTTTGGAGAAACGCACCAACATGACCCTTTCCACCAGAGCCGGTCGCCAACTAGACCGTGTTGAGCGGAAAGGCTGCCGACTGATCGCTCGGGAGGCAAAGTATGCGGACCCGGAAGGGCAGAAATTTGGCTTGAACCCGACCTGCCATTGGCTTTTGAGCTTGAAGGTTGTTGAGCCGGAGTTCCGACTCAACATATCCTCGCCATTTCCCCGGCAGATCAACTTAAGCGGCCAACATTTAACTGACGCCGACCCTGTAGCGCGGCCAAAGCGCACGCATCGCCTCGTGGTCAATGATCGGCTCTCCGTCGCATTCCACCTCGATCACCGTAGCGGGTTGGTCGGGGGCCTCCAGGGGGAGCTCTGTCAAACGAAAGGTGAATTCGTCCTGGGTAAACGGGATGGACTGGCCCGTCTTGAGCAAACGGGCGGCCAGGGCTTTCGGCTTCAAACCGCCAATGGCGATCACTGCCTCCGGCTTGAAAAAGCCAGTGGCTTCAGCCGCCGGTGTGTGCCCCGGCCAGAACTGCTGATGGATGTAGAACGTGTTGCCGCGCCGGGTGTAGTAGGCGTTGACGCTGGCCTCCAGGGAACTACGCTCCGTCTCATAAATTGCCTTCCCGTTTGTCTCAAGCCATCTGCCGACAGCTTCAAGCACTGTCACCGACTCTTTGGGGATCGAGCCATCGGGTTCCGGTCCAATGTTCAGCAGATAATTGCCGCCGCCGCGAGCGCATGTAGCCAGGTTGCCGACAATTGTTTTGGGCGTTTTCCAAGCATCGTCGAAGCGGTTGAAACCCCAACTGTCGTTGAGCGTCATGCAGGTCTCCCAGGCTCGACCCGCGTCGGCTGCCTGGATGCGCTGTTCGGGCGTGGCGAAGTCGCCTTCAAGTCCGTTGCGGTTGTTCACAATGATGTCGGGTTGCAGTTCAAACACCATCTGGTTCATGCGCTCTGACTCCCACCCAGCCGCAGTCAAAGGCCAACTCACGTCGTACCAAAGCACGTCGATCTTGCCGTAATTGGTCATCAGTTCACGAATCAGGCCATGCGTGTAATCGACAAAGCGCCTGCGGGCAGCCTCGTCGGTTTTGCAGATTGCGCCGTCGGGATGATGCCAGTCCATCAGCGAGTAATAAAACCCCACGCGCAAGCCCTCAGCGCGGGCAGCATCCACAAACTCGCGAACCAGGTCGCGTCCCGGGCCTTGCTTGGGTGCGCAGTAATCTGTCAGCGTCGTATCCCAGTGGCAAAAACCCTCGTGATGCTTGGTGGTCATCACCATGTACTTCTGTCCGGCACGTTTTGCAAGCCTGGCCCACTCGCGAGCCGCGTTGGGCTTGGGATTGAATTGCTTCGCGAGCAACTCGTACTGCGGAATGGGAATGCCTTCAACCTCCTTGGCCCACTCATGCTGGCCGATAACGCTGTACAGGCCCCAATGGATGAACATGCCGAATTTGGCCTGGTGCCACCACGCCATGCGCGCTGGGCGAGTTGCGGCCTGGCTGGACTGACCTGGTGCGGGCGACGCCTGCTGTGCCTGGGGCGGAATGGCCGAGGACGGCAATGCCTCAGCGTTCGCAGCGGTAAGGGCCAAGGCGCTTGCTGCGCCAATCTGCTTCAAGAACGATCGTCTTGAGTTTTCGTTCATCTCCATGAGTGTGTGCCTCAGTGCGCTGAACTCCATGCCTTGAAAAGGTGCAAGTTCGCGCCGAGGAAAATATAACAGCAGACAGGTGTGGAAAGCCTCACCACCTCGCACCAGAGACTGCTGAACCAGGGGGGCGCCCGATTCTTGTTGGGCTATTGCTTTTCGGACACGAGAAAAAGGACGACACCACTGAGCAGTGCAAGTGTCGCTATCGCGGGAATCAGAACCATGAGGCTCCAGCTGGAGTCGAAGAGTCCGGAGGGCCACAGGGTTTCAAGATGAAGCGATGCGGTTTGCGGCTGCGCCAGGCGCTCGAACCATGACAGCCATTGCAGGCCATGCCGGGCCTGCGACACAACAAGCCCCAGTCCCAGCGGCAGATAGACGGACAAGGCAAAGATCTGAGCGCCCAGAATAGGCCTGCCAACGCGCTCAACAGCCGCATTGCGGCGGCGCAACTGCGCGCGCCACCATATGGCGCCTGGGGGAGGGAGATTGGGTCTGGCGGCTGATTGGGCTCGCGTGCTCTGGAAGGTGGACGTGACCAACACCAGGTCGGAGCAGGAGCGGCAGGTGCCGATGTGTGCGCGCAGTTCTTCGGAGCAGGCCTGGGGCCAGTGGCCGCATGCCAGCATCTCCACTACGTCTTTCTCACGGGAGCAGCCGCTTAAGTTCATGGCAGCCTCCTCACAATCGTGGATTGATCCTGCAACGGTCGTTGGGGAGCCAAAGCCTGGCCCTGCAGCAGCCGTGCAATCTTGCGGCGAGCTCGAAAGAGAAGCAGCCGAATGCTGGCCGATGCCAAGCCCGTGATATCGGCGATTTCACGGTGAGAGTAACCCTCTGCGTGGGCAAGCCACAGCAATTGCCGATCCCTGGGACGCATCTGCGCCAGTGCGGGTCCGAGCATGGCTTGCGAGTCGGTCTGGACAGAATGGCTGATTGCAGCGAAAAACTCTTCCGGCAGGTCCTCGATGGATGTGGCCTTGGGTCGTCGCCAATGGTCGCGCATCAGGTTGGTCGCGATGCGGAATAGATAACGGCGAGCCGCTATTTCACCATCTGCCATGAACGATGCAGGGCTCTCGGCGCAAAGGTAGCGCACATAGCTCTCCTGCATCAGATCGTCTGCCAGGGCAGGATCGCCAGAAACCCGCGCGAGATAAGCCCACAGGGATCGGGCCGAACGCTCGTAGAAGCCTGCGAACGCGTCGCTATCCATGGGTGGGTCTGCCACCCGCGACGCGTCGCCGGCTAAAACATTCGATATTGCCGATTCCCAGGGCATGCGTTTCCTCACCACCGCGGGGCCCCGTCCGGCTCACGGCCTGTCCTGTGAACCTAGGCGGGTCTCAAACTTGTCGGCCACCGAAGGGCCTTCAGGCATCAATCCCAAGCGCCCTGCCAATACCCAAGTAATGCCTGCCGAGATGATAAATCCAAGTCCTGGCATCAAGGAGATGGTTCCCAGAACAAGCATTGGGATTTCCATCTCAGGTCGGGTATTCCTGAGAAGCCAGAATCCGGCGCCTAAAAGAACCAGCACGATACCAATCTGGAGCGGCGTAAGCACGCGGGCGACGACATTAGGCATCCGCTGCTCTGGTTCAAGGCCGGCCGAAATCGGGGCAGCTTCCAGAAAGCGCTTGCCGGCATCGGTGCCCATATAGAGGGCCAACTCCTGGTTGGAACTGAACTTGTCTATCAGGCGCCCGTGCACCTCGCTTTGCAGCTTGAAGATCCGGCCCCAGCGCCGGTTCTCAAGAAACACGCGGATCATCCAAACCAGGGCGGCAAGAAAGCAGGCGAACGCCGCAAGCGCAGCGATCGGAGCAACGATGTCTTCGGGGCGCGAAGAATTGTTCTGGCTCCAGGAAATGTCGGGCCAGACCGCGCGCTGCAGTGCCTGGTCGCGGCGCCCGTCCCGAGGATTCAGGTTGGTGAAAAGATAGAACTCAGGATTACGCGCGACTTCAGGATGCGTGACGAGGAACTGGGCGAGTTGCGGATTGTTCCGGCTCACATAGTCCTGGTTTGACAGCAACGTTGGATCGTGCGCGACAACAGAAGTGAGTGTGGGGCTCAGGCGCAGGAGCTTGATCAGCTGCTCCTGTGTGTCCGCGACCTCCTGGTCTGAGACCGGGGCTGTTGTAACTTGAGGCTGGACAGGTGCAACTGGCTTGGTCTGCGCGGCGGCAAAGGCTGTAAGCAGGAAAGTCGGTAGGACCATGGAGCGCAAAAGCCAGGAAGTGGTGCGGCGGTGGAGCTGCATATCAAGAACCCCCTTACTCGAAGAAGGCGTTTGGCCTCTTCTACCCGTAAAACGGATGAGCGGGGCGTTCGGTTAACAAGGCCTTGAAAATGTGGATTGAATTTGGGCCGGGCTGCGAGAATGAATCTGACAGCATCCGACGAGGGCAGGGGCCAGAACCATGAAGACGCACTTTTCATTCGGCAAAGACGGAATCGACGTTTCGGTCCCGGATGGTTTTGATTACCAGGTCCTGCGCAGCCATACCGGACAGGCGATAGGCGATGTTTCGGCGGAGCTCGAGAAGGCACTCGATCACCCGATCGGCTGCGAGCCTATAGCAAAGCTTGCCGCGGGCAAAAAGACGGCAGCAATTTCAGTGTGCGATATTACCCGGCCCGCGCCGAACAGCGCGACGCTACCTCCGCTGCTGAGACGTCTGCACGCGGCGGGGATTCCAGCAGACGGCATCACGATCCTGATCGCAACCGGGCTGCACCGGGGCGCGACGGAAGACGAAATCAAGACAATTGTAGGACCGGAAATTGCAACGACCTATCGGGTGGTGAACCACGACGCACGCGCGCTCGCTGAACATCGCTCCCTCGGGGTCACAGGACGCGGGACGCCTGTGTATATCGACGAGCGGTTCATGGCGGCAGACCTGCACATCACTCTTGGATTTATCGAACAGCACCTGATGCTCGGGTTCAGCGGAGGCCGGAAGCTGATTGCTCCGGGGCTGGCGGCTCAGGAGACGATCAAGGTGATTCACTCGCCCAGATTCATGCGAGAGCCGCTGACGACCGAAGGATCGATCACAGGTAATCCACTCCATGCTGAGCTGCTTGAGGCTGCCCGAATGGCGCGGCACGACTTCATCCTCGATGTCACGCTGACGCTGGAACGCAAGATCTCAGGAGTGTTTGCGGGCGATCCGGTCAAGGCACACGCTGCCGGCGTCGCATTTCTTGAGAACACGAGCCTGGAGCGGTTGGAGGTGGCAGCAGACGCAGTGATCACCAGTGCAGCCGGCTATCCGCTCGATCTGACGTTCTACCAAACGGTCAAGGGGATCACGGCGGCACAGCACATTGTGAAGCCGGGCGGGCGAATCCTAGTGATAGCGCAGTGCGCTGAGGGCGTGGGTTCGAGAGAGTTTGCGCGCAGTCTGGCCGGGCTTCGAGACTTCGCGAGTTTTCTTGAAGAGATTCGTGAGTCAGCGGTTGAAGTGGACCAATGGCAACTTGAAAAGCTGGCGCTGGTCGGCGAGAAGTTTGACCTGTTCTTTTTTACTCCAGGGGTAACGAGGAGCCAACTAGGCTTTCTTGGATCGTGGGCGTTCAGCACGTTGGAAGAGGCTGTTGCCTCGGTGCTCGATGGGCTCCCCGTCGGTGCACGCGTAGCGCTGGTGCCGGAAGGGCCGTACACATTCGCCCGTGCAGAGCAACCGGTTGCGGCGGGGTGATCAGGTTCGCTCTACGATCCCAAACAACAACGCAATGAGCAATCGAAGTGAGCGTGGAAGGGATGAGATACAGGTTGACTGCAGGTCATCCAGGAGGACGAGGCAGGAATGAGCACAGTTTTGGTCAGCGGCGGTTCAGGATTTATCGGCAGTTATTGCATATTGCAGCTTCTTCAGGCGGGCTACCAGGTGCGCACCACTGTGCGCAGCATGAGTCGTAAGAGCCACGTACTCGCCCTCTTGAAGCAAGGCGGGGTCGAGCCGCGTGATCGACTGACTTTCTGCGAAGCCGATCTCGAAAAAGATGTGGGCTGGCCGAATGCGGTTGCCGGTTGCGAATATGTCCTGCATGTTGCGTCGCCGTTTCCTGCGGAAGTCCCCAAAGACGAAAATGAGCTGATTGTGCCCGCACGCGAAGGAGCGCTCCGGGTGCTGCGCGCGTCGCGAGATGCGGGCGTCAGGCGCGTGGTGCTGACTTCTTCTTTCGCGGCCATTGGGTATGGCCATCCGGTGCAGGACGCGCCATTCAACGAGAAGGATTGGACCAACCCGAATGGCGCAGACGTCTTTCCCTATACAAAATCAAAGACGCTGGCCGAACGCGCCGCATGGGATTTCATGGCTAGGGAAGGCGGCGCACTGGAACTCTCCGTCGTAAATCCGGTGGCTGTCTTTGGGCCCGTGCTTGGACCTGACCTCTCAACGTCGATTCTGATCGTTCAGATGCTCCTGTCCGGTGCGATGCCCGCTTGCCCAAAAGTATCGTTTGGTGCCGTGGATGTGCGCGATGTGGCCGACCTGCATCTTCGCGCGATGACCGATCCCGCAGCCAAGGGCGAGCGGTTCCTGGCTGTGGCAGGCGACTTCATCTCCATGCTCGAGATTGCCAGGGCGCTGAGGGCCGGCCTGGGCCCAAACGCGAAAAAGGTCCCGACCAGGGAGTTGCCGAATTGGGTGCTGCGCGTTGCGTCGTTATTCGATCCGAGAGTAAGGCAGGTCTTGCCAGAGCTGGGCAAACTCAAAAACGCGACCAACGAAAAGGCCCGGCGCGTTCTGGGTTGGACGCCGCGGACAAACGAGGAGTGCATTGTGGCCACCGGCGAAAGCTTGGCGCGTCTGGGACTCCTGAAGGGCGGCCCGAAGCAGGCGGCTTGATCACGTAAAGGAGATCATAGAAACAGGCTTAGCGGTGGTGGCCAAAACTGTGGTGTCCACCTCCGCCCCCGCCTTTCGGCGCCTTCGGAGGTTTGGGCGCGCGATAGCTTTCGTGACCGCCAAACGATCTCTCAGAATTGTGTCCGCCAAATAAGTGGAAGCCGCCCGAATGCTCTGGTCTTGCGTACGCCTCCCCGTAACTATTGCGATTATTGGCTGTGAAGGAACGCTCCACTGGATACGAGCGCTGAGAGAAAGCTGGCGTCGGGGCGCGGACTGCCTGCTGCGGTCTCAGGTACCCGGCTGATGGACGAGCGCCGTAAGGCTGGGCTGAGTTGCCATATTCCCCGTAGCTGTATCCACCAGGCCGGCTGTATCCGGCATATGCTTGCTGGGGTCGGGCAGGGATGGCCGTTTGAGGCTGGCGATTGTACGCGTAAGTCTGAGGAGCCGGACGGGCGTAGTTGTTTTGCGGACCGGCGTAGCCGAGGCTCTGCTGCGGAGCGGAATAGCTGCGACTCGGCGCCGGAAAGCCGCGATTCTGCCCATAAACACCGGAATATCCTTCCGACTGACGCGCATAGCGTTGATCGGGCGCGGCGCCGTAGCCCCGGACAGTGTTCCCCTGGAGCCGATTCTCATTGCCCAACTGCCTGTAGCCACCTCCACCGCGAGCGTATGCCGCATTGCCGCCACGATACGAGCCAAAGTGCGATACCGAGGTGCTCTGCGAGGAGTAGGCCGAGTGATTGAAAAAGATCGATTGGGCGAGCCAGTCGAGGGCCCAGAGCCCCCAGCCAAAGGGGGTGTGTGTGAAGGCGCCCATGCCGACACCAGACCCAAATCTAAGCAGCGTACCTCCAACCGACTCCAGTGCGCCGAACAGCGAGAAGCCGGGCCAGGGAGTGACGGGTTGACCATAAACAGCCCACGGGTTGTAGGCGGGAACATAGACAATCTGCGGATTGGCCGGGGCAAGTTCAATGTTGTCCCGGTCGTACGTGACTGTCTCCTGTGGCGAGTTGCGCAGCGTCCCCGCGTCCTCGGCGCGCTGGCGCATGATCTGAACCGTCTGAAGGAGGTCCTGCGGCTGGTTGTAATACNNACCTGCGGAAATGCGGTTAGAGCTTTGATACTCGGATCCCAGTTGGCTTGCGCGTCCGCAGCCCAGGCAATCTGATCAGGCGAAGTGTAGCCCTGGGACTGGAGCCAGCGATCAGCGGCTGCAACCTGAGCTGGATAAGTGGCGGCGGCGAGAATCTGGGCGACCAGATTGTCAGGGTAGAGCGCGATGGGGGCTACGAGCTGTTGCAGCTGTTCAGGGGTGAATGGCTGAGCAGGGGCCTGCGGCGAAGCTTGCGGCTGATCATAATCCGGTGCAGGATAGGCTTGGTCTGCCGCGTATTCGTGCTGGCCGGTATAGGGTTGTTGGCCGTATGTCTGTGGTGGAGAGCCAGTTGGCTGATCGTACAGCGGCGGCTGGGGATTGGCTGGTTGCGAAGAGCCGGGGTTCGGAGCATACTGACCGGCGTACGGAGCGCTTTGCGCCTGCTGGCCGTATGTGTATTGGGGAGTCTGCGGCCATGGTTGCTGGGCATAAAGCTCCGGTACGGCGAACGGCAAAAGCAAAAGAATCATGAGCAGCGCGAAAGGGCGCCTGAGTGCACTTGCCAGCAGACTCTTTGCAGTCTTCGTGCTTGAGCGCGGGTGAGAATTGCGAAGAACTGAAAATGCATTCGATCCGGGAGGATGAAGGTAGGGTCTCATTTTCCCCTTTCAGGGTCAGCTACATGCTTCGGACCCAAACACGATCCGCTTCCGCGGGCACACCTCCGGCGCGGATAATCAAGTTAGACACGATGTCCTGGGATTAGTTGCGGGGTTTAGAATCGGAGACGGTGCAGGCAGAGGTCGTCTGCGCCTTTGTTTTGCGATCCGGGCGGAATTCGGGTCTACTCCCAAGAACAATCTGGACATCTCCACCCCAAAGACGACCTTCTAAATAAAGGGAATCGGGAACGACATGCGAGCAAAGACGGCGGTAGTGCTGGGCGCCCAGTGGGGCGACGAAGGCAAGGGCAAGATTGTGGATGTGCTGAGCGAGCGGTTTGCCGCGGTTGCACGGTACGCCGGCGGGCACAACGCCGGGCACACGGTCATCATTGGCGGGCAGAAGTTTGTGCTGCAGCTGATTCCCTGTGGCGTGTTGCGCCCGGGGTGCAAAGGCCTTATCGGCAACGGTGTTGTGCTTGACCCGATCGCCTTCCTGGGCGAAGTCGACAAGCTGCGCAAGCTGCATGTGGCCGTCGATGAGCGGCTGTTCGTTTCAAACCGCGCGCAGGTGATACTTCCCTATCACCGGATGATTGAGCTCGCAGCGGAGATGGCGCCCGGCCGGCAGAAGATTGGGACTACGAGCAAGGGTATCGGTCCTGCATACGAGGACAAAATGGCGCGCAGTGGGCTCCGAGTGGTGGACCTGCTGATGCCTGACCTTCTCAAGACGCACATTGAAGAGGCCTGCGCGGAGAAAAACGCCATCGTAAAAGCACTTTTTGGCACCGGAACAGTGACCCTTGACCCTGCGAAGATGTACGACGAGTACGCAGCGGCTGCTGAGCAAGTAAGGCCGTTTGTTGCGGACACGGGGCGCATGTTGAACGATATCCTGGCCGCAGGCAAGAGCGTGATGTTCGAGGGCGCTCAGGGTACGATGCTGGACATCGACCACGGAACGTACCCGTTTGTCACTTCATCGTCGGCAACGGCGGGTGGCGCGGCAATCGGCACCGGCGTGGGTCCAACTGCGATCGGTACGGTGATCAGCGTGACCAAGGCTTACGTCACGCGAGTGGGTGAAGGGCCTTTTCCGACTGAGATTCATGACGCGGTGGGCGAGGAACTGCGGGCCCGCGGCAACGAGTATGGAGCAGTCACTGGGCGGCCACGCCGGTGCGGTTGGCTGGACATTCCCTTATTGCGCTATTCCAACCAGGTGAATGGGGCAGAGTGGCTGGTTGTCACCAAGCTGGATGTTCTTGACGCGCTGGCAGAAATTCACATCTGCGTGGGATATGAGATTGACGGCAAAGTGACGGACGAGATTCCAGCGGACGTGAAAGGCCTGGAACTGATCAGGCCGCGCTATAAGACGTTGAAGGGGTGGCAGCAGTCAACTGAGGGAATCACGGAATTCGACAAATTGCCTGCGGCGGCGCAGGAGTATTTGCGTTTCCAGGAGCGTGAAAGCGGTGCGAAGATTGGGATGGTTTCAACCGGCCCTGACCGCGAACAGACAATGGTGCTCCCTGAATTTGCGGCTGCTTTAGACCAAATTCACGGGTAGACTTGATTGACGGCTCGTCAAATGTCCTGGGACCTCCCGCCCGGGCGAAAGAGAAATTGGTGCTATGGTCAGCCTGATTGTTCGGATGAAGTTTGCCTCGGAAGACCGAGCGGATGTAACAGAAACTCTGCGTGCGCTCGCGGCCGCATCCAGGCAGGAGCCCGGTTGCGTGAGCTTCTTTCCCCATCATTCTGAGGATGACCCCGACACGGTACTTATCTATGAGCGATATAAGGATGAAAGTGCGCTGGCCGCGCACCGGGCGTCACCGCACTTCAATCAGCACGCGGTCGGCGGACTCTACCAGAAGATGCGGGAACGGAACGTAGAGAACCTGATTGCTGTCGATTAAGCATCGACTCGCGTCTAACCTGCTGTACGTTCCGCCGAAGCAATGGATGGTTTCCTGCCAACCGCTGCATTACGAAGGAAACGCGGCTGCCGAAAACTAATTGACCGGAATGCCTTGCCGGGACTACTATCCGATACGCCAATGCAGGGTGCCAGGTCCAACCCTTCGATTTCCATCATCAGACGCCTGATGCCAGTTCTGACACTGGTCCCTGTTCTGATGTTGTCGGTGTGTGTGCATCCACTGCAGGCCGGGTCAGGTCCACCCCGTGCAGAGCTGCCTAGAGGGCAGAAGCACGAGATCCGGCACGAGATCGATCATCTGGAAGATGCGTGGCGTGATGCCCTCTTGAAGCAGGACATCTCCGCAATGGACGCCCTGCTCGCGGACGACTACATGGCCATTACCGCTCGCGGAACACTGCAAACCAAAGACCAGGCTCTGGCGAACCTCCGCTCAGGCCGAATTCATTTGACGACACTCGATATCTCCGACAGAAGGGTACGTTTCTACGGAACCACCGCGGTGGTTACTTCACTTGCCGAGGTTCAGGGAACCAACGTTGATGGAGATATCTCCGGGAGCTTTCGCTACACCCGCGTGTACGTCCGGAATGTGCGGGGCGACTGGAAGATAGTGACCTTTGAGGCCAGCAAGATTCGCGACTCCAACGAGCACAAGTAGCCTCGCAATGACCCCAAGCCGAGTCAGGCGGTTGATTTGGAGTTGCTAGACTCCTGGAGGAGTTGTTTCTTTGGGGACCGATCCCAGTCCGCTCATTTCGAATTCTGGCTGCAGGAAACAAACCATGAATGCTGGTTTAGACTCAAGACAGTTCCTCAGAGCGCGCGCTCAAATCTAAGTGAATTCCAAGGATGTGCGCTCGCCATTGGTTTCAGGCAGGGATGCCGCACTTGATGAACATCCCGCATCCTCCAGCTCAGGGCTACTGCGGCAAAACAGGATCGATGCGTTCTTGGGTCAACAAGATCGAGGTCAATCCAATGAAGACTTCACGGTTAGTAATCCTCAAATTCTTCGCACTATTATTCATCCTGCCTGGACTGGCGGGCCTGATCGTCTCCGCAATGATCTCCACCCATTATCTTGTCACCATGCCGACCTACCCCGTGACACAAGAGCTGCGCACGGTTCCGCGGAATATTCATGGCACAGTGGTCTACCAGACCGAACAGGAAAACCGATGGCTCAATGAGATGGAGTACGGAGCGGTGGCCGTGTTCCTTGTTGGAGTTGGGCTGGGATTGACTTATCTCGAGGCATGGGGCGCCCGCCAGACTCAAGCTTCCGATGAAGAAGATTCATTGAAAGAGCGGGCCCGCTAGTAAGCTCTTAGGACCATCTCGCGCTTAGGCGGCCAATCCCGGGGACATGTCCTGCCAGAATCATGCAGAGCAGGCATGGTGGCTTAGTCTCATGCAATGACCAGCTTGACGGTTAACCTTCCGCTTTGGCAGCCACCGCCGCCGCAGAGCGCCACAATCGTCCCTAGCACTTTGAATGAAAGGCGCAACTCCAGCCGTTATTCCCTTGTGACCATTGGCTGAGTTTCCTCCGATTCTCTTCAACTAATCTTTATGCAATGCGTTAGGATGGTTATCTCTCAGAGAAATGACGCAATCTCCATGGCTAGATTTGGCTGCTTAGTCCTTTTTCTCTCTGTGGCGATGCATTCATTGCCAATTCTGGCGCAAGGTAGTGATACCGCCTCCGCCTCTGCTTTGCATTTCCCGAATTCTCTCCTGCGACCGCGAATTGCGGGAGCTATTGACGATTCGTCATTGATCACTCTGCGCGGCAACACTCACCCACTTGCGCGACCGGAATTCGACCAAGGCCAGGCGCCGATATCCATGCCGGCCAACCGCCTGGCGCTGGTACTCGCGCGCAGTACTCAGCAGGAAGCCAACCTGCAGACCTACCTCCAGTCTGTGCAGGATGCAAACTCTCCAAACTACCGCAAATTCCTCAGCCCCGACCAGTTCGGCCAACGGTTCGGTGTTGGGGACTCAGATATTCAGGCCATTCAGGGCTGGCTCGCGAGCCAGGGATTCACCGTCAGTAAAGTGGCCAAGGGGCGCATGGCAATTGAGTTCTCCGGCACGGTTGGCCAGGTGCAGAGCGCCTTTCACACGTCCATTCACAGCTACCTGGTCAATGGGGAGCAACATTGGGCCAACGCCACCGATCCGCAGATTCCAGCTGCCCTGTCGCCGGTTGTCGCCGGCATTGCTTCCCTCAATAACTTCAAGCCCAAAGCACAGTCCGTTCGCGGGCCAAGTGGCATTTACAACGCGCAGGACCACACGATTACCCCGTCCTATACCACCGGCACTGCAGCCAACAGCTATTACATCTTTCTTGGCCCGGCTGACGCGGCCACAATTTACAGCACTCCCACGGTGCTCAACCCCAATTTCTCCGGCACGGCATACGATGGCACAGGGGTCACCATCGGAATCGCCGGCGACTCCAACATCAACGTCACTCAGAATGCCAACTATCGTGCCACCTTTGGGCTCGCTCCGAAGGCGACCAAGGTTGTTGTCGACGGCACGGACCCCGGCGAAAACGGCGATGCCCTTGAGGCATATCTCGACACCGAAGTCGCCGGCGGAATAGCACCTAATGCCAACGTAATTCTCTACACAGCATCTGACACCTCCTACGAGCCGGGTCTGTTCCTCGCGATCCAGCGCGCGCTCGACGACAACCAGGCCGACATCCTGAATGTGAGCTTCGGCGAATGTGAGCCGGGCCAGGGCGCCGCAGGCAATCAGCAGATCATGAACATGTGGGAACAGGCCGCCGCCCAAGGCATTTCTGTGACAGTTTCGTCGGGCGACAGCGGCTCCGCTGGGTGCG
>PLKU01000024.1 GCA_003140705.1 Acidobacteriaceae bacterium
TCAACCAGCGCTGGCTGGGCGGACTGCTGACCAACTGGGTGACAGTGCAGAAGAGTGTAAAGCGGCTCCAGGAATTGGATGAGATGGCAACCGATGGGCGCTACGAACTGCTGACCAAGAAGGAAGTCATCAAACTGGAGCGGGAGCGCAAGCACCTGCAGGCCAACCTTGCCGGCATCAAGGCGATGAAGCGATTGCCAGATGCGCTGTTTATTGTCGACTCGAACAATGAGGCGATTGCCGTGAAGGAAGCCCGCAAGCTTGGGATTCCCGTGGTGGCGGTGGTGGATACCAACTGCGACCCGACTGTTGTGGATTACGTGATTCCGGGCAACGACGATGCGCTGCGCGCAATCCGGCTGTTCACTTCAAAGATTGCGGATTCAGCGGCCGAGGGCGTGAACATGGTGGGCGACAAGGCGTTCGCTGAAGAACTGCCTGCACCGGTAGTCGAGGAAGCAGTGGCTGCGGAAGGCGCGTCTGCCGAGGAAGTGGACCTGGAAGCAGCGCTTGGCGGAGGCATTCGCAAGGCGCCTGCGGCGGTTGAGACGCTGGATGAGGCCGAAGTGGCCGGTGGCAGCCTCTAGTCAATCTGTCGCACAGATGTGCGGATCATGAGACGAGCGTGGCCGCTGGAGTTGAGTGCCACGCTTTTCTTATGCCGGAATGGTCCCCGGCTTGAATCGCTGAATTCCGCGCCGCCGACCGGGCCCCGTCGGATTACGAGCATCTGAAATTCAGCATCGAGAATTGATAACTGAGAACTGTGAACTACGAACTGTGAACTACGAACTGTGAACTACGAACTGTGAACTACGAACTGAGAACTCTGAACTTGCTTCTTACCAGCTCGACTTGACGACGCCGGGAATCTCGCCCTTGAGCGCCAGCGCGCGGAAACACAAGCGGCAGACGCCGAACTTGCGCAGGAACCCGCGCGGCCGCCCGCAAAGCTGGCACCGGTTGTGCTTGCGGCAGCTGAACTTCGGCTTCCGCGCGTCTTTCACCCTTTTTGCAGTGGTTGCCATAAATCCTCTTCAACCCCAGCTATCAGCTTTTAGCCTCTAGCTTCTAGCCAGTTCCTCGCTCGATCCGATCTCATGCGCGAGCAACAAAGCCAATCTCGTTTTGCCTCAGATGCTTGTTCTACCTCGAAAAAGCTAGAGGCTAGAAGTAGCAGCTAAAAGCTGTTCTTACGCGCCTTGCCGGAACGGCATCCCGAAGTGCTTCAGCAGCGCACGCGCCTGGTTGTCGTCTTTCGCCGTCGTCACAATCGTGATGTTCATGCCCTTCAGCTTTTCTACCTTGGAGTAGTCGATCTCCGGGAAGAGCAGCTGGTCGCGCAGCCCTAACGTGTAGTTGCCACGCCCATCGAAACTCTTCGTCGACACGCCACGGAAATCCCTTACCCGTGGAAGCGCCGTCGATATCAGCCGATCCAGAAACTCGTAGGCCTTCTCGTTCCGTAACGTCACCATTGCGCCAATCGACATCCCGGCCCGTACCTTGAAGGCCGCGATCGACTTCTTCGCCTTCGTGGTCACCGGCTTCTGGCCGGCAATAGCCGCCAGATCTGCCACCAACGGGTCGAGAAGCTTGGTGTTCTGCGTCGCTTCGCCCAAACCCATGTTGATGACGATCTTGTCCAACTCGGGTACCGCCATTGCATTGTCAAGCCCCAGCTCCTTCTGCAGAGCCTGCTTGATCTCCTTGTGATACTTCTCTTTCAGCCTTGCCGCCATTTCGCTTCACTCTCTCTCTTCCGGCGCCCGGAGTGGCCTGTATCCAACTTGGCCGTTTACCGTTGCGGAAGGTGCTTGCCGCACGGGCTGGAGCTTCGCAGCTCATCCCGCGGCGGGACCTGTTTCCGCTACTTCTTGGTGGGCAGCGTCTGCCCGCACTTCTTGCAAATCCGAACCTTGGTGTCGCCCTCGACCTTGTGACCCACGCGCGCGGGGCCACAGTTGGGGCAGACAAGCGCGACGTTCGAAGCGTTGATCGGCGATTCCTGCTCGGCAATGCCGCCCTTGGTCCGCTGACCCTGCTTGCTCGAAACCGTCTTCTTGACCACCCGGACATGCTCCACGAGTACCGTCCCCTTGTCGGGGAAGACGCGCAGGACGCGGCCGGTCTTGCCGCGGTCAGAGCCTGTGAGGACCTTGACCGTATCGTTGCGATGAATATTCAAACTCGGCATCTTCTCTCCAAAAACAGCGTCTAGCAGCTGCCCTTAAACCACTTCAGGGGCCAGCGAAACAATCTTCAAAAACTTCTTCTCGCGCAGTTCGCGCGCAACCGGCCCAAAAACGCGTGTGCCTACCGGCTCGTGTGCATCGTCGATGACCACGGCCGCGTTCTCATCGAACCGGATATAAGTTCCGTCGCGTCTGCGGTATTCCTTGCGGGTGCGAACGATCACCGCCTTCACCACTTTGCCCTTCTNNTGCAGCTTGCGCGCGCCGGAGTTGTCGGCCACCGCGAGCATGGTTCTCATTTGCACTGCCATGAGCTTTTCTCCTTACCTCGCAGGCGCTAGTTAGCGGCCTTGCTTGCGGTCTTTACAGCCGCGTCTTCAATTTGTCCAAGAGACGAACGTCGCACAATCTCTTCCAGCGACCAGCGCTTCAGCTTGCTCAGCGGCCGCGTCTCGCGAATGCGGACCACGTCGCCCATGCGCGCCGAGCTCTGCTCGTCGTGGGCATAAAACTTCTTCGTGCTGCGCACAATCCGCTTGTATTTTGCGTGAGCCTTGCGCATCTCGACCTCGACCACAATGGTCTTCTGCATCTTGGTCGAAACCACCTGGCCAACCTTCTCGTTACGCCGCGCGCCTGCTGTCGCCGGCGCCTGTGCTGCCTCTGTCGTCGCCATTTAGCGGGCTCCCTTCTTGCTTGACGCGGCTGGAGTTGCATCCCCAGCGGTATCTTTTGCCGCGCCGCGGATGCCGAGTTCGCGCTCCTTGGCCACAGTCTTGATCTGTGCAATCTCCTTGCGCAGCTGACGGAGCTTCTTCACTCCATCGTTCTGCCCCAGGGAGACCTGAAAGCGAAGCCGGAACAGCTGCTCGGAGGTTGTCTTCTCCTGGTGCACCAATTCTTCGTCGCTCAAATTCCGCATCTTTTCCAGTTCCATCTCTTCTTAGCTCCTAGCTTTAAGCTGCTAGCTTCTAGCCTCATCCTGCTTTTCAGTGGCCCTTCGATTCAACGTGAAGAGCCACTAGCTAGGGGCTAGCAGCTAAAAGCTGCATTCCTACTTGGCCGCGACTTCAATCTTCTCGGCACCGGGCCGCATCACAAACTTGGTCCGCAATGGCAGCTTGTTCGATGCCAACCGCATCGCTTCCTGCGCAATCTCCGGAGCCACCCCTTCCATCTCGAAGAGGATCTTGCCCGGCCGCAC
>PLKU01000162.1 GCA_003140705.1 Acidobacteriaceae bacterium
GATGTGCTCGGGCATCCAGGGTCCGTTGCGGGGAGCGGGGATGCTCCGTCCGCGAGAAATAAAAACTTGACTCCTCATTATACGCGGGGGATTGGGCGAGTAGGGACTCGTCCCCAGTCCCTACTCCTTCTTCCCTGTTCCCTTCTCATCAAGAAACGACTGCAGGATGAGCGTCGCCGCCACTTGGTCCACGACTTCCCGGTGCTTTTGCCGAGCGTGCCCTGCCTCATACAGAATTCGATGGGCTTCGCGGGTGGTCAGACGCTCATCCCAAAGGTGAATCGGCAGGGCGGCCAGCTTGCCCAGTTCTTCAGCAAACGCTTGCGTTTTGACTGCTTGCGGGCTCAGTTCACCTGAGATATGCACCGGATTGCCCACCACAATGCCCACCACCGCAAAGCGCCGGCAAAGCCTTGCCAGCGATCGCAGGTCTTCTCGCTGGTTGTGACGCCGCTCCAGGGTCAGGACCGCCTGAGCTGTCAGCCCCAACTCATCTGACACCGCAACGCCAACGCGGCGATTGCCAATGTCGAGACCAAGATAACGCGGATAGTTTTCCAGTTGCCTTCCCTCACCGTTAATCCTAAAGGTCTTCACCACGGAAAGAAATGCCCGGCTCCGGCACTCCCCGCCCGATACAATCAAACTCAGAGCATCCTCATGGTGTAT
The DNA here is from genome assembly GCA_003140705.1 of Acidobacteriaceae bacterium. Lineage (GTDB taxonomy): Bacteria > Acidobacteriota > Terriglobia > Terriglobales > Acidobacteriaceae > Telmatobacter. The sequence continues at coordinate 670 of PLKU01000162.1, forward strand.
TTGCGCGTCTCTAACTATTGAAGGGTTGACAGCAACCGAATGGCTGGTCGCAAACGGAAGAGTAAAAAAGGGAAGAGTTCTGGCGCGGCAGGATTCTTGCTGGGTCTTCTTTTTGTGGCGCTTCTCGCGGCTGGCGCTGTGGCCTGGTTGGTTTTAACGCCTTTTGGGCCGCAAAGCGAGACCTTCGTTGAACTCGCGCCCGGTTCTTCTTCAACCCGCATCGGCCAGCAACTTGAAGCATCAGGGGTAGTGCGGAACCAATTTGCATTCGTTCTTCTGCGTTTGGTGAAGCGAGGAACGCTCAGGGCCGGCGAGTACCGATTTGATCATCCGGCCCCGATGACTGAGGTTTATTCCCGGATCGCACACGGTGACTTGTTTACCAAGGCGGTAACCATCCCAGAGGGTGCGAGCATCTTTGAGATCGCTTCGAGGTTGCAGCAGGCAGGGCTTGGGGAGGCGCAGGATTTCCTCCAAGCTGCGGTCAGCCAGGTGGGACTGGTGGCGGATCTTGACCCTCATGCAAAGAGCTTGGAGGGTTACCTGTTCCCAGACACGTATCGGTTTGCTCGCAAGGCAACTCCGGCACAAATCGCAGCAATGATGGTCCGGCGCTTCCGGACGCAGGCCGAGCAACTGGGATTGGAAGGAAATATGCACGCAGTGGTGACCATGGGTTCGCTTGTGGAACGGGAGACCGCGTTGGATGACGAGCGCCCGCTCGTTGCCAGTGTCTTTACAAACCGCCTCGCAAAGAACATGCCACTGATGACCGATCCGGCCGTCATCTACGGTCTCGAGCTTTCTGGCCGGTGGAGCGGCACCATCCGCAAAAGTGACTTGAACTACAACACCCCTTACAACACTTACCTCCACACCGGTCTGCCGCCCGGACCAATCGCGAATCCGGGTTTGAAGTCACTGCGCGCGGCTATGGATCCTGCGAAGACGGACTATCTATATTTTGTTGCCGCCAGCGCCAATCCGCGGGGGCAATCCCTTTTTTCCCGTACTCTGGGCGAGCACGACCGCAACGTGGCCGGCTACCGCAGCGCTGTGAAGAAGGCAGGTGGCCGATGAATGCGAGCCTTCGCCGTATTACAACCGCAGCTCTCTTCCTTCCCCTCTTGCTGCTCTCTGGCTGTCTGTTTTCGACGCGAAGGTTGCCTGTGCCCAAGCAGCCCACTATGACCCAGACTGCGACGCCGGCTCAACTGGCTGGGCGGCTCAACCAACAATGGCAAGCCATTGATACCTTAACGGCTACTGTCAATATCCAGGCCACGGTGATCAAAACCAAGGAGGGTGTTGCAAAGGATTATCCGACCCTTCGCGGACACATCCTCATGCGCAAACCGGGAATGCTCAGGGTCCTGGGTCAACTCTACGGAGTAACAGCCTTCGACATGGCCAGCGACGGCAAGAATTTCACCCTCTCGATCCCCACACTAAAAAAGGCCATGAAGGGCTCGAATTCGTTCAGAAAGAAATCGGCGAATGCGCTTGAGAATATGCGCCCGAGTTTCTTCTTCGACGCGATGGTAGTCAGAGGTCTTGATCCCGATGACCTGTACTCAGTGACTGCGGACACCGTAACGATAGAAGACTCTGCCAAGAAGCATCTGTACTCCGTGCCGGAGTATCTGCTGAGCATTATGCGGCGCAAGGCCGGGACCCAGGAGTTGGCGCCGGTGCGCGTTGTGACCTTCAATCGAGACGACTTGCTCCCTTACCAACAGGATCTCTATGACGGCGATGGCAACCTCGAGACTCAGGTCTCCTATCAAGCCTATCGGGATTATGATTCGGTGACCTACCCTTCCATGATTACGATTAAGCGCCCGCTTGAAGGAATTCAGATCATTCTCACCATCGATAACGTGACGGAGAATCAAACGCTGAAAGACGACCAGTTCGTGGTCAAGCTTTCCGACGACACCAAGATTCAGAACCTGGAATAACCTGCCCTGACAATCTCCCTGGTTCGCTGAACCCTCGCCCACCTGGGACCGATCTCAGTTTTTGCCCGCCGCGTCGCCGTGCATCAGAATCTGATAGCGGCGTGCATATTCGACCTTGTAATCCTCTACAGCACTCTCGTAACTCAAGGTTGGTGGAATGGACTTATTGACCCAGTGCAGGTGAATCTCGCGCGCGCCTGCAGGCAGGTCGATCGCCCCGTTCAACTCCATGTGGCCAATGCCGTCCACGGTGGCTACAACCTGCGCAACCCACCAGGGATAATGCAGGACGATCTTGCTCGGTGCACGGGTGAAATGCGCATCCAGATGAAGAACTCCCTCGTCGTCGGCGGTCTGCTCAAGCTTGAATCCAACAGTGCCAAAGCTGGTAGGAGCATTGNNTGATCTTCTTGCCCTTGCCCATCCACTCGGGAGACACCACGCTCAGCAGGTGCAACTGGTCGCCATCTTCACGCACCAGCATGTTGCGCAGCAACGTCCGGTACTCAGCGGCGAACCACCCATGCGGGGAGAGATTGTCCTGAAAGTTGCGGTCGCCCCAGGGCAGGATCGCGAACTCGAATCCTGCATNNCCGTATGCAGCAACAACGCGTAGAACTCCTTCAGCGCCTGTTCCTGGTCGCCCCGAACTACTTCTGTCATCGTGTTCTTGATGGTCAGGTAGTGGTGAAGAAACTCGCCGTTGGCATAGGTCATGATGCCTTCGGCGTACTTGGCCTGTGTGGCCTTCAGAGTTGCTGTCACAACCGGATCATGCGGGTCGAGGGTTGGCTCCGGGACCACTGCCAGCATGTTACCCCAATCAAAGCCATCTTTCTGGCCATCGAGTGCCGGTGGAATATAGCCATTGTTTTCGCCGGTTCGCTGGTCCAGCACTTTGAAGAAGGCCCGATGATAGTCGTCGTACTCGCGTTGCCAGTTGGCCACAAGATCGGCATGGCCTGTGTCACTGGCCATGCCAATCGCCAGCTTCAGACCGGACAGCGCAAGGAAGTTGTAGCCGGTAAGGTGGCCAGGAACAAATTCGTTGTCGCGTACATCGCTGGCAGGCATGATGTGAAGCGGATCGGCGGCGCGGACCTGCTTCAGCCAGTCGACGCCGCGGGCAATCTGCGGCAGTGCCCACTCGGCGAAAGCCTTGTCGTGGGTGATGCGGAAGTGCTGCGAATACCCCCAGACGGCTTCGCCCCATCCGTCGTATTGCTGGCTTTGGGAGAGAAAGTTTCCGTCGGCCTTCTGCGACTTTGCAAAGAACTCCAGATCCTGTTTTGCTATCTCCGGATAGCCGGTCACGTCGTAACTATGCACAATATCGGCGCAGTCGCGGAGATAAAACTCGTGATAGTGCAGCTTGTTGACCGTCTGAATGTAATCTGCGCCGATATGGTCCCGAGCAATCAGGTCATAGACCAGGTTGGCGTAGAAGGTGTCCACAGGCTTCTTTTCCGGCAACGTGATCTGCATGCCATCGGCCAGAATGCCATTCCAGAACTGGATTGCGAGAGACTCAAAACGATCAAATCGAGCTTGCTCGATCGCCGCAATCGCAGCCGCATCGGAGGTGGGCACCAGCGGCATATTGAAGTCGAGCACCGACTCTTCACCCGCCTTGAGCATCCGTGAATACGTCACAATCCCAACCGGAACAGTCGGGCCTGCCCGCAGCTTTGACGGCTTGCTCACATCTTGCGGGTAGTTGTATTGCCCGTGAAGGGTAAAGCTGCGGTTGGCGTATCCTGCGGGGAACGAATAGAGCAAGCGCCCATCGCGCAGGAACGCATTTTCCGTGAAGCTGTAGACCCAGTCTGCGCTGAAACTCTCACCAATCTGGCGATAGTTGCCCGGGAATTTGCCCTCGCGCGGACGGTCGAAGCGGTTGTCGCCGTGTCCTGCGCCGGTATTGTTGGGGGCATCAAAGCGAATACCGGTGGCGAGAATGGCGCGTGTGGGCTGGCTGCTTTCGTTCTTCATCGATATGCGAATGAAGTTCACAAGACTTCCACCGCGATCAGGATCCAGCGCATACGTGCACAGGGTGAAGCGATAAGAGATTCCGTCGCGCTCAAACTCGTAGTGGAACATCGGCAGGTGTCCCTGTTCCAGAGTACGGATGCGCACGCTCGTCGGCTCGAGATCCGGCCCTGCGAAAAACATCAGCTCGCCGAAGCCGGTGCGCAGATAGCCCTCGGGCGTAATTTCCGTCGCCGCCTCCGCATCCATCATTCCCATCTCGTCCGTAGGCTTCGAGAAGTAGGAGAATGGCTGGTCTGGCCTGTCGATCGACGGGGAGACCATCTGGGCATCCATGTAAGTGGCGGAGAAAATCAGTGACCACACAATGGCGACTGGAGCGATGAGCTTGCGGAAGTTCTTCATGGCAGGAAAAGCCTATAGCAAATTCGGAATTGGTGTAAACCGAGAACACAAAGCCAAGTGGCGTTTTCATCAAGAAAACGGCGCCCTTCAATACTCTCAAAAGGTCAACCTGAATTCCGAAATTGCTCTAAGTCATCTGGCCACTAGTTGGCAGCTGGTCGCAATCAGTGCGCGCCGAAGTTGGACCATTAGCTGCCGTGAAAGACCTGGCTCAGATTTGACCTACCCCAACCCGACGCGTACCACGCCGCCCAGTAGTAAGGATGGCGGTAGCGTGGATCGCCTATGAGGGATCTGCGCGCTGCTGTCAAAGCCTCGGGAACACTAAGTCCCTTGGCCAGGCCCGAGTAAAAACTGTCCATCATGGGAACCGCGGAAGCGGAGTCGATTTGCCAGCGCGTCGCCACTACATCGGGAACGCCAACAGAAGCCAGCGTCGCCACAATGTCGCCCATGCCATGATTCCATCCCTCTTCTTTTTTCCCAGTCGAGCAGGCCGAAAAGACGGTGAGCCGCGCCGCAGCCGGTGGGTGTCGGCGCAGCAGATCGCTGTCCAACCAGGGTTTGTCACTAGCCGCCCCGGCGGGCACGCCTTTCGCTGAGGCCAGCAGCAAGCGTGTTTCGCCGTCTTCCTGGGTGGCATGCCCCGCGAAATGGATTGCCGTTGCGGTGGCCAGACGCGCGGCAACCTGTTGCTCCGTCGCATGGTTGGCCAGCAGCACGTTAGGCTCATCTTCGAAGCGAGCAACCGCGTGAGCCTCGCTCAACACCTCAGGCAGCAACTGGATGTCAGACGACGGCGAAGACGCGATAGAGGCTCCAACAATGAGTGCATTCCCGATTGGCTTCGCAAAGACGGAACCGCCGGTCTGCGCATTGCGTCCTTCCCGTCGCCGATCAAGCGCAAGGGACGGGAGCTCCTCCAGGCTGAACTGCAATCCCAGTGACCCTGTCGCGGTTTCAACCGACGGCCACGGCAGATTGCCGAGCAGAGGATCGGATTCAAGAAGCAACTGTCCATCCGAACCTGCCGCCGGGCTCAATGTGCCAGATTGAATCAGCGGGTCAACCAATTGCATACTCACACCCCGCGCACTTCTATCGACACTGTCCATTGAGGAGGTCGGGGAACTGACTGCTTCTTCTAGTGTCAGTGCAGCTGCAAGTACATCATCTTTGCGGATGGGGAGCGAAGTAAATGCGACACCCGCGCCGGTCACTTTGTAGAGAAGCAACTTGTTCTCCAAAACAATCTGCCCGATCAGCCGATCCTGACCAAGCTGTGTCATCGCAATCGAAATCCTGGGCAGCAAACAATCCAGGCGCTTTTCTGGACAGGCTGGCGCCAGATTCCCAAGAATCCGCAATCTGTACCTTTCCCAAAGAGCCAGCACCTCCTGGCCTGGCCGGCCCTGCGCCAACCACACGCCGGCCAACACGGCATAGAGCTCACGATCCTGCTGCGCCTGGACAATGCTGTCCGCGCCAGCCTTCCCTGCGAGCCGCTCTTCATCAAGAACCGCATAGCGCAGCAAGGGTTCAGCGATTTCAGGGTGGCACTGTGCAAGATTCAGCCGCCCGGATGCCGCGGCGTAGTCCCGGCGATGATAGGCGTTGTTCTCGCCTTCCATGTGCCCATTGGCAGAGTCGAGCATTTTTGCCGCCGCACTCAAATCATCGCGGTCCAGGTAGAGGTCCGCCATGGCAATCTCATTTTCAGCCAACAAGCCCTTCACAGCATCCCCGCCGCCGTTTTCCGCCAGCTCGGTCTTTGCTCGCTGCATTTCATTCTCGGCTTCCGAAACAGCCCCTGCCCGAAGCGCTGCAACCGCCAAATTAAACCGCTCAGTTGGGACCAGTTGCCGACTCCCAGTCATCTCCAGAACATGAACCACCTCGCGCTGCATCAACAGGGCGCTCTGCACGCGAGGCGTACCCTGCTCCACCTGCGCCAACCCTGACAGCACGGCATAAAGCCGGAAGGGTGGATAATCCCCCGAGTAAAACCTTCGGACGGTGGTGAGATAAATACGCCAGGCAGCCTCGGTATCACCCGTATCCACAGCCGGCGACCCTAGCAGGTTCCTCGCTCTCAATTCGAGCAGTGGGTAGCCGGCATCCTGTGCCAAACTGATGGCGCGCAAGAACGACGGATTGTTCTCGCCAGCGGTTCCAGGGGCTGGATCGCAAAGGGTGTCCTGCGTGAGTGCAAAGATCTGAATCCAGGCAAACTGAGGGTTGCGGCCAACCAGTGGATGGACTGCCGCGTAGCAGCTTGCATGGTTAGAGCCACGCTGCTCCGCGTAAGACAGCTCAAGTTGAGCGCGCTCTTCTCCCGCGGAGTTGCCCAGGGCATGAAATAGCCGGCTGGCCTCAGGCGCTCGTTGGCGGGCTGTGAGGTAATCTCCCTCCAAGTCTGCACCAATCGCCTGGGAAAGCGCGTGAGCGGCTTCAACAAAATTCAATGCATGAGGAGAAGAATCAGTGGGGAGAAGTTTGGTCAACCAGGAGTCGTGATGGTTTTGTTCGAGAGATGCGGCGAGAGCGTGAAGCAGGGTCCGTGCGGACTGGCAGACGTCAGGGCAATCGAGCCTGCCTGGGGATCCGCGAGAACGATCCACCGGCATGGGAAAGGCTGCGTTCAGCAACTGAGGCAGCAGCGTGCTGGATAACTCTTCGCCAATGGCGCCCAATGCGGCGGGATCTCCCGCCAGCCTGCGCATGGCTGCTGGAGTGGCGAGGTGCTGCTCCACCCGGCTCTGATGTGACTTCATCTGCTTTAGCTTCTCTTCCAACGCCTGCATGCGGCGCCGGCCCTCAGCCTGCCAAAGCGGATCGCGCTCGAATTGCAGATAGCGGTTCCAGGTCTCCACCGCATTCATCAACTGTCCGCGATCCTCCATCACCACTGCTTCGTTGAACAGAACCAGAGTGTCGTCTGGGGTCAGTTCGTCAGCGCGCCGCAGATATTCGAGAGCGGTGGCTCGATCATTTTCACTTGCCGTCGCAGCGCCGCGTTGGAAGTAAGCGGCCGCATCGTCGACGAGCAACCCTGAGGTCACCGGTCCGGCGGCAAGCAGGCGGTCAAGAATGTCGATCGCTGGGTCGAACTTTTCTTCGAGCACGTCCGCCCTTGCCTCGAGTTGCAGCCAGTGCGGGTCCGTCGGCACTTTTTCGAGGTGGCTTTCAATGCGAGAGCGTGCATCCAGCAGCTGGGCCGATTCGCGTCCAGTATTGCTTCCACGAAGATGCGTCTGCGGCGTCACTCCGGCAAATCCCGCGCCCGGCATCCGCAACTCAAAGATCCGGGAGTGCGTATAGGCCTCGGCAAGAAGTCGCTCCGGCGAATTGGCAAGACGCCACCACCCAAGCAGCACGGCAGCCAGAACAAATGCCGCGGCCAGCCCGGATCCTGCCCACAGATAGATAGGCTTAACCCTCTTTTGCTCTTGCCGCCGGGGCATGACTCGAATTCCAGCATTCGCCTGGACAGCCCCGCTCGGGGTGCGCGCAAGTTCTTCAGCTANNGGCCACGCCCGCCACTTCAGCTGCTTCTTCAGGCGTGGCATCCGCGGAGAGCGTGTGCAGCTCAATCAGCTCTTCCATTGCCTTGGCCAAGGCGTCGTCCTGAGGATCTTGAGGCCGGCCCGGGTTTAAATCATCTTTCATGTCTGCACTCTACTTAACGAGGATGGAAGCAACATTCCTTTCACACAACCCCTTCAGGTGCTAGCCAGGTGGGGGAGATTCCTCCAATTTGGCCGGTTCCACCTCTCCGCGCAGCCAAAGCGTCACCCTCCGTAACGCACTCTCAACACCCTTGGCTGTCAATCCCGCAGCGGACATGCCCGCAATCTCCTCGGCCGTAAATCCCTGCCGGTAATACAGCCAGAAGAAGGCCCGATCGCGCTCCCCAATCACATCCAGCGCCGAGCGGAGTCTCCGGTCCAACTGGGCAAGTAGGGTGGAACGCTGCATCTGCGCTGCCGGATGGGCACTTGCCGCTGACCATTGCGTATCCCCATCGGCAAGGGGAGTAATGACCACTTTGCCACCCCTCTTGGCTGAGTAGATCCGGCGGAAGTAGTCATTCGCCACGGAGGCTGAAACCAAGCGCAGCAGGCCGAGAAAGGAGTCATCTCCGCGCGGCTCAAAATCCTTCAGAATACGGCGTTCCTGCTCGCACAGCTTTAGGAAAACCTCTTGCACAATATCGTCCACGGTTGCCGGGGACGGCGCATTCAGCCACAGTCGGGAAACCCGCACCGCCACCAGCGAGGCAAGCGGCACGCACCGGCGCACAAACTCCTCCCATTCAGCAGCATCTGCGGAGTGGGAGCAGGCCTTGGCGAGATCGTTAACTGAGGTTCTAGCTTCATCCATCTGTGGGACACCAGTTTATCTCAAGCCTGTGTCACAGGTTACTTGTTTGCAAATACGCATGTGCACCATGAGCACACAAAGGGCCATGCCGCCGGGGCTTTCGTGTACCCACACGTTCACTCAAATCCGGCTTTCTGGGGATTTCGCCAGCCGCTCACAGCGAGGCAATTTCAGCGTGTGCTAGTATCCCCGCAAGCGTTCAAAGCACGTTTCTGAGGAACTTTGCATGGAATCCCACCTGCGCCCTCTATCGCTCGGCGAGATCCTTGACCGAACGGCCCAACTCTATCGCACTAATTTCGTATTATTCGCGGGGATCTCCGCCGTGTACGCCGGCTTTGTCATGGTGCTGAACATGTTGCTGATCGGGCTCGGGGCTTTGCTGACCGCAAGGCACGTGCAGGTTGAATTGCACTGGACTGTGCAGGTATTCAGCGGGATCATCCTCTTGCTCACCTACATGGCGGGAGGCGTCGCAGTCGCCGCCAACAATCGGGCCGTCGCCTGGGTGCACATGGGCGAACCTGCCACCATACGAAGCGCCTACCAGAGCATCCTGCCCCGGATCGGACGCTACCTTTGGCTGATGTTCCTAAAGACCTTCTTCGCAGGTACTCCACTCATCGTGCTCTACGCAGCGTTCATCGGAGTGATCATTTACTTCCAAAACAAGGGAGTTATTCCTCAGCCGGGCTTCGCCCCGCAAGCAGCTGCAGCGGCCCATGGGACGGAATTCCTCGTCTTCGGAGGAATCTCGTTGATCCTGGGACTCCTGATGTTCCCGGCGCTCATCTACTGCATTCTGATGGGGCTGCGCTACGCTCTTGCGGTACCCGCCTGCGTCGTGGAAAACCTGCGAGCGCGCCCGGCCATCAAGCGAAGCATCGAGTTGAGCAAGTGGTCCCGCGGGCGCATCTTCATGCTTTGGCTGCTGGTCGCCATCGTAGAAGTCGGATTGCTCACCATCACCCAGATCTTCTTTGTCATTCCCGTCTTCAAACACCACCAGCAGTTGCCCGTCGGCCTCCGCGTCCTGCAGCAATTCGTGGCCTTTTTGACCAACGCCTTTGTCGGACCGATTCTCGCCACGGGCCTCACCCTCTTCTACTACGACCAGCGCGTGCGCAAGGAGGGATACGATATCGAATGGATGATGCAGGCAGCGGGACTCACCGTCCCGACGCCCGCAGCCCCACCTGGACAACCCCAAACGGTCATGCAGGGAGAACCGACCGCGCCCGCGACAACCACTGAACCAGCTCCGCATTGCGAACCTGCCCTGGCGCCCAATTCCACTGACCCGGAGCGCCCGCATGAGTGAGCGGCTCAAAACCGTGAGCCTGGACCCGGCTGGAATTGGCGCGCCTCGGCTAGCCCCATCCACGTTGGGCGAGATTCTCGACCGGACCGTCCAGTTGTACCGCACGCGCTTCCTCCTGTACCTGGGAATCTCTTTGGTTCCGAGCGTGCTGGTCGTGGTCCCTCTCGTTGTCTTCTTCCTGCTTCTTGCTTCGTTCGGATTATTCGCTCCAACACCCGCGATGCCGCCAACCGCGGGAATCGTGGTGATTCTTGTTTTTGCCGTCCTCGGGCTGTTGGCCGCACCGGTGCTGCTGGGAGCCATGGCACTATCCTCAGCAGCCATGAACTATGCGGTCTCACGCGCTTATCTGGGCGAAAGAACGACCATTCGCGATGCCTACAAGACCGTGTTGCGGCAGGGATGGCGTTACACATTCCTCCTCTTTCTTGAGGGCCTCATCGTCTATGCCGCACCCATCGCAGTATGGACTGCACTCATCGCCATCTCAGCCGTTGGGGCCGCGGTGGGACAATCCGCCGGGCTGAACAGCCTCACCAGCGGAGCGCTTTTCGCTCTCGCTATCTTTCTGGTGATTACCGGCCTGGCTGCTTACGTCGTCTGGATGCTACTTCGCCTGTGCCTCGCGTTCCCAGCTTGCGTCGTCGAACAGATTCCCGCAACGGCGGCTCTCAAGCGCAGTTCCGCACTTAGCAAAGGCACCAAGGGCCGCATCTTTCTGCTCTATATTTTGGGGCTGGCCTTGAATTGGCTCGTTTCCATCGGAATTACAGTGCCACTCACAATCGTGATGGCGCAGATTCCCGATTCCGGCAGCGCCAAACATGCAGCCGCAGCCGGAACCGCGACAATATTGATCATCTACGGCACTGGCTTTATCGTTCAGGCCCTCATCAAGCCCATTTATGGCATTGCGCTCACCCTCTTCTATTACGACCAGCGCATTCGCCAGGAAGGCTTCGACATCGAGTGGATGATGCAGCGCGCCGGGATGGTGGTTCCCCCGGTCACCGCTTCAGAAGCCCAGCAGCCCATTCCGGTCCAGCCTTCCACTCAGATCCCGTCACCGGCAGAAGGAGAAGTCAAATGAACGAAGTCACACACCCCGGCGCCGTTCCATGGCCGCCGCCCGGCCCTATGACGTTTGGCCAGATCCTCGATCGCACCTACAAGGTGGCCCGAGCGAACCTCAAACTTTTTCTCGGCATTGCCTCTGTTCCTTCCGCGGCACTCTTCGTGATATTCGCAGCCGTTCTGGGTTGCATGATCCCCATCATCGGTCCGGAAATCGCCGCCGCAAAAGCATCCGCGGGACAAGCCCCCGCCGCTCTTCCGCCCACATTCTCCATTTACCTCATGGGGTGCCTCTTTCTCGTCATCTACCCCATCATTCTTGCTGTATCCGCACTCTACATGCCTGCGGCAAGCTATGCCGCGGCGCAAGCTGATAAAGGTGTCAGGGTCACCATAGTTGCATCCTACGGCGTGGCCTGGCGTCACTTTTGGCGGTACCTCTGGTTATTGATTCTTCCCGCATTGTTTGTGATTGTGCCGCTGGCTTTCATCGGCGCGGTCGTCGCTGCAGGAGCCCTGTTGATGCGCAACGCAGCAGGCGGCGCGGACTCGATCGCCATGTTCTTCCTCATCCCTCTCATGGTGTTGCTCTACATATGCGTGATGGTCTACTTCATCATCCTGATGCTCAGGTTTGCCGTCGCCTTCCCAGCCTCAGTCTCTGAGGATCTCACCGCTTGGGCCGCGCTTAAGCGCAGCGGAAAGCTCACTGATGGGGCAAAGGGTCGAATCTTTCTGGTGATGCTGGTGATCTATGCCGTGGTGTATGCCTTCAACCTGGTGGTCATGCTGGTGTTTATGGTGGTGGGCGCGCTCGGCGCGGCCGCGGCCCTGCTGGCGCACGTAACCGAGGGCTCGCCTGCCTTCTTCATCCTGATCGGCCTGGCTGGTCTTGCCTATGTACTCATGTTGGCCGCAAGCACAATGGTTTCCTACGTCGGCTTTACCACCGCGCTCGCCGTTCTCTACCACGACCAGAAGTTGCGTAAAGACGGCCTGTCACCCGCAAACCTCGGGACTGGAGAAGCCGTGTAATGGAACCGCTCCGGCCCATGAACCTTGGCGAGATCCTCGACCGGACAATTCAAATCTACCGGTCGAGGTTTCTTGTCTTTGTCGGGATTGCGGCGCTGCCGGCGCTCGCCGTGATGGCGCTTGAGATGGCCAACATCTTTTGGTGGCGACTTCATCTGGAAGACACAAAAACGCTTTTCTTCAACTTTACCGTCGGCGGTCTGGTCTCGATGCTCGCCTTTTATCAGATCAGTCTTCTCTTGCATATTGTCGTCTGGCCAAGTCTCATACATCTGACATTGAGGTCCTACGCAGGGGAGGAATCGACTCTATCCACAGCGTTTTTATGGCTCACGGGTCATTGGCGAGGCATGCTCTGGATGACGTTGGCTCTATGGGCGGCTGTGTTTGTGCTGCCCGAAGTTCTGAGTGTAAGCACAATCGTGGGACTCCTGAGCTTGTTATATGACGGCTTGAAGATTGACTCCGTGACCTTCGACAAGACTTCTCCGTTCTTAGTCATTCTCGCGGCGTGGGCTTTCATCCTCTGGTTTGGTGCTCCTCTCCTCTTTAGCCTTCCCGCTTGGTCGATGGAGAGGTTGTCAGTCTGGTCCGCCCTGCGCCGGAGTTGGAAGCTGTCAAGAGGTAGCCGGGGGCGGATCATCTTCGTGCGGATCGTGGCTCCCGTTATTGGTTGGTTGCTGTACTTCGCGTTGGATTGGCTGCTGTTCCTTCTCTTTTCGGTGCTCCTCAAAGGTCTCTCCAGGCAACGGTTTTTCCGGCACCATCAGATCGGAATCAATCTTTTCGCAAATCCGGTAGCTGCGACCTTGGCGGGTCCCATCTTCCCCATCGCTCTAACCCTTTTCTATTATGATCAGCGCATACAGCTGGAGGGCTACGACATCGAGAGGATGATGGACGCCGCCGGAATGATGGCTCTGCCAAATGCAAACGCAATTCTGCAAGCCGAAGGGACCTTATGACAGAGCCCTTGCGCCCCTTGAATATGGGTGGAATCCTTGACCGAGCGATCCAGGGGTATCGCGAAAAGTTTTCCCTCTTTGCCGGCCTCGCTGTCTTCCCGGGACTGACGCAATTGGCCGTCGGCCTCGCCGCTGTCCATCCCAAGACCACCACCGATCCTTCCGGCGGACACATCGCCCTGGTCATCGCCAGCTACCTCGCCTCACTTGTATTCACCATTGCAAACCTCGTCATCCAGGCTATCGCCATGGCTGCCATGTGCCTGGCTGCTTCAGAAACACTCCATGGAAAATCGATAGCCATTCGCACCGCGTTCGGCGCATTTACCTCCAGGGCAGCCCGGCTGGTCGGCCTTGAGTTCCTGCAGGGGTTCTATGCGGGCTGGCCCATCATCATCGTCGCCGTCATCGGCGGTGTGGTGGCAGCCGCGGCAAGTTCGCCGTACCTGATGGTGCCGATCCTGGCTGTCGGTACGATTCCCTCCGTAGCCCTTTACGTGCGGTGCGCGCTCGCCACTCCGGCATGCGCCATTGAAGATCTTCCGGCGACCACCGCATTTGGGCGCGGCGTCAAACTCAGCGAAGGGGGACGATGGAGAATCTGCGGCGGCATCTTTTTCCCTGCAGTAGCCGCAATCGGGTTTACCGTCGGATGGAACTTTGTGATCGCCGCCCTGCAGGGTACCAGTCCATTCCTGGCCGGCAACCCTCTGGCAGACGCCGCCCTCACCGGCATTGTTACCTTCGTGGCAGACCTTATCTTTCTTCCCATAAGCGCCATCGTGCTCACGGTACTCTACTATGATCAGCGCATACGCCGCGAAGGATATGACATCGAGAGGATGATGGACGACGCAGGATTGATTGCACCCGTGCCTCCGCTCGCCGGAGACAGTCCAACCGCGTTGGGAGCGGGGGATATCCAGTAGTGATGCAGAGATCCCTTGTTTGCCTGGCTGTCTTTGCCGCGTTGCTGGCGGCTGGACAGGCCCGTGCCGACACTCCCGTGGCCGCCGCCCCGTCAACAACCCGTTGGCACGATTCTTCGATGGCGGAATACCGCGACCATCTCGTCGCCCTTACAACGATTGTTCAGGATTGTGAAAAGGCACGGGACGCGAAGACCTGCGACTCTGCGCAGGTGGGGCAGGACGACCGGGTTCCCTTCGCTGGCACTAATGGGGAACGCCGCCTCGTTCGATACGGGTGGCTGCGCGTCCTTCTCTCCAAGGCACAGGAGAAAGACAAACTACAAAACCAGGCCGCCGCCAAGCCGGGGGATAAGTCTGCGTCCAACGATGAGGATGCGCCCTCAGCGGACCCCAACCAGCTCCCCAAGCTCACCACGACAGAATTGTTGACTGAGGCCGAAAAGCGGCTTGCATACGACACCGCGCAGGCCGATTCTGCAGCCACTCCCACTCCCGCCCACACGCATGAACGCGCGGTGATGAAGCAGGTATTGGCCGGCCGCGACTTTCGCAATCTCCAGGACACCTCGCTGCGCGACACGTTGATGGAAAAGCTCGCCAGCTGGCTCAATCGGATCATCGCAAGCATTTCGCGTGTGACTTCGAACTCAATATGGATCGGCCGCGTGGTCTTTTGGGGATTCATTCTCGCTGTCTGTGTCGCCCTGGTTTGGGGCCTGTTGCAACTTGAACGCCGTTGGCGGATTCGATTGATCCCGGACTCCAATGCGCCGGCACCCGGAGCTGCCTCTGCACGCGACTGGCAACTCTGGCTTGAAGATGCGCGCCAAGCCGCCGCCGCCGGGCTTTGGCGTGAGGCCATCCACTACGTCTACTGGGCTTCCATCTCGCGACTTGAATCCCGTCGCCTGTGGCCTGCCGATCGCGCCCGCACGCCTCGCGAATACCTGGCATTGGTAGCACAGGAAGATCCACGCCAACCAGGCCTGGCCGCTCTCACCGCGAGCTTTGAGCGTTTCTGGTATGGCGGGCGTTCTGCCGCACAGAGCGACTACATGAAAGCTGAGAATCTTGCTGCGGCGTTGATTGCCAACAGCGGGCCGCCGGTCCCCGAGGGAGGCACGGCGCAATGACCTTTCTCTCCTCGCTCGACGCCAAGGATCGCCGCCTCATGCTCTGCTGCCTAGGCATTGCCCTGGGATTGGCCGTACTCACAGGCTTTTTGCTCCCCGGCGCGGATAGCAACAACAACCCCATGCCCTCGACCTATCTTGCCGGCCAGCATGGCGCGCGCGCCGCCTATGAAACGCTGAATCAGTCGGGGTATCAGGTGGAGCGCTGGGAGCGACCGCTGAGCGAGTTGGCCGCCACCGCCGACTCCAGTACGGTGGTTATCTTCGCTGAGCCTTTCACGCGCGAAAAGTTAGATATTGAAGCCGTGCGGACGATTCTTGACCACGGCGGGCGCGTGCTGTCCACCGGCTTCTGGGGCGGATTGATCTTGCCCCGTGACGCCAGCGGCACAACCGCGGAGTTCAACTTCTCCGCCTGCAAGCTTGATCCCGAAGGGCTCGATCCGGTGGCCGATTCAGGTCAGGTTTGGATGGTTCCGCAGGCCACATGGCATGTGGGCAATCCCACTCAACGCGTGCAGTACAGTTGTGCCGGGGAACCGGCCGTGGTGGAGTACGACTGGAGCAAAGGCCATGTTGTGTGGTGGGCAAATTCCACTCCGCTTGAGAACGGGTCGTTGGCCCGCGCTCACGATCTCGATCTGTTTCTCAACTCGCTTGGGCCGCGCGATGGTCACCGCTTTTATTGGGACGAGTCGCTGCACGGGGAGATNNATTGGGACGAGTCGCTGCACGGAGAGGTTCGCTCCATCTGGAGCTACGCCGCGGGGCCATCGCTCACCATGTTGTGGATTGGCCTGCCGGTACTGGGGTTGCTCGTGGTGTTCAGCTTCAGCCGCCGCAGTGGTCCGCTGCGCGACCTTGCGCCAGCGGAGCGAACAACGCCGATCGAGTTCCTTGACGCGTTAGGCTCACTGTATCGAAACGCCGGCGCAGCATCGACAGTAGTATCGGTCGCGTGGGAGCGCTTTCGACGCTACGCCTTGCGACTTTGCGGCTTGCGCGGAAGCCCGGTGAGCGCCGCTGAATTGGCAGTGGCCATTCGACGACGCTTTCCGAAAGCGGACCCAAGCCTTGAAGCTGATCTGGCCGCATGTGAAGATGCCGCATGGAGCGACACCATCAGCCCTCGTTCGGCGCTCAAGCTGCTTCAAACCTTGCATGGACACCAACAAAGGCTCAGTGCTGCTCAAAAATCAGGCGTGCTATCCACGACAACGACATCTGGGAACACTCATTTCAAACAGCAGGAAAGGGCTTCATGAGCCAGGAACCGAATCAAGACATGCATCCAGACGAGAATCAAGCGGNNCTATTAGAACCAATTCAGCCCCAGCAGCCGGACCCGCAATCGAGCCAATTGCGCGCAACCAACCAGCTCATTGCCCATGCCCGCAAGCAACTCGGCCAGGTGATCGCCGGGCAGGAACGCCCCATCGAAGAAGTCCTGATTGCCGTCTTGTGTCAGGGTCACGCACTTCTTGAAGGCGTGCCGGGCATCGCCAAGACGCTCATCGTCAA
>PLKU01000577.1 GCA_003140705.1 Acidobacteriaceae bacterium
TGGTTAGTGATTAGTGGTTAGTCGTCCTTTTGCGGATTCCCAGACTTCAGGGTTGAGGGCTGGGATTCTGCATCTGCGGCCTAAGAATCAGAAGAACAAAGCGCTTCTTCCGCTAGCGATGGAAAAGCCGGTAGTAGATATTCCAGGCGGTGCTGTGCAACAGGCGCTGCTGCTCGGCTTTGAGGGCTGTGTAGGAACGCTGCACGTAATCGTCGAACCCGGGTGGGAAGTCGATGAGAGAGCGGCGCTCACTAAAATCTCCCTTAGCCCACTTCGCCAGGACAGCTTTGTATCCCACGACGTGGGTAACAAACTCCAGCAGACACTGTGGCATCTCCTGCGCGACGATCAGATAAGCCTTCTCAATAATGATCTTTTCCCGAATATTGTTCAGGGGCATAAAGATCGTATTCAGCCATAAGATCCAGTCCTTCAACTCCTCTTCAGTGACGATGATGTTCTTCTCTTTGCCTTGCTTCTTGAGCATGGACTGATAGGCAATGTGGCCGGCTTGCGAGGCAACATACAGAGGGCCGCAAAACTCATTGAGGCGCTTGTCGACGAGGCGAAGCTTGTCTGCGCGCTGGGCCATCATGCGTGTGCTGAGGAACGTTACCAGGTAGCCGGCGAATGCAAGAACCACCGTGAGGACCGCGGCGCCTTGCAGAGAGTTGGGAGCGAAGAAGTTGGACATGTCCATTGCGCGTCTTTCCTCGCGAATGAGTATACGCGGGAAAATGATTGCCGCACTGTGATCGCGGCACTTCCAAGTGAGTGTTGTTCCGGATCGCTACTTGGAATGTGGGACGGGCGTCGGTTTGGCCTTTTCGAAAATCACACGGATCTCGAAGAGCTTGGGCCATAGCTTGCCGGTGACGAAGAGGCGGTCGTGCACACCATCGTAGGCAATGCCGTTTAAGACGGCTTCGGCGTTGGTGCGCTCGGTCTGGGGCAGGAGGCCGGTAAGGTCGATGAAGGCGAGCACCGTGCCGCTGGCGGGGGCGATGCGAGCGATGCGATCCGAGTGCCAGACGTTGGCGTAGATTTCGCCGTGAACAAATTCGAGCTCGTTCAATTGCGTAACGGGCTTTCCATGGTCCTTGACAGTGACGCGGCGTACGACCTTGAACGTTGTTGGATCGAGGAAGCGAAGAGTCGCTGTCCCATCGCTGAGGATGAGGTTCTTGTCGTTGGAAGTCAGCCCCCAGCCTTCACCTTCATAGGGAAGAGTGCGCAGGAAATGGAAGGTGGCGCGGTCATAGACGAGGGCAATGTGGTTTTGCCACGTGAGCTGAATCAGAGTGCTGCCCCAGGGCGCAAGCCCTTCGGCGAAGTATTTGGAAGGCACGTCCTTGAGTTGCAGGATGCGGCCGGTCTCGAGGTCTTCCATGCGCAGCGAGGATTGGCCATTGAGGCCGGTGCTTTCGTAGAGATGTCCGTCGAGATAGAAGAGGCCTTGAGTGTAGGCTTGCCGATCGTGCGGGTAGGTATGAACGACCTGGTAGGTGTCGGCTGCGATGGCGGGCGGAAGCAGTCCGGCGCAAAGGGACACGAGGGCGAGTGTGCGAAGCAAGCGAGAAAAAGTCATCGTGTGTTTGATGCTCTAATTCACGTCGTTGGCAGTGAAGACATCGACGGGAGGATTGCTGGTGAGCTGGCTATCGAGAATGAGCACAGTGCGGACTTCGCCACCGGTGAGACTGATTGGTTGAGAGGTATAGCTGGGCTTGATGACACCGGTCGGTGTGATGACCAGGGCGGCGGTCTCGGAGATGATGTTGATGTAGGTGGGAGTGCCTCCAACCGGCAGTGCAGTAATCAGGGGAATGGCGTTGGCGATGGTCGTTCCGCCGGGGATCATGTAGACGTCAACCGGCCCGGTATTGATGGCCTGGTTAAGAAAGCGGTAGGCGGAATGGCCAGTGGCCGCGGCAACCTGCTGGTCCTGGAGCACTCCGAGTGCGAAGCCATTGGGTGCGGCCGGATTGTCGGTTAGAAAGACGGAACTCTGGCTGCCGGCGGCGAGCGGAACATCGCTGATCTGGGCCAGCAAGCCGCCGGTGGCCTGGCTTACGGTGACCAAGGCGGCGGTGGTGGCGGGAACAGCACCATAGGCCGAGATGGTCCCCTGCGCTATGTTGCCGGCAATCTGTGTGCCTTCTGCCGCGACATTCACGGCAGGGGCAGCGTACGAAGCATCAATGACGCGGATCAGCGCTGGCTGCTTGTACGTGGGGACGTTCTCACAGGCGGTGAGGAACAGCGCAAATGCCAGCGCGGCGACAGTGGCCGCGAACAGGCGGGGCATGGTCAACCGCGATGCGCCGTTCGTCCTGACACCGTATCTAGAGCTATAGCAGCTTGTCTTCATCGCGCATTCTTATCAAGTGCGGGAAACGCCTTGCACCCATAGTACAGGGGAGGGAAGGGATGTGTTCACGGTTTTTCAGCGGGGCTGGAGGCCCGGGAGCGGAGCATCAGAGCGAGGATCTGCAAGAGAGGGTTCTGCAGGTTCAGAGCCCGCCATGGAAGCGGCCAAAGCTGCGGGCGAGCATGATCGATACGAACAGAAGCCCAGCGCCGAGAGTGAGGACATGAGCAGTGTTGAGCAGGCTGAAGCTGCCGACGCGGCAAACGAGGAGGTAGGCGACGGCAAGGTTGAAAAAGCCCCATGCGACGTTGATTGTCGAGGAAGACAGACCTTGCCCAGGGGGTTTTGCGAAAGGGCTCTGGAACGGTCTGCCCGAGATTCCGTTGGTTACATGGGGTACGGCGTTGGCGAGGAATGCGCCGGCGAAGAAGTACGAAACGTAGTGGTACCAGGTCATGTTTGCTCCGTAGTGGTTGCCGGCGCTGCCTAAGGTATTCTAGCTTGCGCCCAGGTAGATGAAGCGGGCGAGGAAAAGGACGGCGAGGGTGTAGAGAAGCCAGTCCTGACGGCGAAACTTGCCGGTAGCGATGTTGAGGATGGCCCAGGAGATGATGCCGAAGCCAAGGCCGTTGGCGATGGAGTAGGTGAGCGGAATAAGGATCAAGGTCAGGAATGACGGGACGGCGACGAGCGGGTCAGTCCAGCGAATCTCCGTGATGGTTGCCAGCATGAGCGAGCCCACAAGGATGAGCGCAGGGGCGGTGGCGGCGGAGGGAACGATGCCGACAAAAGGAGCTGCGCCGATGGCTCCGAGGAAAAGCAAGCCGGTCACGATGGCAGTGACGCCGCTGCGGCCTCCGGCGGCGACTCCGGCTGTGGATTCGACGTAGCTCGTCACGGTGGAGGTTCCCGTCAACGAGCCAAAGATGGTGGCGGTTGCGTCGGCGAAGAGAATTCGATCGAGGCGAGGAATTGAATGGTCGGCGGCGATGAGCCCGGCCCGCTTGGTGACTGCGACGAGAGTTCCGAGGTTGTCAAAGAGATCGACAAAGAAGAAGACAAAGACGATTTCAAGCAGGCCCTTGTTGAAGGCGCCGCGAATGTCGAGCTTGAAGGCGGTGGCGGCGAGCGCCTGAAAGCCCCCGACAGCGGGGGTCCAATGCACGAGACCGAGTGCCCAGGCGACGCCAGTGACGGTGAGGACGCCGATAAGGATGGAGCCGCGAACTTTTTTCACTTCGAGAGCGACCATGAGAATAAGGCCGAAGAATGCGAGCGCTGGTGTGGGGTTGCGGATGTTGCCCAGGCCGACGAGGGTCGCCGGGTCGCCAACCACCAATCCTGCGTTGCGAAAGCCAATGAATGCGATAAAAAGGCCGATGCCGCTGGCGACGGCGGCGTAAAGCTCATGAGGGATGGAGCGAAGGATCATCTGGCGAATGCCGGCGGCGGTAAGGGCGAGGAAGATGACCCCGGAAAGAAAGACAGCGCCGAGGGCCGTTTGCCAGGGGATGTGCATCTTGAGGCAGACGGTATAGGTAAAGTAGGCGTTGAGCCCCATGCCGGGGGCGAGCGCGATGGGATAGCGGGCGACGATGCCCATGAGGATGGAGCCGAAGGCTGCGGAGAGGCAGGTTGCAGCGGTCACGGCGGCCAGGGGCAATCCTGCAGCCGACAAGATGGATGGATTGACCAGGACGATATACGCCATGGTCAGGAAGGTTGTGACACCGGCGAGGACCTCAGTCCGCCAGTTGGTTCCCAGGCGGGCAAACTCAAAGTATGTTTCCAGGTATTTGCGCATAGGCGGGTGCTTTTAGAAGAGCACACAGTTGCGGGAACGCAAAGTGATTTCCACCTTTGGCGGGCCAGATGCAACTGCAAGGCGCATCGTTGCGGTTCCTCCGCAGCCGGTGTGGGAAAACCAATCTCACAACCTGAGAGACTATAAGGGCATCCATTGAGGCAAGGAGATCTTCATATGCCCCTGATCACGACAAAGGACGGAACCGAGATTTATTACAAGGACTGGGGCACAGGTCAGCCTGTCGTCTTCAGCCATGGCTGGCCACTGAACGCGGACGCGTTCGAGGACCAGATGGTGTTTCTGGCTTCGCACGGCTTTCGAACGATTGCGCATGACCGGCGCGGTCACGGACGTTCAAGCCAGCCCTGGAATGGAAACGACATGGACAGCTACGCCGACGATCTTGCGGAATTGACCGGAGCGCTAGATCTGAAGGCCGCGGTCCATGTGGGTCACTCGACCGGTGGGGGCGAGGTTGCGCGATACATTGGGCGGCACGGGACGGGACGCGTGGCCAAGGCGGTGCTGATTGGGGCGGTTCCTCCGCAGATGCTGAAGACCGCGAGCAATCCGGGCGGATTGCCGATGGATGTTTTCGACGGGATTCGAGCTGGGGTCCTGGCGGACCGATCATCGTTCTTCAAGGACCTGAGCGGGCCGTTCTACGGAGCGAACCGGCCGGGGTCAAAGAATCTGCAAGGATTCCGGGACTCGTTCTGGCTGCAAGGAATGCAGGCGGGATTCAAGAACGTGCTGGACTGCATCAAGGCATTCTCGGAGACGGACTTTACTGAAGACCTGAAGAAGATCGATGTGCCGACGCTGATTCTGCACGGCGACGATGACCAGATCGTGCCCATCAACGATTCCGCTCTGCTGTCGGCGGCGCTGGTGAAGGGATCCACGCTGAAGGTGATTCCGGGTGCGCCGCACGGCATGTGCTCTACGCTCAAGGACGAGGTGAATGCGGAGTTGCTGGAATTCATCCGGGGATAGATGACGCTTAGGCGAGGAGCTTGGCAGCGTCTTTGGCGAAGTAGGTGACGGCGAAGTCTGCGCCTGCACGGCGGATGCCTAAAAGCGACTCGAGAATCGCGCGATCGCGTTCAAGCCAGCCCTTCGCAAAGGCGGCCTGGAGCATGGAGTACTCGCCAGAGACCTGGTACGCGCCAATGGGAACGCCGACCCTGTCGCGGGCCGCGCGGATCACATCGAGGTAGGGCATAGCCGGCTTCATGAGGATCATGTCGGCGCCTTCGCCAAGATCAAGATCAATCTCGTGCATGGCCTCGCGGGAGTTTGCGCCGTCCATCTGGTAGGTTTTGCGGTCGCCGAACTGAGGGGCGGAGTCAGCGGCTTCGCGGAAGGGTCCGTAGAA
>PLKU01000145.1 GCA_003140705.1 Acidobacteriaceae bacterium
TGACGCTCTGCTGGTCGCTCGATAAACTGGGGCCGATGACCCGGGGTGTGGAAGACGGCCTCCTGGTGTTGCAGGCGATCTCCGGCCCCGATCCCGGCGACCTGGACAGCGTGCCATGCCACCTGAATTTCGATTCCACGGCCTCTGTCGCCGGACTGCGGGTGGGATATTTTCCCGCGTGGATGAAAGAAGCTCCGGCGACCGATGTGGACCGCGCCGCGCTTGAAACGGTCATGAAGCTCGGCATGAAGCCTGTTGCTGTTTCGATCCCCGACTGGCCTTACGACTCCCTTCAGCTCATCCTGTTTGCTGAAGCCGCTGCCGCTTTCGAAGAGCTGACCTTGAGCCACGAGGTCGACGAGTTGAAGGCGCAAGTGCCCGACGCCTGGCCCAACGTGTTTCGACAATCGAGATTTTTATCGGCAGTCGATGTTGTGCAGGCGGATCGCTTTCGTCGAAAGGTGGCGCAGGAGATGGCACGCATTTTCACAGAGGTTGACCTGCTGCTCGTGCCTTCGTTGCGCGATGAGATGCTGGTCATCACAAACTTCACCGGCCACCCGTCTTTGACTTTGCGCGCCGGATTTGTTGAGGTGGCAGAGGCGCGAAGCGACTGGGCCCCCGACGCACAGCATCCGCTGCCCAAATTTTCGCCCCCGCGCCGCGTGCCTCACGGCATCACACTCATCGGCCGCTTGTTTGACGAGGGCACACTCGCTGAAGCAGGTATCGCCTTGGAGAACGCGTTTGGCGTTGCCTCAGAGCGTGCGCCCGGCTTCTAGATGCTCGCCTTTTGATCTTCTTGCGTGGGCGCGGCCGTCGCACTTGAGAAGACGTGCCGCTACTCTTGGATTGACCAAAGGAGTCTTGTTACCAATGGCCGCAGACATGACTGCACTGTTTCTGGACTTCTCCCGCCGCAAGCTCTTCGATCAGTATTGGCCCCGCATGCGCGGATGCGTCGAATCACTCACGGACGGGCAAGTCTGGTGGCGACCCAACCCCGCCTGTAACAGCATCGGGAACCTCATCCTGCATCTGAACGGCAACGTGCATCAGTGGATGGTTGCATCGTTCAACCGCTTGGAGGACGCGCGTAATCGCCCTGCCGAGTTCGGTGATACCGGCTCACTCTCAGCGTCAGCACTCCTCGAGCGGCTCGGTGCAACCATGCAGGAGGCTTCAGACGTTCTTGCCCGGCTCACCGAGAATGAGCTTCTCGCCCGCTATGAAATCCAGGGCTACAACGTCAGCGGCCTCGACGCTGTCTACCAGGTCGTCGAGCATTTCGGCATGCATTACGGCCAGGTTCTCTATATCGCCAAGAGTCTCAGCGGCGTCGATTTGGGCTTTCACCGCGAGCTCAACAAGACGGGCCGTGCGGATTAGCCGCTCGGCTGCCCCTCTCTACTTCATGGTGCTCATATCGATGACGAACCGGTATTTCACATTCTGCTTCAGCAGGCGCTCATAGGCCTCGTTGATCTGGTCGATGGCGATCACTTCAACGTCGGAGACGATGTTGTTCTTCCCGCAGTAGTCGAGCATCTCCTGCGTCTCNNGTGTAGGGATCGAGCGAGTGAGGCGCAGAAACGGTGTCGAGAATCACGTCGAAAGAACGTGCGTGCGCCCTCATCGCGGCTGCGTCGGTAGACAGTACCACCTCGTCGGCTCCGAGCCTATGCGCGTCATCTCTCTTCCGCATGTTGGTGGTGAACTGGACAACATGAGCGCCGAAGGCGTTCGCGAATTTCAGGCCCATGTGCCCAAGACCGCCGAGTCCCACAATGCCAACCTTTTTCCCGGGACCAACGTTCCAATGGCGCAACGGTGAATAAGTCGTAATCCCGGCGCAGAGCAGCGNNTGGTGGAATAGCCGCCCCGGGTGACGCTTCCGTCGACGCGATCTGTGCTGTTGTAGGTCTCGGCCATTCCCTCCAGGCAGAAATGCTCCTCTCCGCTCTTGCAAGGGTTGCACTTCCGGCAGGAGTCCACCAGGACACCGATCGCCGCAATGCCGCCCACCTTGAATCGTGTCACGGCGCTGCCCGCTGCAACCACGCGGCCCACAATCTCATGACCGGGAACGATTGGATAACGCGAGCCACCNNCCGACGATTTCGTGGCCGGGCACGCAAGGATAAGTCGTGCCGTGCCATTCGTTGCGCGCCTGATGAACGTCCGTGTGGCAGACGCCGCAATAAAGAATTTCTACGGTCATTTCGCTGGGCCCGGGCTCGCGGCGTTCAAAGTCAAATGGAGCAAGCCGCGAGTGCGCATTGTGTGCGGCATAACCTCTGCATGAGGGCATGAAGGAATTCCTCTCCGGAGAAAAGTCTACAACAAGAACGCGAGCAGGTTAGAAGTCAGGACGGGCGACACGCAATGGCAACGCGCGGAATATTTTGTAGATCGGAGATGAAATCAAGTTGCTGGAACCCGGAGGCTGAAAGCAATTCACTCACTGCCTCCGACTGCCCGTAACCGATTTCCAGTGCCACAAACCCGCCGCACACCAACACTCCAAACGCCGCGGGAATCAGCCTCCGATAAATGTCGAGGCCGTCGTTGCCGGCAAACAGCGCCAGCGCCGGCTCGTGGTCACGAACTTCAACGGAGAGGGACGCGCGATCGATCTCCGGAACATAGGGCGGATTCGAGGAAACAACCTCGAATTGCTGCCCCGCCACAGGCACCAGCAGGTCGCCCTCAAGAAAATCAATCTGCTGCAAAACTCCGTTCATTTCCGCATTCTGACGGGCAAGTTCGACCGCGGGTGACGAAATGTCGATTGCGGTAATAACAGCGCCCCTCAAGTGGCTAGCCAGGGCCACGGCAATTGCCCCAGTGCCAGTGCCCACGTCGACAATGCGGGGCGCTGCAAATCGGCCCGCCAGCTCAACAACCTTTTCGACAAGGTGCTCGGTCTCCGGGCGAGGAATCAGAACATCGGGCGTGACCCGAAAAGGAAGTCCGTAGAACTCGGCTTCGCAAACGATGTATTGCATCGGTTCGCCAAGGCAACGGCGTTTGAGCATTTCCGTATATCGAACGGCCCATGCAGCGGGAGTCTCTTCCCCTGCATGGGCCATCAGCCAGGCCTTGTCTTTGCCCAGAGTATGAATTAGCAGCGCCTCCGCATCCTGACTGGCTCGGTCAGGATGCGGACCGAGCGACAGGCGAGTTGCACCATCAACCACGAGGTTGCGCAGGATGGCCAAAGCTTACGCGGCCTGGGTGTTGTCAGCCTTCAACTGCTCGGCCTGGTAGTGGGTGATGAGTGCATCCACAATGGGCTGAAGCCGCCCTTCCATCACCAGGTCAAGCTGGTGCAGCGTGAGTCCGATGCGATGGTCGGTAAGCCGATTCTGCGGAAAGTTGTACGTGCGGATCTTTTCGCTGCGGTCGCCCGTACCCACCTGCTGCTTGCGAGCCTTCGCCAACTCCGCATTCTGGCGCTCCATCTCCATTTCGTACAGGCGAGAGCGCAGCACGCGCATCCCCTTGTCGCGATTCTTGATCTGCGATTTCTCATCCTGGCAACTCACCACTGTGTTGGTGGGAATGTGAGTAATGCGAACCGCCGAATACGTCGTGTTCACCGACTGGCCGCCGGGACCCGAACTGCAGAAGGTGTCGATGCGAATGTCCTTGGCTTCGATCTTGATATCCACGTCCTCCGCCTCGGGCAGTACGGCCACCGTAATCGCTGATGTATGGACCCTGCCCTGGGTCTCGGTAGCAGGAACGCGCTGCACTCGATGCACGCCGCTCTCCCACTTCATCTGCGAGTAGACTCGCTCGCCTTCAATAATCGCGATTACTTCCTTGTACCCGCCTACGCCTGACTCGGACGTAGAGAGAACCTCAATCTTCCATTTGTGCTGCTCAGCGAAGCGCTGGTACATGCGAAACACTTCGGCAGCAAACAGTGAGGCCTCATCGCCGCCGGTGCCTGCGCGGATTTCGAGAATGACGTTCTTTTCGTCGTTCGGATCCTTGGGCAACAACAGGACCTTGATCTCTTCTTCAAGAATCGGTTCACGCGGAGCGAGGGCCGCAATCTCTTCCTCCGCCATCGCGCGCATCTCCGGATCTGTTTCCGTTAGCATGGCGCGCGCTTCGGCCAGCCCCTGGCGAACTTCCTTGAGCTCGCGAAACTTCATCACCGGACCTTCAAGCTCACGCAGAGCTCTGCCCGCCCTCTGATACTTTTCGTGGTCGGTAATGATCTCGGGCATCCCGAGTTGCGCAGAGAGCTCCTCGTAGCGCTGCTCCATCTGTTCCAAACGATCGATCATGGGAAACCTCATCGGCCCGGCAACGGGCGCCTTCGTACTTTCTCTCGGGTATTCGGGAAATGGGCAGAGAACACGTGTATGCGGCGGGCGCCGCTAGAGAAGGGCCGAAATGGGGTCGTGAATCGCCATACATCTGCTTCCATGTTACCGCGAATTCTGAGAAAGAACGACCAGGGGAACCCAGCTTGAAACGGCACTCACTCGCCGTCCCTTGACATAAAGGATGCTTGAAGCACGCTCCTAGTTGAACAAATCTTTCATCTTGTCCAGCAATCCTGGTGATGCCGGTTTGTTGTCCACCGTAAGCGACTCGGCCAGCTTGTTCACCAGCTCTCGCTGCGGGCGGCTGAGCTTTCTGGGAATCTGCACCAGCACCTTCACGATCAGGTCACCGTGGCCCTTTTCATTCAGATAAGGGATGCCGCGCCCGCGAACGCGCAACTCCCTGCCGCTTTGCGTGCCTTCGGGAATCTTCAGGTTCACGGGCCCGTCGATGCCCGGTATTTCGAACTCGGCTCCCAATGCTGCCTGCGGAAAGCTGATGGGAATCACGCAGTGCAGGTCGTAGCCGTTCCGCTCGAAAAAGTCGTGCGGACGAATCCCAAGCACCACGTACAGATCGCCCCTGGGAGCGCCCGAGCGCCCGGCGTCGCCTTCGCCCGCGTAGCGAATGCGTGTTCCTTCCTCCACCCCTGGCGGCACTTTGACCGTGAGTTTAAGCTCGTTTGTGATGCGTGTCTCGCCACGGCAGGCATGGCAGGGATCGCCAATCACCTGACCTGAACCGCCGCAAGCTCCGCAGGTGCGAGCCACTGAGAAGAATCCCTGCTGGTAGCGAATCTGTCCGCGCCCCTGGCATTGGCCGCAGGCGTTTGGACCGCGGCCCGACGCGCTGCCTCGGCCATTGCACGTTGCGCATGTCTCTAGCCGCCGAATCTTTACCTCGGTCTCGATCCCGAAAAATGCGTCCTCAAAATCAATGGTGAGGTCAAAGCGCAGGTCGTCGCCACGCCTTTGCCGCGATCCACGCTGCGTGCCACCTACGCTGAACATCTCCCCGAACAGATCGCCGAAGATGTCGCCAATGTCCACGGAGCCCGTAAACGGCCCAGATCCAAACCCGGAACCCTGTCCGCCCAGCCCTGCATGCCCATAACGGTCGTAGACTGCCCGTTTGTCGGCGTCGCTCAGCACCTGATATGCTTCGCTCGCCGTCTTGAACTTCTCCTCGGCTGCGTGATCGCCAGGGTTGCGGTCAGGATGGTATTTGAGCGCCTGCTTGCGATAAGCGCTCTTCAATTCCTGGTCGCTGGCTTCGCGAGAAACACCGAGAACTTCGTAATAGTCTGCTTTACTCACTCGTGTATTAGCACCCATTCGTCTTGGATCTCACTCGCTGACCTGTTTCGTGTTGTGGGCTACGCGCACCAGCGCCGGCCGCAAAAGCCGCTCCCGCAGCCGGTAACCGCGGCGAATCTCCTCGGCAACGTGCTGGTCAGGCAGATCGTCGCGATCCACGCTGCCAAGTGCCTCATGCAATCGCGGATCGAAGGCCTCGCCAACCGTGGCAACCGGAGTCACCTGCATCTGCCGCAGAATCTCCTCCATCTGCTTCACAATTAGCTCCACCCCGTGCCGCAACTGGGCCGCCGAACCGTCGGATTTCAGCGCCAACTCAAAGTTGTCCACCACCGGCAGAAACTGCTCCACAACGCTGCCCGTCGCATAGTCGCGAAACTCCGTCCGCTCGCGCTCTGCTCGCTTGCGGGCATTTTCAAACTCAGCCTGCAAACGCGCCAGTCGGTCCAGCAACTGGTCCCGCTCCGTCTTCAGCTGGTCGTATTCCGCGCGGCTCACTGTCGCATCGCCAGCGGTCGGCGCGGCAGTCCCCCCTGCGTCAGCGACGGTGTCGTTCCCTGCTACTTCGGCAACCTCGGCGTCCCGGCTCTCCGCCGGTTCCACCAACGTCAACTCTGTTTCATGTTCTGGCATAACTCTGCGTGTTCTCCGAAACATCAATCCTGCCTGATTCCATGATAATTTGTGCGCCGGTCGCCGCTCTGTCTGCGGGTCGCGAAGGCTGTTTGAGATCGTCGGCTAAGCCCGGTCCGGTCGTGGGAACCAGCCTAATGGAATTCCTGCTCTGCCGGTACTTCTAGAATGCGCTCGGAGAGCTTCGCAATGTATCGCACTGCCTGAATCATCTCCTGATATTGAATGCGCGTCGGTGCAATTACGGCGACAGTTCCCAGATTGGCACCACCCAGCCGTGCAGAAGCCCCAATCAGCACCAGGTCCTGCATCGCCGGCGAAGCCTCGTCGAGACCCACCACCACGCGCACCTCCTGCTGACGGCCATCCACATACGCGGTCAACAACTCCACCAGCCGCTGCTTGGCTTCCAAAGCCAACAGCATCTGCCGCAGCCGTTCCCTGTCCAGTTCGGCGGTAATCAAATTCGCCATTCCGTCCACAAAAATGGCCGGTCCTGCCTCGCCTCCAGCCAGTGCCCCCTTGCGGCAGAGTTCTTCCACAGACGACAGCATCTGGTTGTACGCCTGCCGCTCCACATCCACCCGTCGCCCGATCTCTGACCGTGCCCGATCGATCGGCCATCCACGGAAGTTCTCGTTCATGTAGCGAGCAGCAGTCTCCAGCTCCGTGTGCGAAAGCTCCCGGTCCAGGGTCAGCACGCGGTCCAGCACCGCGCCTGCCTGTGTAACAACCACCGCAAGCACACGCCCCGTCGACAGACGCGAGAAATGAATGTGTTCCAACACCTGCCCCGCTGTGGAGCTGGCCAGCGCCACGCCCAGGCCGCTCGAGATCAGCGCCAGCACATGCGAGGTGCGCTCCAAGTAATCATGCGAGCTGGTAACGCCTGTAAATCCTTCCTCAATCTGCCCTCGCCGCGCCTCACTTAACGGCTGAGCACCAATGCCACTTTGAGGCAGCGAGCCGCCCGCCTGGGCGCCGCCACTCACACGACCCAATTGGGAATCAGGCCGGGTAATCTGTTCCACGTAGTATCGAAACGCCGCCGCAGTCGGAACTCGTCCTGCCGACGTATGCGGCTGCTCCAGCAGTCCTGCCTCACCCAGCGTAGCCATCACGTTCCGGATAGTGGCCGAACTCAATCCCTCGCGGTCGGCAAAGCTGAGGGCCACCGCCTGCGAAGCCACAGGCTCCCCAGTTGCGATGTACTGCTCGATGATCGCCGTAAGCACCAGCCGCTCTCNNCCTTCTTAATTCTAGGGTTCACTTGAATGACTGTCAAGGAGACCCGCCGGGCTCCCCGTTACTTTCAGAGTTCAGTTTTTGGGCGCTGGGGTCGCTCCTCCGCCTTTGCCGGAATCGGATGGCTTCCCATCAGTGCTCTCGTCAAATCCAGTCAGCACCCGCGCTTCCCCGCGGAACATGTGATAGTCCCCAAACGAGACATCGTCCAGCATCGTCTCAAACGGCCCGTACACCCTGAAGCTCTCGCCCCATTCATGCACCTGCACACTTCTCCGTCCCCGCCAAAGAGAAACGCTGCGTGCTGGACAGATGTAGGTATTCCCGCCGATCGTCTCCGGTCCATACTGCACCATGATGTTCGACAGCATAAGCGGCATCATGGGCTCTAGGTCCGCCTCGACAGTCAGCCTCAGGATGGCTCCGCTGTCTGTGTCGATCATCAGTTCCCCATGGTACCCGGGCTTTAGCTTGAAAATGGTCGTTCCATCGCCTTCCGTCAGGCAACAGTAGGTGAGCTCGTAGTGTGATTTCTCCTTCGGAACAACGTATCGAAACACCGCTCGCACCCCGCCTGCGCCTTGCTCCCACCGGCTCCATCTCAAATCACCGCCGTGGGACACATCCAGAATCACGGTGCTGAGAATCGGCCCGAACGTGCCCCTGGTTTCCATGCTGCGTTCCTTCTTTGCCTTCTTCCCCTTTACCGCCTCGGCATCCACCACGTCGAACCCATCGCGATAGAGCACCGTTGCGGTCGAGATTGCTTTGTCATGCACCATTTGATCGCCTGTCGTGGTCTTCCAANNCACGCTATCTTTCTGCGAAGTCTCCCGGTAGCGGACAGTGCTTCGCGTCGCAAAAAAGTTTGGCAGCTTGGGAATCGTGTTGCTCAAGTAGTCAATTGTCTTTGCGAGCATCTCCCGTTGCGCGGCCATGGTCGGCATCGCAGTGTCGATGACCTTCGCCTCGGGAGGATTCAGGAAGGTCGAAGCATCGGCCAATGCTACAAGCGCGGCGCTGGCCTTGGTGCCCCGCAGTCGAGCCTTCAAATCAGCGAGTTGCGTGCTGCTGATCCGCTCAGTCAACTCCAGGCCGGAAAGTTCGTCAGCCATCGCCGAGTCCGACCGTTCACGCACTGCCGCCAGTCGTTGCTCCAACTGATCCACCGTTACTCGCTCGGTTGTACGCGTCTGTTGATCGTAATACGACGGTTGATCGTAGTACCCGTTGTTCGTTCGGGCTTCCAGCCCCGGCTTGCTCACCTGCACCTTCAAATCGTGATACTCATCAACCTGATCCGTGCGCGGCGGGTCGAACGAGAGCGTGTAAAAGGCGTTCGCCTGCTCCACGAGGCCTTTGATCTGGGCCGCCATATCGGCCTCCGGTTCCACAACGCGACCACCACTTTGTGTCGCAAGTACCTCTAAAGCCATACTCTGGATCAGATAATCGGTATTCACTCG
This sequence comes from Acidobacteriaceae bacterium, assembly GCA_003140705.1. Taxonomy (GTDB): domain Bacteria; phylum Acidobacteriota; class Terriglobia; order Terriglobales; family Acidobacteriaceae; genus Telmatobacter. Next base: position 9,005 of record PLKU01000145.1, read on the forward strand.
CCGCGCCGGCCTGGTTCCTTGCATGAAAAATTGGTAGGGAAATCCGCGAACTGGGTACGGCCAGCAGGTGACACTGGATAGGGAGATCCGAGCCTCACGCAGTCGGGTTGAAAACTCCGTGACCCAATCGAACGAATCGATGTCACTCCCTTGCAACACCGGCCAGCCACCGCTCAACCAGACCATCAGCTTTCTGCCCGGCCTTCGCCGTTCTTCCAGAGTCATCGCACCCAGAGCTGCCAGCGACGTTTCGTTTCGATAAAAAGAAGACACCGCTCGGGACAACTGTGTGGCGTCAACATACTGATCTGGGGAGTGAGCCCAGACTTCGCGCAACTGGATCTTGTGAACCATCTCCTCAGCCAATGCATTGCCATCGGTCGAAGGTCCTTGCGTAACCGATAAGATCCCCGCAGAAAGACGATAAATCAAAACTGGTTGGGACAGATGACCGCCATTAAGTCGCAGAAACCTCCCGATCTCCTCTTCAACCCGAGACACCTGCTGACCCGGCAGGTTCACTCCATCGATCACCAGAATCAATTCAACAGGCGGGTCCGGCTTGGCCGTTGCTCCATCGAACGCATGAAACTTGACGACCTTCTCCGGCAGTCCGTTGTCCAGCAACGTGAAGTCTTCGGGCCTGAGCCCTGTCACTGGCTTTCCCGACGAATCAGTCACCACAACGTCAAGTTTCAGCATCCCCTCGGTAGCATCGAAAGTGCTCGTTCGTTGCTGACCAAGTCCTGGAAGCAGTTGCTTGAGCATGTCTCCCTGAAGCGCTTCTCCTCCTGGCGTCGCCTGTCCCTTGGGAGCGCCGGACTGCGCGCACACCAAACCCGTAAAACAAATCATCAGTACTGGCGAGAAGATCCTTAACCCTGGCTGGCGCATTGCCCTTCTTCTTGATCCGCGTCCGTGAAGTGAAGGAGCGCAATCGTTGCTGTTCCTGTGACCCTCAGATTCTAATCCCAGTTAGGGCCGATTGATTGTGCAGGCTCACGCCAGATCCGGATCGACAGCCGTTCTCGGCCTACGGTTGGTTGTAATAGCCCGTGATGGTCCACCCTATGAGCTCGGGTTTGCCGACTTCGACCTTCAGTTCGTGGTACTCATTCGGCTTCTCTGCCCGCGGAGGATCGAATGTCAGCGTATAGAATGCACTCGCGTCCCGCACACAGCTTTCAATCTGTCCCGCAAGGTCATTATCCGGGCCGAACACGCGACCACCACTCTGAGTTGCAACCACGCGCAAGCCGAGATTGCCAGGACTCGTTCTATCGGCAGTTTTCACCCCTTTAAGGAAGTCCCTGTAACGATACGAACTCGCGTCGGGCTCTCCCAACGAAATGCTGTAGACGGAGGTGCGAGCGTCGCGCAGTTTATTAGAAAGCTCGACAATCCAATCGAAAAACTGTTGTTGGCCCTTGGATGTGGCTTGAATGCTTACAGACTCCAGGCTTGGCCAGCCAGGTCCGACCCAGATGAGCAATTTCCTGTAAGGCCGCCTGGTTTCACTCTTCGCCACAATGGTGAGCGCCTGAACCGAGGTCTGAAAGCGCTCGACTGCGCCCCATGCCGCTCCCGATTCGCCAATCGTGCGCAGGTTGCCGCTGGCATGCTCCAGTTGTGCCGCCAGCGCGTTGCCGTCAGTGGACGGCTGAAGCAGGACCTTTACACCTTCATTGGTGAACAGGAAGACCGACACGGGTTGGGCGAGATGTCCGCCTTCCTCGCGCAAGAACTTCTCGATCTCTTCCCGCGCGCGGTCTACGTACGTGACCTTCATGTTGACTGAATCGATGAGCAGAATGACCTCTGCCGGTGGAGCCCCCTGGCGGACAGTTCCGTTCGTTGCGCGAAAAGAAATGATCTTGGTTGGTTGCCCGTTATCCAGCAGCGTAAAGTCACTGAGCTCCAGCCCGGATACCGGCTTGCCCGCATGATCCGGCACCACGACATCCATCTTGATGCGGCCCTCTGCAGGGACCGGNNCTCCCGCCGCTGCGCCTGCCTGCTGCGCTCGAGGCAAAGCTGGCAAACACAAAATGAGAATGAGACAGATTGAGCCGACCTTGCTCATGAGAATTACCTCATTCAAACCCAGGGGAAATACTCGATTTGAAGTCTACCCCATCCCCGATCAACTCCTGACAAGTCATAATATGAACAGCCTTTAAAGCAAATTGATACCATGGCCCGGTGAGCCTGGTCACCCGGTCGCCGTTGACAGGTCGCAAGCGCCTATGACTATCTCAGAGCGAGACTGAACCTGACTAAGAGGAGCGTCGAATCATGACACGTCGTTTGCCAGGGAGAGGGCGGCATCTTGGCCCGTCAGTTTGTTGTCTCGCGATTCTGCTTGCATGCTGCGCCTTCCTGCAGGCATGTCCCGCACTTGCGCAGGACACTCCACCCTCGACCCCAACGACCGACACTCCGACAACCATTCCAGCTGCCACGCCAGTCGACTCAAAGTGGCTCCAAGGCCTGGCCGATTGGCGTGCAGCGCGGGAGCGGCTGGTCGACGCCCCGGATGGCTGGCTGTCCCTCATCGACATGGAATGGCTCAAACCCGGCACAAACTCCTTCGGAGCGGCCGCGGACAATCAGATTCAAGTCCACGACAAGGTTCCCGATCACATTGGCGCCATCACAATCAGCGGCACTGCCCCGAACGCGATGACCGTCCAACTNNTCGACGACAAACCCGCAGTCGAGGGCCATCTCGCAGTAGACAGCGATTCACCCCCAGTGATCACCTGGCACGGCCTGACCGTGGTGGTTCTTGCACGAGGCGGCCGCTATTTGGTCAGTGTCAAAGACGCGGACTCGCCCCTGCGCACCGGCTTCCACGGTCTCAATTGGTACGCACCCGACCCCAAATTTCGCGTCATCGCAACCTGGACTCCCTACAGCCCGCCGCGCATGGTCAAGATTCCCACCGTCCTCGGCAACACCCTTGACTTTCCATCCCCGGGCTTCGTCGAGTTCGTCCTTGACGACCAACCCATGAATCTCGAGCCGGTAACGGAGCCTGGTGCGAACGGCACGCTGTTCTTCATCCTCACCGACGTGACCAGCCAGATCACCACCTATAAGACCGCACGGTATCTGCATACCGGCCTCCCGGATCACGGGTTGGACCAACCCGGCATGTTGACACTCGACTTCAATAAGCTCGAAAACCCACCTTGCGCCTACACAACCTACGCCAGTTGCCCCTTGCCGCCGGATCAGAACCAGATGCCCGTGGCCATTGAAGCTGGTGAGCGACTCTACACGCCTCGTTGAAACTTGCCGACCACCGACCCAATGCGGCAGTCTTAGAAGTCTCCAGGTAATGTTTGTCGATTTACAAACCGCGGCGATTCCTCACATGGAGCCGCCCACCGCAAGGAAAACTGTCATGCTTCAAACAATTGAAGACGTTCGTATCCTATGGACCAAAGTCGTTCTTCCTCCTGTCTTTCTTGAGGAAGAATACCCAGTCTCTGAAGCCGCCACGGCCACCATTTTTAACGCCCGCGCTGAGATCACCCAAATCCTCAATCGTCGCGATCCGCGCCTCCTGGTTCTCGTCGGCCCGTGCTCCATTCACGACACCAAGGCCGCCCGCGAGTATGCCGCTCTGCTCAAGACCGCCATCGCCGAATTCTCCGACGACCTCCGCATTGTCATGCGCGTCTACTTTGAGAAGCCCCGGACTACTATTGGATGGAAGGGCCTGATCAACGATCCCTTCCTCGACCAATCCTTCAAGATCAACGACGGCCTCCGCCAAGCCCGCCGCCTGCTCCTTGACCTCGCCGAAATGGGCGTGCCCACTGGAACCGAGTTCCTCGACATGATCTCGCCGCAGTACATCGCCGGCCTCGTCAGTTGGGGAGCCATCGGCGCGCGCACCACCGAGA
>PLKU01000505.1 GCA_003140705.1 Acidobacteriaceae bacterium
GCGCTGCTTGAGCCCAGCGTGATCGAGGCGCTGTACCAGGCTTCGCAGGCCGGTGTTGAAATCGACCTGATCATCCGCGGTCTATGCATCCTGCGACCGGGCGTCAAAGGCTTGTCAGAGACGATTCGTGTGCGTTCGATTGTCGGACGGTTCCTGGAACACTCGCGCATTTATCACTTTGCGAACGGTGGGGCCAGCGAGATCTACCTTGGATCGGCCGACTGGATGCCGCGCANNTACGCAGAAAGCCCGGCTGCAACAGCCCGACGGAAGCTACCTGCGCGCAAGCAAAGTATTCAAGGATGCGCCGCTTTTTGCCAGCCAGGAATTTCTGATGCAACTGGCGGAAGGCAAGGTAGGCTTGGATGCGATTCCCGCTACGGTTGCCGACAAGGCGATCAAGAGGAGACGCACAGAGAAAGCCAGGGCGGCCGATTGAGCCGGAACGGCCAGAATTTTCCGAGGAACACGGCGGGGGCTCAGGCCGCGTTCAAGTCACAGCGTTCCCGGATCGGCTCAATTTGAAATCCAACGCAAGCAAAACTGTCTTGAAGTCCTAGAGAAACTACCAATGCATTGCCTTTCGGTTGGCTGCGGCGCCGCTGGGGATTAACGGCGCGCCGCTGTACTCGTTGAAGTGCGCCGGCGTGGGAGTGCCGTGGCGGAGAGACCGGACGGCAAAGGGCATGGGTGTTTCCGCGGGCCCGGTTGCTTTCCACCACATGGGAAGCGTCTTGAAGGCGAACACCATGTCGTAGTCGGCCGCCACCGATCCANNGTCGGTCGCAACGGAATCGGTGCTGGAGGCCTGCGGCTCGGTTCCGGGGCGATTCTGAAACCAACGTGCCCAGTCGGGGGATCCCGGCGGCGGGGAGCAGATGTACCATTCGCCCGTCTTGGCGTCCGGGCACGGTTTGAAGGGAATCTGACCGGGTTGCTGGCTCGGAATCGACGGCAAGAGGAAAGAAACCTGCCGATGCTGGGCGGGCTGCCATTCGGCGGGTCCGTGGCAACTCAGGCATGAGGAGTTGGGGTAGTCGTCCATCTGCTTTTTGCCCACCTGAATGTCGTTACGCGCACCATCGTTGGGGCCAGCGAGTCGTCCACCCCAGCCCAGCGTCTGGGTAGAGTACTTAGGGGCTGCCGGGTTGATCCAGGTTTCGTGAAGTGGCGGCCTGGAGCGCGAGGACGAGTCGACATCTGGATCGTTACCCCACATGGCCCCCAGCGGAACCATCTTGTCCCAGGCATCGCCTGAGGCTTTGCGGTCATAGACGAGCGTGGTGAAGACCCAGCCGGTTTTGGGCGATGCAGCGGAATCCTTGACGATGATGTCGAACTGGATGACATAGGCGTTCAATACGGTAGGAGCGCCGGACTGCTGCTCGGGGATCGCCGCATAGATGGGCCATACTGCAGCGCCATCGGTGGCTGGCCACCAATTCTTCTGCGTCTTTGGATCGTCGGAAACGAAAACAGCGGTTTTGACGATGACCGAACCTTCGTCGAATTGAAAGTTGGCGGTCTTGACATCGGGATTCACCGCGCCCGATCCCCAGACTTTGTAGAGTGTGTAGGCGGCACGCTCATCGTAGTAGGTGAGCACATATGTATCGAATGTAGTCTTGAGTCCAGTGCCGGCAAAGACTGACGGACCAAACTGGCCGGCCGCGTAGGTTCCGTGGATGCTCTCGCGAGTGTATCCAAGCCAGGGCTCGTTGTACCAATGCGCCTTTGTGGCGTCCCAGTTCTCATAGTTGAGCAGCAACTGGCGCGCATTGGAAGCCACGTATTGTTTGAGTGCTGCGATGTAGGCCGGCGCATTCTGGGTGGTGATGGCGTCCCCACCAATTGCCTGCTGCCAAGGAGGACTCTGGATGGGAGGTAGTGGCCGGGAAGGCCAATCCTTGCTGAGCGCGAACATCGGGCCCTGATAGAGCGCAGGAGGAGGGATCAAACCATTGTTGATGAGAAATGGATCTCTGGGGATCACGTTTTCGGGGGTTGCCAGGGGGTGGTCTTGTGCGGCCTCAACGCTGGACGAGCTGTGGCCTCTGCCGGACGGAGCGCCAGACAGATATGCGGAAAGTGCGCCATAGAAAACGCACGCCAATGCCAAAGCCAAAGAAAAATTGCGGATGCGCCTCAACGAAGCATTCATAGACTACCTCATCGTTTGAGATTCGGCTTCAGAACAGGCGCGACCACGGGGAAGAGGTGGTGGCAGACCTGGCGCTTGCGGAGAATTACCCCACTTGCTGATAGTATTCGATTGCTATCACGCCCAAATCGGTCAGAGCGCCAGCATAACTGGTGATGATGCTGACGCGGCTTTGCAACTCCCACACGGAGACAGGAGATGAACATGGCCCAAAGCGCGCCACAAGTTTTTTCGGGCATTACACCCACGCAGTATGCAAGTTTGCTTCTAAAGGCACAGGCCAATGGCTTGGACCTGACCGGCAATAATGGAACAGCTTCAAAGTTCGGCGTTGAAATGGCCTGGAACTACTCGCCCAACACGGAGGAACTGACCTTCGAATGCTTGAGGACGCCCTTCTTTGTGAAGCCAGACGAGGTGAACGCAAAGATCAGGACTCTGGTGAAGGAGACCATGGATTAGCGTGCGCATCCGCAGCGAGGCGCTGCTAAGAACGGGGCCGAGGATCGGAACCCTCAGCGCGTTGCTGTGGCTGCGAACTTCTTGACCATGGTCAACAACAGCTTGCGGTCGCTTTCATTCAGGCTTGATGAGTAGCGGCGGATCTGGGTGAGGAAGCGCAATTCTTCGTCAGTGAGCTTTTGAGCGTTGAATTGGTGGCCCATTGAGTCGTCGGCAAAGAACTGGGCGATGGGCAGGTCGAGCGCCAGGGCAATTTTGGACAAGGTGTCCAGTGAGGGAACGGTATGGCCATTCTCAACACGCGACAGGTAACAGCGCAGGAGGCCGGTTTTCTTCTCGATATCTCCTTGAGACAATCCCTTTTGCAGGCGGTGGGCGCGAATCGTGGTGCCGATCTTCATGGTTGAGGACGTCCTGTCTGATGCCGACCAAGGGTTACTTCTGTGGTAGCAATCAAATCAATATTGACTTAATAGTTAACATGGGTCTGTCAAGAAAGCAATAGCAATTCGCGGGTATTTTCCGGGTCGAATTCCTGGAGTAAGCCAGGTGAACCCGGCGGAGATGCGTGAGTGCGGCGCAACCGACGCGAGCGCCTGATTGCGGATTGAGAGTGCGCTTCACAGGGTTTTCTTGAGGTAGGCGAGACCTTCAACAGGATTGTCGTTGTAAGGCTCGCATGGCAGAAAGCCGAGGTCGAGATAAATTCGATGGGCTGCTGCCATGGAGGCTGGGGCAGTATCAAGAAAGACAGCCCGGCGGCCGGCTGCAACTGCGCGTTTGAGGACAGACTGAGTCAAGGCGCGGCCCAATCCAAGACCGCGCGTTGCGGGTCGAACCCAGAGGCGTTTGAGTTCCCAGGCGTTCGAAGCGACGGCATCGGAAGTTGTTCCGAAGGAGAACTCGCGCCATGCGATGAAGCCGGCGGGCTCGCCGTTTGCACGAGCCATGATGCAGCCGCCTCCTTGTTCGAGATAAGAGAGTGGAACCCGTGCGGCTTCTTTCTCAAGAGCAGCAAAACAGAAGCGGGCTGCGCTAGGTTGGGCAACGACAAAGCGGCCGTACTCGAGCAGCAGTTCCTGTGCCTGCTTGATGGTGCTTTCAGAGGCAGATGTTCCAATCTCTTCAATGAAAAATGGCCGAGAATCGGCCTCGTTTGTGGCCATGCCTGAGTTTACGATGGGTTTGCGAGGGTACTGACCAGTAAACCTTCGAGCTGCGAGGAACGTCTGACTGAGTACGGGCGGGAGATGGCGGGGAGCGAGCATGCGGCGAGCATTATTTTGGGCGATGGCACTCGGGATTGTTGTGGGCAGCAGTGCGGTATGGTCGCAAGGCGCTGTCCAGAGTCCCGCGCCAGCCTCGGCCGAACCCGCGCAAACTTCTAAAAGCACCGAAAATCCGGTCCCGGCGACACCGAATCCAGTCACCACGGGAGGTAAGCTGCACGGCGTGGTGAAGAGCGGAACTATCCCACTGCCCGGCGTGACCGTGACGGCACAGAATACTCTGACCGGGAAGAAGTTCTCGACTACGACCGACATCACGGGCGCGTGGTCGATGAGTATTTCTCAAAATGGCCGGTACGTAATCCGAACTCAGTTTGCGGCGTTTGCCGTTGGATCGCAAGAGGCAGTGCTCAACGCCACGAATCACGACCAGACAGTTAGCTTCGCGTTGATCCTGGCCTCACGGGCGGCGCAACAGCAGGCGACCGAGGCGGCGAGCCAACAGGCGACAAGCTCGATGATTCAACAGTTGGCGGGGAATAGTGCGCAGAGCCTTAGTCTGGTGAGCGCGCTGACCGGCGAAGGCGACACTGATACGCAGGCTGGAGGGGGCGGGAACGGTCCTGCGGCAGCGGGGGCAGCACTGCCGTCGATCGCCGGCAACTCCGACTTTGGTGGGGAATCGGTGGCCATCAGCGGCGCCGCGGGTCAGGTGAGCCCGATGGCGGGCGTCGATGTGGACAGGATCAGAGACGCAATTGAAACTGCGCGCTCACAGGGTCTCATCCCCGAGGGAGTTGGCGGATTGTTTGGTGGTGGTGGCGGCTTTGGCGGCGGGGGGCGCGGCAATTTCAGAGGCTTCAATCCAGGCCAGCCACATGGTGCAATCTTTTGGATTGGAAGCAACTCGGCGCTAAACGCGGAGCCGTTTGCACTGTCCGCTCTGGACGGACAACAAGGGCAGCAGCCGCCTTCGGGGAGCAACCGCTTCGGCATCACCTTCATGAGCGCACCCTATATTCCACATCTGACGAAGCCGAGCGGAAAGGATACAGTTTTTCTGACAACTTCCGGCACGCGGAGCTCGAGTCCGCTGAGCGAATATGCGACGGTGCCTACGGATGCGGAGCGGGGCGGTGATTTTTCGGCGGCCGGACTGCCTGCGATTTACGATCCCACGACCGGGCAGCAGTTCATTACGAATGGAATTACGAATGTGATCCCTGGTTCGCGCATCACGTCGCAGGCCACCGCACTGCTGAAGTACTATCCGGAGCCGAACCTGGCCGGCAGCACCGGGGTCAATGGCTACAACTATCACCTGCTGACGACTGCACAGACGAATTCGACCCAAGCGGGTGTGCGGTACATGCGCAGCCTGGGCAAGAATGCCACACAGCCCGGAGGCGGGGGGCGACGTGGCGGCGGCGGTGGAGGGCGGAGAAACCAAAACCAGGGGCTGCGGCAGAGCATCAACGTGAACTACAACTGGGCTGAATCAGCTTCAGACAACGTGAATATCTTTCCGGTGCTGGGCGGCAAGAGCCGCTCAAGCTCAGACTCCGTGCAGGGCGGCTATACGCTCGGTTACCACAAGATCACCGAGGTACTTAACGCGAGTTGGAATCGCAGCAACAGTCAGACGACGAATTACTTTACGAATGGCACCGATATCGCAACACAACTGGGTATTTTGGGGCCGGGAAGCGCCCCGCTGAATGCGAGTCCGTTGAATTACGGTGTGCCAAGCGTAACCGTCGGCTCAATTGCCGGGCTCGGCGAGCAGCAGCCCAACTTTTCAATCTCGCAAACGATTTCTGCCACGGAGACATTGAGCTGGATTCACGGCAAACACAATCTTCGCTTTGGCGGCGACTACCGGCGTGTGCACCGCGACTTTCTTGGCGGAACGAACTCGACAGGGAGCTTTACGTTTAGCGGCAAGTTCACCGAAGACCAGGCGAAGGATGCAACGACGGGTACGGCTCTGGCGGATCTGCTCCTAGGATTGCCGCAGGAGACGAATATCGACGTTGCCTTGTCGAAGAGTTATCTGCGCGACAACGTGTGGGATCTTTATGCGCAGGACGATTGGCGAGCACGTGCCAACCTGACGCTGACCTATGGCCTGCGATATGAGTTGTTTGAGCCGTACACAGAGAAGTATGGGCACCTTGCCTTTGTCGATACGAATCCTTCAGGGAATTTCACCGGCGCCGTGGAAACGCAAGCCGGCGGAGTTGGCCCATTCAGTGGTAAGCTGCCGAATTCGCTGGTCAAGCCATTCCCGCTGGCTCTGCAGCCGCGGCTAGGTGTGGCCCTGCGGCTGCCCAAGCAGACGGTTGTGCGAGCAGGCTACGGCATGAACTTTACCGTCGGCTCCTACGGCAGCTTTGCTTCCACCATGGCCCGCCAGCCGATGGTGAATCAGCCGGCGTTTGTGAACGAGCAGACGAACGAAGCAACGGCGGTAGGACAGTACAGCCTGGCCAATGGATTCCCCAACATTCCAACGACGCCTACGAATGGCAACTTCGCTCTCGACCCGAACTATCAACTGCCATACGTGCAGGTATGGAATCTTGACGTGCAGAAGACTTTTCCGTGGGGGATTGTCGTGAATGCGGGCTACAACGGGTCGAAGGGAAGCAATCTGGACATCAAGAGCGCGCCGCGCGCCAGCGTGAGCAGCCCAGGCACTGATCCGACAAACTTAGTATTCACTTATGAGCAGGCTGAGGCTTTTTCGCGGTTCAACGCGGGAACCCTGCGCGTGAACAAGCGCCTTTCGAGCGGTATTGCGCTTGGGGCCAACTATCAGTATTCGCATTCGATCGACGACGCCGGCGGGTTGGGCGGCACCTCGACGGTGGTCGCGCAAAACTGGCAGAACCTGGCCGCGGAGGAAGGGAACTCGAGCATCGATGTACGGCAGAAGGTGAGCGGAACCTACCTTTATGAGTTGCCCTTCGGCAAAGACAAGTTCTGGTTTACCGACGGCGTGGCCTCGCACATCCTGGAGGGATTTTCGATGTCAGGGAGCTTTACTTTTGCCNNCTTTGCCAGCGGCACCTGGCTGACGCCCAGCTATCCCGCCGCAGTGTCGGATGTGGCGCACGGAACGGCTGGAACGCTGCGGCCCAATCGCGTGCCCGGCGTGTCGATTACTGCCGGGGGCGGGTCGCAGCAGAAGTGGTTCAATACAGCGGCCTTTTCTCAGCCTGTGCCGGACGCGTTCGGAAACGCATTCGGAAATGCTTCGCGCAATTCGATACTCGGGCCGGGGACGATTCAAAACAATATGGCTCTGTCAAAGACGGTGGGGATGGGCGATACGCGTAGCATGGAGATCCGCGCCACCATCAACAATGTCTTCAACACGGTGCAGTACTCCGGCGTGGATACGAATCTGACCTCGCCCACAGGGGGGCAAGTGACTTCAGCCGGAGCGATGCGGTCGTTTCAGTTTACGGCAAGATTCAGGTTTTAGCGGAGCTTGATTCCCATCCGTTCCGCAAAGANNGACGGGCTGGATGCGACGAATCGGGGCGGTGGTGGCGGTGCTGGCAATGGGGTTGCCGTGGGCGCAGCCTGGAGTTGCGCAAAGCTCCGGCGCAACAAGCGCTCAGGTCTCGAACACTCCGCAGGGCGGATTTGTGCTGAAGATGAACGGCGAACTGGTACTGACCAACGTTGTGGCGCGGGACGCAAAGACCGGCGAGGTGCTTCAGGGACTCAAGCAGAGTGACTTCAGCATCTACGAAAACGGCAAGCAGCAACAAATTGAGACCTTCGACTTTGAAAGCGTGGACAAAGCCACGCCG
>PLKU01000343.1 GCA_003140705.1 Acidobacteriaceae bacterium
CTTGGCGATGATCCAGGTTTCGCCGCCGTAGGCGGAGACGCGGTTGCGGACCAGGCGGACATCCTCGGCGGTACGGACGAAGGAGACGGCGATGGCGTCGACGCCGTTCTTGAGGGCAAACTCAAGATCAGCGGAGTCCTTTTCAGTGAGCGAGGGGACGCGAACCGGAATGCCGGGCAGGTTGATGCCCTTGTTTTCACCGAGCATGCCGCCGTTGATGATCTCGCAGATGACGTCGTCGCCGAGGACCTCGTGCACGCGCAGTTCGATGAGGCCATCGGAAAGCAAAATGCGGGAACCCTGCTCGACGTTTTCAGCCAGTGTCTTGAAGGTGGTGCCCACCAGGGATGCTGTGCCCGGGACTTCGCGCGGCGTAATGGTGAGGCGCTGGCCGGCCTTGAGCATGACCGACTGGTGATCTTTGAGCTTGGAAGTACGAATCTTGGGACCTTGCAGATCGCCCAGGATGCAAAGTGGCTTGCGCTCCTCACGGCTGACTTTGCGAATCATCTGGATCAGGGCCAGTTTTTCGTCGTGTGTGCCATGGGAAAAATTGAGACGGACCACATCAATGCCGGCGCGAACCAGGTCGCGGAACACGGGCTCGGTGTTGGAGGCCGGTCCAAGCGTGGAGACGATCTTTGCACGGCGTTGTGACGGGGATTCGGCCAGGATAATATCTGCAAACGGCATGAGGAGACTCCAAAAAGGGCTGAGTTGGGAAAGAAGGCTAAATTGGCAGGCGATCCGCTTTATTGTACATGGAGGGTAGGTCACTACCCTATGGGCGAAGAGCTATCCTTGGGTGCCAAATGGACCGCACCCCTGTTTTATCCAGTATGCATTGTTAGAGATGCAATGGTCGGTGAGAGTTGTCACTGACGAGATGAGGGTTGCTCAGATTGGTCCGGGGCAGGGAGCCTTGCCTGCCGCTCGCGGAAAAGGGCGCCATTCAGCTCAGCACCGATGAGGACGCTGAAAGCAGCGATATAGAGCCAGACCAGGGTTGCGATGGCAGCGCCAAATGAGCCGTAGAACATGGAATAGTCGGCAAAGCGCGTGACGTACCAGCCGAAAGCCAGCGTTGCCGGAAACCAGAGCACAGTTCCCATTACGGCGCCGGGGCCGACCCACAACCAGTGCTCCGTGCGGCGCGTGCCGAAATGGTAGATGGCCGCCAGGACGGTGAAGCTGGTGAGAAAAGCCACCGACCAACGTACCAGCCGCCAGAAGATGAGCACAATGGCGCGCAACTCGTGATCGGCGTTGGCAATCATCCAGGCCTCGATCTGATGGCCAAAGACCACAACGATGGTCGCCAGCGATAGTGGGACAAGGGCGATCGGCACGAGCAAGAGTGCTCGGAGGGCGCGGCCCCCGAAGGTCCAGTCCTCACGCGGGAGCCGATAAGCGCGCCGGAATCCCTCCATCAACGAAAGCATCATGCCCAGGCCGGCAAAGATGCTGAGCACCATCGCAGAGAGAATGACCTGGGCGGAGTGGATGCGGCGGCTGAGGACGTATGCCTGGAGGATGTCCATGGAGTCAGCGGGGAGGAATTGCACGAACGTAGTGCGGATTTCGCCCACCAGCGTGGTGCCCTCAGGAACCTGGGCGAGCAGAGTTGTGACGACCAGGAGGGCGGGGAACATCATGAGCATGCCGGAGTAGGCAGCGGCCTTGGCCGTGTTGAGCACGTCGTTGGCCATGGCTTGGCCGACGGCATTCCGAAGCTTGATAAGAAAGGTCTTCATGAGCTCACTGGCAAGAGTAGAGCATTTCCGGGGTTTTCGGCGATAGGGCTTTGGAAAGGGACTAGGCATGGCAATCGTTGAGGGGAACAGAGCGCAGACAACCTCGGCGCAAACGGGTTATTCTTACCGGGCCATGAAAACAGCGATCGTTCTCTCAGTTGGAATTCTTCTTTGTGTTCTCGTCTTGACCGGTGTTGCCAACCTCCAAGCCTCTGCCCAGACCAAACCTGTGCCGAACGCACAACTGGCGTCGAAAGAATTGAATGTGCGGGTGGAAGCGCTGCTGAAGAAGATGACGCTGGAGGAAAAGATTGGGCAGTTGGTTCAGTATTCGGTGGGCAATGCAACGGGGCCGAATGCTTCAAGCCTGAGCTATGAAGACCTGGTGGTGAAAGGGGAGCTGGGATCGATGCTGAACGTGGTTGGTGCGGAGGCGACCAACCGTTACCAGCACATTGCGGTGGAGAAGTCGCGGCTGCATATTCCCATCCTGTTTGGGCAGGACGTGATTCACGGCCACAGGACGACGTTTCCCGTGCCCCTTGCACTGGCGGCAAGCTGGGATCCAGCGGTGGTGGAGCTTGTGGCGCATATGGGCGCGGTGGAGGCACGGGCCGACGGGCTTGCGTGGGTCTTTTCACCCATGGTGGACATTGCGCGGGATCCGCGCTGGGGGCGCATCGTCGAGTCCGCGGGTGAGGATCCTTATCTTGGCTCGGTGCTGGCCCGCGCCTATGTGAAGGGCTATCAGCAGAACGATCTATCGAAGCCGGACTCGGTTGCGGTGAGCGTCAAACACTATGCCGCTTACGGCGGGGCCATTGCCGGGCGCGACTACAACGCGGTGGACCTGGGAGAGGGCACGCTTCGCCAGGTTTACCTGGAGCCATATCGCGCGGCGGTTGAGGCCGGGGCGGCAACGATGATGAGTTCGTTCAACTCGATCAACGGAGTTCCTGCAACCGCGAACCCGTGGACACTGACACAGGTTCTGCGCAAGGAGTGGGGGTTTGACGGGTTTGTGGTTTCCGATTGGGGCGCCGTTGCAGAGCTGAAGAACCATTCAATCGGCGACGGGCCCACGGTGGCGAGGAAGGCGCTGGTAGCCGGCGTGGACGCGGATATGGAGGGCGGTCTTTACGGGACGGTGATCGCGGATCAGGTGCGCTCGGGCAAGATTCCTGAGAGCGTTGTGAATGAGGCGACGCGGCGGATTCTGCGGGTGAAGTTTGCGCTGGGCCTCTTCGATCGTCCGTACACAGAAGTTGGTCCGCCGTACGATGCAACGCCGGAGCGGCGCGCGGCGGCGCGGAAGCGCTTCGCGTACGCGCCGCAGTTGCTCCTGCTCGACGGCGGCAAGGGCCAGCTGGGGGTGGGGGTGCGAGTGCTCGAATCGCTCGGGTTGAGCGACGAGATCGAGATCGCCTCCCTGGCCAAGCAGTTCGAGGAGGTCTTCCGNNAAGTTTGCGGTCACGCTGAGGAAAGCGCTGACCGAACGGCTGGGGGATCGATTGCTCTACTCCCTGGGCTCCGAGCTGCTGAGTGGCCAGGACGCGAACGTGGTGAAGCGGGTGGCCTTCGATAGGCCAATTGCTCCTGATGCGCATCTGCCCGCGCCGGACGATGCCAAGACAATTGCGGATGCGGTGGAGACGGCGAAGCAGGCCGACGTGGCGATTCTAGCGCTGGGCGAGCCGACCAACTGGATGGAGGGCGAGGCTTCAAGCCGGGTTCACCTGGGATTTACCGGAGTTCAGGAAAAGCTTTTAGAGGCTGTGGTGGCTACCGGCAAACCGGTGATCTTGGTGGTGCTGGCAGGGCGTCCGCTGGAGCTGAAGTGGGCTGCCGGGCACGTGCCGGCGATTCTTGAAGCGTGGAGCCCGGGTGTGGAGGCTGGGCACGCGGTTGCGAATGTGCTGTTTGGTGATGTGAACCCCTCGGGCAAACTTCCTTCGAGTTTTCCCCGAGCGGTTGGGCAAGAGCCGCTTTACTATGCGCAGCTGCCGACCGGGCGTCCGGCGCATGGAGATTTGAGCCATCTGCCAGCGAGTGCGGAAGAGAAGTTCGTATCGCGGTACCTGGACGAGGAGAACTCGGCTCTGTTCCCGTTTGGGTGGGGACTGAGCTATACGCGATTCAGTTATTCTGAGCCGACAATCAGCCGCGCGGAGGTTCCGGTGGGTGAGATTCTGGCGTCGCGCAATGGGCCGGTCACGAAGGTGGGCGTGGACGTCAGGAATACCGGAAGCGTAGCCGGGACCGAGGTTGTGCAACTCTATATACGAAATACGGCGGCGAGCGTTGAACAACCGGTGCGGGAGCTGAAAGGATTTGCGCGCGTGCAACTCGCGCCGGGAGAGATGAAACATTTGGAGTTTCCGTTGGGATTCGACGAGCTGAATTTCTATAACGTGGAGATGAAGCGCACGGTGGAACCGACAACCTACAAGATATGGGTTGGCGGAAGCTCGCTGGCTACAAAGGAGACGGAGCTGAAGGTATTGGAATAAGCAATAGGGGGTTCTCAGTCAGGAGTTTTCTCGATTGAGCAAATGCCCTGCGCTCCGGGAGATCGGCCCCATCTAACGCTTCGTCGCTGTGATCATGCAGTAGGTCATCGGCCCCAGCGGAGCGCTGACCAGCGGCAACAGGACCGGCGCGAGGACGTTGTTCCAGCGGGCCCGGGTCATCTCGCGCTTGCCGAATGCGACATCCGTAAGCAGGAACTTAAGTGTCACCCAGGGAATATGCGCGACTGAAGGCGCTACACGCATCTGCAAGTTCTCAACGGTGATATCGGAGAAGCCAAGCTTTTCAAGCCGCTCCCGAAACGGTTGAAGCTGCGCCAACTCTTCGATCACCCAGCACTCGCAGAGCTTTCTGTATACACGCTGCTGCAGCGTACTGGTAAACCGAGCGCTGGTGAGAAACCCGTCTGCAACAACGAGACGGCCGCCTGGTCGCAGCAGGCGGTGCGCCTCCGTCATCAACGCGCCCTTGTCCGGTCCGTGCGCGTGACAACTGCTCTCCAGCGCGTATGCACCGTCGAAACCATTGTGTGGCAGAACAGTGTTTTCATAGTCGGCTTCGAGGACTCGCACTTGCTCCCCGAAGCCGGCTACCTCGTTGAGCGCACGTGCGTGCTCCACCTGCCACGGCACACGCGTCAATCCCACCAGGCTCGCATGTGGGAGCCTGCGAGAAAAGCTGCGCAGTGTGGCGCCGAGGCCGCAGCCAAGGTCGAGCAGTCGCGGTTCCACGATACCTGCCAACTGCAGGTGTTCGAGCACTTCTGCGTTCATCTGCTCCAGCATGGATTCGCGGTCCAGCGGGTTCGCACCGGCACGGTAGAAGCCGAAGTGCATGTTGAACTCCCGGCTCCAAGCTGCGTAATCCGGACCGGCCTCGCTGTAATACTGCTCCAGGCCAATCTGCGGTGCGACCTGTGGAGAGGAAAGTGGTTTAACCACGGCTCCATTGATTACGTTTGCGTCTGTGGCGATCATTTTTCCCCTTTCGCTTTGCGCCGAATTGGCAGCCACTTTGTAATGCTGCTCCCCAAACTCACCAGGCTGCGCAGAGTGCTTGGCGGCAGCTTTGACATCTGCTGATACCAGCCATGCATCTCCTGCAAAAAGGCGTGCATGCTGGCGATGCGCGCGGTGACATCCGTCCGCTTTTCCGCGCGTGCTTCAACGGCAAGGCGGCCAAGCGCGGCGATGGTGGGCTCAATCTCACGCTCCACGCGCTGCTCGAGCACTGTAAAAAAGAGCTGCCACACATCGTGCGAGGTTGAGAAGAAGTCGCGGCGATCACCCAGCAGGTGCGTCGCGCGCACCAGTTGCCAGTTCTGCAACTCGTGCAGGCTGGTGCTCACATTGGAGCGCGCTACGGCGAGCGTTTCTGCAATTTCCTCGGCCGTGAGTGGGCCCGCCGACAGGTACAGGAGTGCATGCACCTGTGCCACGGTGCGGTTCACGCCCCATCGGCTGCCCATCTCGCCCCAGTGCACAATGAACTCACTCGCCGCCTTCGATAGGGTCATGAACCTTCCTCCGAAACTGTAAGTTCAGTATAAACAGAAAGTACAGAATTTGTCCAGAAGATACCTCTCCGCTGCAAATGGGGCTTAAGCTTCTGCTTCAGGGCTGGCGCATGGGGAGAGAAGCTGGAATGGCCCCAACTGGGCGTCGGCGCCGGAAGGTCTGCAAATCGAAAGGATGAGCGGGGGACGCGCGATTCGAACGAGAGGGCGATCACGAAAGGCGCGCGAGTGCGGGGATCTTTGCCGGATATGGTTTGACCCTGTGCGCAATCCCCGCAGTCCTCGCCCCCTGGCTTCACTCTTCTCGCATCAGGATCACCGGGTTCACTGCGAGCGCTTTTTGCGCTGGTATCCACGCAGCCGCGAGGCCGATCGCCAGCATGGTGAGAACGACACCGCCCAACACAGCCGGATCTTTCGGCCCGGCCTGGTACACGATGTACGAGAGCACCTTGGCGGCCAGAATGCCGAGCACTATTGATCTCTGTATAAAG
>PLKU01000125.1 GCA_003140705.1 Acidobacteriaceae bacterium
ACGCTGTCATGCAATCAGTTCTGAACATTTGACCGGTCAATAGCTAGTTTGCCGGGAGTAGGTCAAATCCACAGTGCTTGGCCGAGGAGAGGAGTTGAACCTCTGACTCTCTGGTCCCGAACCAGGTTCTGCTTTTTGCTAAGCCTCCTGGATTCAAAAGCTTCCATTTAGCTGATCCGCAGCGAGTTACACCGCAACGCGTTGAGCCTTATTGAAGCCTGTTGAACGAGAGTGCTTTGACCGTCACAATTCCAACTACAGCGTCGGAAGGTCTCGCCGATGGCGCAGAACTGCTTTTGAGGTCAAAGAATCCCCCCAAGCATCGAGTACGCAAACCGCTGTGCAGCGCGCGGCAACAGCCGTGGCGCACTTGCACGATACGATGATGGACCCTGCGTCCTTCGTTCTTGATGGTGTCTTCATTGTCAAAGCGAACAGGCGCGGCAACGTAAGCGTCTGCAATGCCTTCCGCTCCCACAACCGAATGGGCGGCTACTCATCCGTGCCAAGTATGCACGCGCCTCCGGTACATGGCATTTGCCTCTTCGTATCGATGGGCCAGGACTGGAAAACAAGAAGTACCTGGAGCCGCGGGAGGTCCGCGAGATCGGCACCGATGGATTTCTGCTCCTCGCAGCCGGGTAAAATGGCGTGCAACGCGTGCGCGGTGGGCCTACTGGCAAACGCCGGAACTCAAAGGGCTGTTTGCTCCGAACCTTTACCATTCTTGATTGGGAGAAATCTTCCTTGACTTCGGCGCGACGATTGCCATGGAATGTTGCTCTATTGAGTTGAGCAAAATGCCTTCTGGGCCGCATCCCCAATTGCTTCGACTGTTTGCAATACCAACTTTACTATAGGGTTCTTAATGATCTTGATGAGAGCGTCTATGACCGCCTTCGCAGCTGGCCAACCTTTGCAGAAAATGTCCTTTTATGTCTTGCGGGGCAGAGGCCGCATCCGTTTTGATCTCTTCCTCAAGTTGGGATAATGCACTTTGGGTTAGCATTTCCATTGTTTGCTCCTTGGGATGGATTTTAAACAAGTCTGCTCGTTTCCGGAAAGAAAAGAACCGAATAAATTCTTGATAGGTAAGTTTCTTCTTCTCAAAATAACTAATTGGCGCTATAGTTCCGCCTGTGCGCATTTCACAACCTTTCTTGTTCATAACATTTCTTCTTGCAGTTTTGTCGGGCCCATTAATCATCATGGCCGTCATCCCGCTGCCTTTTTGATAGCTTTAATCACTCACTCGTGAATGCGTATCCGGACAGGCGCCTCGCGCGCCCCGTCATTTCTAAACCATCGCAACGATTTCGCATAACTCCCGCTGGGTTATGCGACGTGGATATCGCTTTCGATATCTCAAAAGCTTCGCTAACCACTCACCCGACTGCTGAGGATCAATATGGGAATCGAAACAAACTTCAAATTTGCACATAAACACACTGCAAATGCAGTAGTTCCAACCGATCTGCTAGGGCCACTTCGCGGACTCGTCGATCACCACCACAAGAAAAAATGGACAGGCACTGGGTTCAACATGCTTTGGAGACCAAATCACGGAGGAGCATCTGGACCTCAAGATTTCTTCCTTGAATTGAACCTGACAAAAGAGACTCTGGAGTTTACCGATATTTCCGGAACCGGAGTAGCTAATCGTGGCTTTGATCAGAGCGACATTTTTCTCGGCGCATTGGGTTATCTTCAGGAGATCAGCGACGTTAAAGGTGCTCAGCATTTTGAACCAGGTGTGTGGGCAAGTGCACCGGCTACAACGAATCCCACCGAGCCCACTACCGTGGTCAGGATGGGATCTATTCCTCACGGCACAACCATCAACCTCCAGGGTGTGGGCTTGCAACTAGCTGCAGGCACAGGACCAAAAATCGATCCCACTACTATCACCCCGTTCCAGACTGTAACCGGCGGCGTTCCAAACAAAGACGACGGCCAAACCGCGCTTGTTCATTTCCCAGAGGAGCTGAATGTTCAGACTGCGATGCCTTCACGCACTTCCCCGGCAGATGTAAAAGGCTTGGACGATGCGCATTTGGATAATCCAAATCTATTTCTGACCGATGCTTTGTCGGGGCAGACGTTCCTGTCAACGACGGTTTTGCTCGTCACTTCAGAAGTCAAATCTACCCTCGCGCCGCCGAATTCTACTCCTCCAGCTCCGGATATTGGAGGTGGCACTGACAGCATTGCGTTCCTTGTCGGAGGTACGCCCACTCCCAACGCAAACCCTGCACGAATTACCGCGACGTTCTGGATTGAGAGAGTTCGAGACAGTGACGGCAAGGAATTCGACCAACTTCAGTACACCCAAAGAGTACTGCTGAATTTCAATGGTCTAAGCTGGCCGCACGTCTCAGTGGCTACCTTGCGCTAAATTCTCGGGGATGGGGAAGGAATTCTGAGACTTCGAAACTGAAAAACGCGGTCAGCATTGCATGGGCCTTCCCTTCTCCCTACTCTTCGACTTTCCAACGTTCATCGTTTTCAAATTCCCTACGCCCCGTCCCGTGTTGAGTGTTCGCACTTCAGAACTCAGACGTCCGTCGAGCAGATTGCGCTCGGAGTCTCTGGCGGCGTGCCCCACGGGGTTGGAAATGTGATTGCAAGCCGCCCCGGACGAAGCGCTCATCGGTGCGACCCGCGAAAAACGCGGTTGGGGGTTCCGCGCGAACATCTACGAATTCCTCGATAGCCTGGTGGGTTGGAACCACCTGGAGGTTGCTTGCGCGGTCCCTCTCAGAGGCAATCGGCGATGGTGAGATCGACGACGCTTTACTCCTGCGCCAAATTTCCAAAATCGGATAAATCGTTGTCACTGTAAAGTTTTGGGTTGCGGAGGTCTTTCGGCGAGACCATCCTGACATTTGGCGCTGCCCCGGTAGCTTTTTTATTCCACATGACTTACACGCATCACCCGATGGTCCAAGTATGCTTTGTTCAACGTGCGTGTTCGCCCTGTTGCTTTGACACACGCACGAGTCGAAGCGCGCGGGTTGGCCGTGGAGCGGCCAGGACGCGCTGAGCGCACAATTAAGGAAGTGCTAGAGTCAAGTCCGGGGGAACGAGCAAGTGGACTGCTTCATTTGTAAAGAGCCAAATCCCGAAGGGAAACGGTACTGCGGCAACTGCGGGGCCGCGCTTGAGCTATTCTCGGAAAAATTGAGACAGCAAATCCTTGCGGTGCTAGGCGAGCTGATGCGCCCGATGCTCTGGAGCCCAGCATAGGAAAAGGACCCTGAGTCGGAAGCCTACGGCCGATCAGCTTCGCGTATCGCTCGGGCGTGAGGCGACGGGTGTCCCCAGAGTCCTTGAAGGTGGCGCATAGGTAAATATCCCCCGGCAGAGCC
>PLKU01000235.1 GCA_003140705.1 Acidobacteriaceae bacterium
GCAGTCCTACCAATCCAATGAGAGGAAGAAGACTAGCTGTATTAGGCAGTTTGGCCGTGGCCAGTTCAGGCGCTGCTGGCATCGTAGGCCTTACTGTCGCAGTTGGCGCTGCTGTGGCTGTAGGCTCTGTTGCCGGAGGCACCGATGCAGTAGTAGGCATAACTGCGACAACAGTATTCTGCGCTGTGACTGTAGGCGCTGTTTCAGCCACGGACGNNGTCGGCTCTGGTGTCACGGTTGGCGCTGGCGCTGCCTCCGGTGCTACTGCGGGCGGAGATGCTACTGCAACCGTAGTGGGAGCGTCGAAAACCTGGGTTATAGCGACTGTTTCTCCGCTTGGGTTGACTCCCTCAATCGGCGCCGTTTTCAGGGTCTCGATGGACGAATTCGCCAGAACAACAGAGGTGGAGAGCACCGGCTCGTTGGCTTCCTTGGCCAGTTGGATGGCTATGGGCTTTTCATAGACAATTTGGTCGCCCGATGCATGACCCGGACAGAACCAGGTCTCCAGGGCTTGAGGATCTGCAGCGGGACGATTGCCAAACATCGTCACCATCAGGTCCGAAGCTTTCAAATGGGAATTCGGGACTCCAATGAAGGTGGTGAACACATGGGTGCCGTCCTGGCTGGAAATCTGGATGATGTCCCGATCCGGGGACGAGTCGACAGCCTTGAAGATGTAAGTGCCGGCCGGCAAGGTCTGTCCGCTAAGGCCCGGAACTTGGACAGGTACGACGAAGGTGACAACAGTCTGACTGTCAAGCCCATAGGCCTTTGTTTTCGGGGCCACGAGAAGACAGAGCACGGTGAGGCACAATCCGATTCCTAATCCCTTGAGGAGTTTCATTTGTCTCCGCGATCTTCTCCGACTGATCTGCACGCTGGTTATGATGCACCCACTTCATGTTGTCGGCTTCACTAGCGGTTGCACGCCGGAAAATCCGGCAGCCTGCGGTCAATGGCGTGCCAATCACGGGCCAGTGTTACGCACGCGTAGTGGAATTGCTGGCCAATATTGACCGCAGTGCGCTTGCCGCGTTGCTGTCAGTGGGCTATGTGCCGGATGGCGTTGAGCTACACTCCGCACGGTACAATTCCGAAGAAAGGCCGCCCATATAAGGAGAACCATGCCGACGATATCCAACAGTGCGGTCGTCAATCGCTTCATTGAAGAAGGCATCAACCAGGGATAAATTGACTCCACCGCGCAGTTCGTCTGGGAGGATGTCGTAGAACAGGTTCCGCTTCCAGGCCAAGGCCCCGGCCTGGAAGGATTGAAAGATGTCCTGCGAGGCATGCGGTCGGCGTTTCCTTACTTGCATTTCTCTGTCGAAGAACAGATTGCCGAAGGAGATAAGGTACTTACTCGGTTCGAGTGGACGGGTACGCACCGAAGCGACTTCTTGGGTGTTCCTGCTACAGGACGTTCTGTAAAGGTTTGGGGGATGGTGCTGGATCGTCTTCTAGATGGCAGAATCAAAGACACGCGCATCATCATGGACATTTTCGGGCTCATGATGCAACTCGACGCGTTTACACCAAAAGGTTAATTGAAGCATTGATCAGATTGCGTGACTCACCGCGTGAAAGCTTCGCATCTCAGGCTCGTCTTGCGCCTGCCGGATGTGTCGGTGGCAATCCGGTCCTCGTCGGTCAAATGTTGAAAACTGGGCATAGCACCACTTGAGTGACTAATCGGCGACTTGCAGGAGACCTGCTCCACGAAGAACTGATTACTATTTGGTATTCCGAATTGAACGAATCTAGGAGGCGGGGTCCGAGCTCCAAGGTGCCGTGACTGTCAGAATGACTGTGCGCGCTCCTCCACTATGTATCTCCTGAAATTGCACTATGGGGAGACCTGCCAGGGTCCAAAGACTGTGTAGCTGGAATTCGCAGATGACCCTTTCGACTCTTTGACTGATTCTCGGTAGGGTCTCAGTTCCAGCAACTCCTCCACTACATACCCGGCTGTGGTCCCGTCTGAGAACGTCACGATCAGGCCGTCCCCGTCGTCCCGTTCTGCACTCAGTATGTGTGTAGGCTCTGTCATGACAAGGAGTTTACCGGTCTGCGCGGCACCCGGCTGCCCAATTCTGATCAATAGAGAGCCATTCTCTCAGTCAAGGGGAGCGAGCAGTCTTCGGTCACCTGGCGCTAACTGGGTATTGCACAAACTGAAGCTGAATTGCCTGAGGCATCGCAACGCTGCCACTTTGCCGATGTTTCTCAATCAGGCAATGGTGGGGTGGGATGGTCTCAGTGCTACTGACAATCCAAAATGCCAATCCAGCCACGCTGAAGCCAAGGATCGCCCATTCGAATATCTTCGCCACTCGCACATCCTCGAAGTCTCGCATGCTTGACTTGCGATAGACACATTAATTGATAATGGAGATTCCGGTTCAAAGCAGAGGCCAGAAGGCCTCATTGGACCAGGCGCGGTGAAACCCACCGCGGCGAAGGAGCCCGCAATGCAAAGACATGGTCTCAGTTACTCCTTCCGGCTGCTTCTGATTGCCAGTTGCGCCCTCTGCAGCGTTTCTGCGGTGGCTGTCACACCATTTGCCATCACTGCGACCAACGTGACCATGCCGACGTCCGGGCCCACCACAAACTCCAGCGGCGACACTTCGATTCCTCTCGGTTCCAGCCAATTCTCGGTCACCGGGATTCCCAGCGCCGGGACATTGACCATCAGTTGCCAATACTCGGGTCCAGGCACCGAGGCCAAGATACCCCAGCAGTGCGGGATCGTTGGCCCTGGGCAGGCGCAGGTGCAGGCCGGTGAGACGACACTCAGCGGAATCGTCTACTTCGTTCCGTTTGGCGAAACGATTCCGAGTCTTGGGGAACTGCAGAATGTTCCGAGCCCGTCGGGCCATCTGCCTGCAACCGGGATGGCACTTGCTGGTGCGTTGATGCTTGGTTTTGGATTCCATCGCCGGGCACGGCGGTGGCTAGCTTTGGCCGCCTTAGCCGTGTTGGCTTTGTCTGGTGCGGTGGGAATCAGCGGCTGTGGAGGAAACGTCAACGCGATGACGCCGGGAGCCTATCCGTACACCATTTCGGTCGGGTTCGTTGAAACCGGGAACAGCACGATTCAAACTGCGACCACGACTATCCTAGTGACTGTGCTGTAGGAAATTAGATGCCCGACCGCCGGTCCAAGAGTCTCTTGCGAGTAAGCGTCAAATAGAACATTGGGCGGTCAAATGTTGAAAACTGGGCATTCCATAAACTGAGGCCGTGGACGTCCACCCAAACAGGCCCCCAAGTGAGCTCACGCTNNAGCCCTGAATTAAACTAAAAACTCATTTCTTCTTGCCAAGCGTCATAACCGCCGTTTTTTGCGCGGAATCTCGAACAAACGTGAGCGTAAGCTTTGCGCCACTCTTGGCGAACAGGGATTCCTGGATCGCCTCGCCCACGCTTTCCGTCAGATCTTTGCCGTCGACCTGCACCAGCCGGTCGGCTGCGCGAAGTCCTGCCTTTTCAGCCGCAGACTCCGCAGCCACCGCTTGAATCCACGCTCCGTCTGTCTTTGCGGTGTCGAACGTTATGCCGGTCGTGCCCAGATCCGTTGCCTTGATGTAGCCATCGTTCTTGAAGTGGCTCCAGCAGTACTCAATCGCCGCCATGCCCACAGGCCCGGCACCTGCACAGGGCATAAACTCCCCCTTCCAGTTGATCATCGGCTTCACATAGATGAAACTTGTGCCCGGGTCCGGACCTGGTGGGGCCTCCCGCGGGCCGCGTGTCAGTTCGACATTCATCGGCGCATCCTCGCGTACAACCCGCAGTTGCACCTTTTCTCCCCTCGCGCCGAAGGTCATCATTGCGGCAATATCCGGCAACGTGTGTGCAGCCGGCTTGCCGTTGACGGTCAGTATCCGGTCGCCCGATTGCAACCCGGCAGCCTCAGCCGCCGAACCCTTTGCGATGGACGCAATCTTCCCATCGTCTGGCCCGGCAGTCGTGAAGGTGATGCCCGAGTATCCAAGATTCTTCTCTGAGATGAGACCTGCGTTCTCGGCTAGCTGAACGCACTTCTTTCCAAGCGGGAGAATCAACGAAACGCATGCCGCGGAGGTTCCCTTGGAATCGACGAGACTCTCGGCGGTTGCCTGCCCGACTTCAACCTGAAGCGACACCACCATGGCGATCAACGCCGCAAGAATTCTTGTCCGAGAAAAGGCAAGTAATGAGATCGTCCGCTTCATATGAATCCTCAATTGCTGTAGCTTTTCGTGTTCAGAATCTCCATACTACTCCGGAATTGATGCTTGGCCCGCCCGATGTTTTGTACCAGCCGACTGTTAGTATAGCGCCGTTATTGAAGGGCTTGGGAAAGCTGTGCCTGTCAGAGGCTCAGGAATCGGCTTCATTGAAAGGTCGTGCAACTTGGCGATAACTGGGCTTCGCACCACTTGAGCGGTGAAGGAACGACCTATGGTTGATCAACTAGTAGCGCCTGATCACCGGACATTGGCCTGAAAAGCGGGATTCTGTCTGGATCGGCGACTACAAAGGATTTTGGGCAAAATTGGCGGGCCCGTCTTTGAACACACGGTAGTAGTAAAGGAGAGCACCCAGCCAGTTTATGAGTGCCAACGCCACGAGCCACTTTGCTTTGGACCATGCTGGCAAGCCGCTGATGAATGCACAATCAGAAATCATTCCCAACCACAGCGCAATGATCCCGGTTGCGCTGAACGCTCCGAGAACGCCGACTGGAAGACGAATCAACAATGGGAGGTTCTCAAGCCCCTTCATTTGTTCATACCCAAAGATGAAAACCGCTATGTTTGCGAGAATCAAGAGGCCCATCGTGACATAGAAGCACACGATGGATGCCTTATAGAACCATCGGAGCATGTGATTTCCTCGGATTGAGGAATTGTATAGCGGGAACTCGTTTCTGATGTTCCAACGTTTTGCTTCGGGGCCTGTCACCGCCAATTCGGCCATCGGGCTGTCAAATGTCGATAACTGGCCATTCCATGAACTGAGGTCGCCACTGGGCAAGCGCTCCAGGAGAACTGGCCGACTCCTGGTTCCGGTTGTAGAGCCGGAACTTCACCTTGTTCACCTTAGTCAACTGGCTGAATACCAAAGGATCAGGTGGCCTCACTTCGTCTGTGTTGCGTGGCTTCATTCCGCTGTAATCTGCACTCAATGGCCTATAGGCTCATGTACACCGCTTTAAGAAGCATCAACGAAGCACGGCGAGGATCTTCGAGCAATCTGACATAGCCTTGTCGCGAATGGATCGCGGCACTTTTCCCTGTACTAGCGGGAAGGTGGCTCGCTCGATGCTTTGTCTGGACTAAATCCAGCCATGCCGAGCCGCCAGCCGAGGAATGTGTATTCGTCTGCCCGCAGCTTGAGAGCCTGTGGACGGTTTGAACCTATGCCGTGTCCGGCGTCGAAGTCAACGCGCAGCAGGATTGGGTTTGAAGAGGCGTTTGCGGCTTGAAGGCGGGCGGTCATTTTGGTGAGCATCCAGC
The DNA here is from genome assembly GCA_003140705.1 of Acidobacteriaceae bacterium. Lineage (GTDB taxonomy): Bacteria > Acidobacteriota > Terriglobia > Terriglobales > Acidobacteriaceae > Telmatobacter. The sequence goes on from PLKU01000235.1 coordinate 5,511, forward strand.
TTGTGACTCGAGGATCATTTGCGCCGGTCTCAAGCATCACCGCCGGGTATTTGGCGCCGTCTTTCACGTGGGCATAGGGACTGATACCATACATCGCGCGGAATTCAGGCTCAATCTTGACCGAACCGTACTCGAACGCATTCTCAGCGCCCGTGGCGCGTTGCTCACTGCGCAGGATATCGGTGATGCCTACGCGGTAGAGCACAGCCGCGATCAGTTCAGGATGCTGGGTCAGGAACCCACCGACCGCGATTCCTCCAGCGCTGGTGCCCTGAATGCTGAGGTGAGCGGGCGACGTATAGTGCTGTTCGATCAGATATCGAGCAGAAGCAACAAAGTCATCAACGGTATGCTGCTTGGTCGTTTTCATGCCAGCAAGATGCCAGGCTTCACCTCGCTCGCCTCCGCCGCGTACATGCGCGAAGGCGTAGATGCCCCCGCGACTGAGCCAAGGCAAAAGAGATGGATCAAAAAAAGGCGAAATGGAATAACCATACGCACCATAGGCCTCGAGGAGTGTGGGATGAGAGCCGTCAAGGGGAAGATCCTTGCGATAGAGAATGGAAAGCGGAACCATGGTCCCGTCCTCGCTCTTTGCCTGCACCTCGACCGCTCGAATCGACGACATGTCGATGGGATTCAGCGGCTGCAGCCCCGTGTCAGTGAAGGTGTTCACTTCGGGCGCGTAAGCGTAAATGAGACGAGGGGTCGTCCAGCCAGCCATGGAAAGGGTGATGCCGGCCCGGCGGAAATCGGCATCCACACCACCGACCGTTCCGCTGATAGGCAGACTCAATTCGCGCTGCTTTGATTCCCGGTCATAGGGGATGCGCAGTACAACGCCCAGGCCATCGCGGAACCCATGAACGTAGAGAGCATCACTTGACGTTGCAACCCCAGAGCCTGTTCCAGCTGAAAGGACGAGACTGCTCTCGGGCAAAACGACGCGAGCACTTGCGAAGGTTTCCTTCGCGAGGTCGAAAGTGACAACACGGCCGTTGCTGACAGCTCCATTCGCGCCTCCTTTGGTTTTGATATAGGCGCGTGTTCCGTGGAAGGCAATGTCCATCAGGCCGTCTTCATGCCTGACAACCGGGACCCATGCGTCAGATTCTGTGCGGCGAATCCAGAGGGCTCGAGTTTCAACGACGCCGGAGACCTGAGATGCCAGAATCATGCCAGTGCCTGGAACCACAGAGACGGTGATATCGCCGTTCTTTGGAAGCGCGGGATTTGAAGTGATGTCGGGGCCGAAGACGGACCGATCTGTCTGTTCGGCTGCGCCAAGCGTGTGTAAGTACACGCGCTCATTGTCGTACTTGGTAGAAGCAGGAGCGCCCGGCGCCATGGGCTGCAGGCGGGTAAAGTAGAAGGCTTTGCTGTCGTCCTGCCAGGAAGGGTTGGCCTCCTGGGCACGGCTCATCGCTTCACTCATCAGCGCACCGGTTTCTACGTTCAGAACATGAAGGACGGAGTTCTCCGAGCCGCCGAGGGAGACCCCCACGGCGACATACTTGCCGTCAGGAGAAGGAACATAATAGTCGATGGCGGCATGCTTCTGTCCCTCGGCCAGAGTTGCGGGATCAAGCAGGAGGCGAGATGGCCCACCTGCGACTGCACGCGTCATCAAGCGGGCGTCGCTCTTGCCAGGTGGCAACTCAAGATAGAAGTACTGGTCAAGAACACGCGTAGCGCCGCGGACTTCGGCCACCGTATCAGAAAGTTTTGTGAGCTCCGAGAGAATCTGAGAGTCCTGCGCTTCAAGCGGCTTCAAGGCTTGAATCGTCACCGCGTTCTCGGCCTTCATGTAGGTCAGAAGCTCATCGGCGCCGGTCTCCATCCAAAGGTAAGGGTCGACGACCGTGGTGCCGAAGTAGGTGTCCGCTACAGGTCGCACCTCTGCTACAGGCGACGCGGCGGGCGTCTGCCCCAAGAGAAGTGCGGGGAAGGCCAACAAGAGGCAAACAAGAGATCGGCGCATAATGGGAGCTCCAGAAGTAGATGTGTGCTGGGAAACAAACGCCAGGGGCATCATCATAAGGCCAGCCCCTTCTCAGCCGCAACCGAAAGCCTCCGCGCTCGCCCATTGTCAATTAAGTTGGAGGCATTCGCGGTTTCCACTTTAAGGCTGAATCCCTTTCGGCTGGTACTCGCCGCCCTTCACNNAGGATTTCCTTTGCCCGCACGGAGCACGGGTGTGCCTTGAGGGGTGTGAAGTTGTCGTGCTCAGAGTCGATCATGGGCAAAGGTTCCGTAGGCCCGGAGATCTGGTTAAGCATCGTCCATACACCGGCAGGTGGTGAGACGGTATCAATGAAGCCCATGCCCGCAAGCACCGGAGCTTTGATGCGCGGGGCAAAATTCACGGTATCGAAATACAGTGCGGTTCTCATCGCGTC
>PLKU01000016.1 GCA_003140705.1 Acidobacteriaceae bacterium
TCGCAAATGACCGCTTTCCGGATTACGGTGACAAAGAAACTTTGCATAGACCTGACCGCGCAGCGTGCCTGATCGACATAAGCGAACCTTTGCCAAGCTATAGATAAAGAGGGGCTCGAAACTGCATGTCCTCTGGTTCCGCCTTGGCTCGTTGACCTGTAGCCTGCGAGTAGTAGTTTGACATTGAATCGCAGGCCTGCCGATCGGGCCTTCCATGCTGCAAGATACAAAGCGCAAGACCCGACTCAACCCGACGAATAGATGAAACTGAACAACCCAATTTTGGGGTTGAGCCAAAGGCACCGAGGGACTCGTCATGAATTCGAACGACGAAACGGTCATCTCCTCTTCACCCGGTCTCCTTCCGCCCTCGGAAGAAACCCCATTGTGCGTAAATTGTGCCGAGCGGACCGTTCTCAAAACTCTTGTAGCTGAGTTGTTGTACAAAAACCAAGCACTCCGCTTCAAACTCCGCGATTTGGAAGAACAGTTTCGGCGAATCGCGTAACAGTTGGATCGCCTCTTGTGCGTTTACGGTCTCAAGAAAGTCTGCTCAATCAGCATTGCTGGCAGCACTGCGGTCTTTCGCAATGAATGGCGCGGTGCGTCATCCCTATTGAGAAATGCAGGGCAGAAACTATGCCATTTGATGGGGCGGGTAAGATAAGTCTCCAGCATACTTACGAAGTGAGATTCTTATGACCAAAACGACCGAACTAATTGCTCGTCAGAAAGCCCCCCTTGCGACTCCGTCAGATATCGAGCATCAGGCTGTCCTGGAGATTACTGCGGCGTTGAATTCTCTTCTTGCAGATCTATTTGCGATTTATCTGAAGACCAAAAACTTTCACTGGCATATGAGTGGACCGCATTTTCACGATTACCATCTACTCCTCGATGACCATGGCGAACAGATATTTGCGATGACAGATGATGTTGCTGAGCGAGTGCGGAAGATCGGAGGCGCGACTATTCGATCGATTGGGCAGATCAGTCGACTGCAGCGGATTGCCGACAACGATGCCGAATACGTCACCCCTGTTGAAATGTTAGGTGAACTTCGGGAAGACGAAATGGCATTGGTGCGAAGCATGCGCGCCGTACACGCCTTATGCGACGATGCGGGCGATGTTGCAACAGTGAGTCTCCTTGAGAACTGGATAGACCAATCGCAACGCCGCATATGGTTCCTGTTCGAATCGTCACGAGGCGTGCGATAGATCAAGAGAAAGCGAGGATGAAGACATTGAGCGCACTCACAGAAGTCCTTACTTCGACCTGGAAGATCGATCCGAGCCACACCGTTGCGGAGTTCAAGGTCAGGCACATGATGATCTCAAACGTGAAAGGGCAGTTCGCCAAGGTTACGGGGAGATTGGTCTTGGACGAATCCGAGTTGATGAACTCGCACGTTGAGGCCACTATCGATGCGGCATCGATCGAAACACGCGATCCTCAGCGTGACACGCACTTGATGAGCAGCGATTTCCTCGATGTGGAGACGTTTCCCACGCTTTCATTCAAGTCCACAAGCATCAGCCTTGTCCGGGCCCGAGTACTAGTCGTAGAGGGCGAACTGACCATTCGCGACGTGACACGCAAGGTTCTATTCGACGTCGAAGGGCCGAGCCTACCTGGCAAAGACCCCTGGGGCAATACCCGCGTGGCAGTGTCGGCGACCGCCAAGATTAGCCGCAAGGATTTCGGCTTGACCTGGAATTCTGCTTTGGAGGGCGGCGGCGTGCTGGTAGGCGACGACGTGACCATCACCCTGGACGTGCAATTCGTAAAAGCGTGAGGGCGGCAACTACACAATGCAAGCTGTCAACTGAAGAAAACTAGGGGACAAATCCTATCGGTCTTGAGGTGTTCGAAAGTCGAAACTCCTTGTAGTTTTGCATCTAGTACCTCGCGGCATGTCGGCGTGAGTGCATTCCCAATCAGAAAGGAACACCACAATGCCATTTGTGAATATCAAGCTGGTGGAAGGCGTGTTTACAACGGAGCAAAAGCACGCGATGGCCGAAGCGATCAGCGATGTAATGGTTCGGTTTGAGGGTTCGGAAGCTTTCCGAGAAGTCGTCTGGGTGCTCATTGAGGAGCTGCACAAGGACGGATGGCACATTGGTGGGCGGCCATTCATGGGTCCAGCATCGCTCATGGAGACCTTGCGACACAGCAAGGCAGCTGTTGAAGCAATCAAGGGTAATCCGGCCACGCATGAGGCACTGGCCGAAGCGATGCCGGTCGTGCCGAGATAGTCAGCGCACGCGATAAATCCACAGTACTTGAAAGTCGAATGAGCTTGCATTGACGAATAGAGCGGTCGTTCCATCGGATAACCGGAGGCCCAAACCATGGCACAAAACTCACAGAATTGCCTCATCAAGGGGATAGAGGTCCCGGGCAGCAAGCTGGCCCGGGAAATCACAGAGTTTATCCGGGACACGGAAACCGAGCTCCTCTTCGACCACTCCAGCCGGGTGTATTGCTTCGGTGCTTTCGCCGGGCGCCACCGGGGATTGAAAGTCGATCCGGAGCTACTGTACGCGGGGGCGATGTTTCATGACCTGGGACTGATGCCAGAGTACAGCAGCAATTCAGAACGCTTCGAAGTTGATGGGGCCAATGCTGCACGCGACTTTCTTCAGCGACGCGGCATTGGTATCAACGACCTCGACGACGTGTGGACAGCCATCGCCTTGCACACGACGCCTGGTATCCCAAAGCACATGCATTCGGTGGTCGCGCTAGTGACTGCCGGTGTGGATATGGACGTGTTGGGCATCGATTACGACACCTTCGAAGATTCCGAGCTTGAAGCTATAGTCGCGTGTTTTCCGAGAACGGCCCGCTTCAAGGAGGATATTCTCCAGGCTTTCTACGATGGCCTTAAGCACAAGCCGCTGACTGCCTTTGGGAACGTTAAGGCTGATGTATTCGCCGATAAGGATCCGACGTTTCAGCGGGCCAATTTCTGCTCAATCATTCGAAATTCCCAGTGGGCCGCATAGCCGCTACCCCTGGACAATTCAATAGGAGGCTCCATGAAGAATCTTGGTTCGTCACCACTTTCACGACGTCAGTTTCTTACGGTGGCTGGTATCGGCATCGCCGCTGCGAGCTTCGTTCCCCGTTTGCTTTTCGGGCAGAGTAATTCGGCGATAGTCCCCGCCATGCTCGATGAGGCAGCTAAGGCAAAGATTGACACGCAACCGATTCGCCGCAGCATCAGCGTTCTGAGTGGTTCCGGTGGAAACATCGCGGTTCTTTCCGGCAAGGATGGCAAATTGCTAATCGATTCGGGGTTCAGGGTGTCCAAGCCACGCCTCTCCGAGGCTCTTGCTCGAGTCAGCTCTGACCCAATCACCCAGTTGATCAATACCCACTGGCACACCGATCACACAGATGGGAACGCGTGGGTACACGCGGCGGGAGCGCACATCACGGCGCACGAAAATACCAAGAAGCACTTGGAGGCCTCGACGCGGGTTGAGGGATGGAAGTGGACGTTTCCTCCGTCATCAGCATCCGCCCTACCAGCAACCGTGTTCGAGAAGGATCACCGCATACACCACAATGACACTGAGATCGCATTGAGGTATTACGGCCCTGCCCACACGGATTGCGATATCTCGGTCGTGTTTCAAGATGCGGATGTGATTCACGTTGGCGACACCTGGTGGAACGGTATCTATCCTTTTATTGACTACTCCACCGGCGGCAGTATCGACGGGATGATTCATGCTACAGAGCAGAATCTCAACTTCATCTCAGGAAAAATGGCCGTGATTCCCGGCCATGGGCCGGTTGGTAATAAGGCTGGTCTCGGGGAGTTCCAGGACATGCTTGTCACCATTCGCAGAAACGTAGCGGACCTCAAGAAGCAGGGTAAATCTGTTGAGGAAACAATTGCCGCCAAGCCGACTCAACGCTATGACGCGAAGTTCGGCCAATCGCTCATCTCCCCCGCATTTTTCACCAGTCTCGTCTATATTGGCGTCTAGGTAATCGGACGGACCACTCCTGGAGCGGCTTTGA
>PLKU01000213.1 GCA_003140705.1 Acidobacteriaceae bacterium
ACAGCCTCAGCTCCGGCTGAACTGGAAAAGTCCGCTGCAATGCCATCGGCTTTGATCGTTGCAGCTTGTGACCGGATCGCCGCCACCGCAGCATCCACGCGCTCCTGAGTGCGTCCGTTCACATATACATGCGCACCTTCGGCAGCAAGCGCACGGGCGATCGCGAATCCAATCCCTGCTGTCGATCCAGTTACCAGCACAACCTTATCGGTGAGCCCCAAGTCCACAGTATCCTCCAGAAGAAAACCAACGCCTATCTGATTCAAAAACCGTCTTAAACGACTTGAACTGACACGCCCAATTGGTTTCAGGACCGCTTTCGAGTTGGCAACGATACCGGTGTTTTGTGATGTCTTGCCGCAGTTTCTTTTAAGTGTCGAGGTCCCTGATTCGAGCTAAACCTCGGCCCTCGGTCCTTGACCGATGACAATCGGAGTTATAGCGGCCAGGTCCAGGTCGCCACTCGTGNNATCGAGGTCGGACAGAGCACGGACCAGACCTACGGTTAACGCCGGCCAGGTTGCGGCTACGGATGGAGTGCGATTACGGATGGAGTAATTGCAGCCAGATCCAAATCGCCTCTTGATCCAAGATTCGAGGCGAGGACAGCCTGCGCGACCGTCGCCGCCGGTAGATTCGCCCCCACGCGCGCGGCCGTCTCCATCACCAGATCCATGTCCTTGCTCATCAGCCGCAGCGGGAACTCCGGAGAGTAGTCACCGTCCTTGATCTTCCGGAACTTCCCGGCCATCGCGGGAGCGACTACCGCGGTCTTCGACAGGACATCCAGCAAAACGTTCCGATTGATCTGAAGGTGCTCTCCGAGGGAAACTGCTTCTGCGATTGCCTGCATGTCAATGCCCAGCAGGAGGTTGACAACCAATTTCATTTGAACGCCTGAAGATCCGGGTCCAATCAAGAACCACTGCCTGGCAATGGACTCGAAGATCGGAATACATTCCTCGAATGTCTCTTTGTCGCCCCCTGCAAGCAGTGTGATCGTTCCGGCGTCGACCGCAGGTGTCGAACCAGAGATGGCCACATCGAGGAAGTTAACACCTCTCGTACGGGCCTCCTGATGTAGGCGGCGCGATAATTCCGGCGAGATCGTGCTCATTTCCAGGATGACTGTCCCCGGCCCGGCCGCGGAAAAGACGCCACCTTTGTCGAAGTAGACGGATCGAACCGCAGAATCGTTTGCCAGGGAGGAGAGAATCACATTAGAGCCAGAAGCGAGTTCCGCAACTGATGCTGCAATCGCGATCCCCTCATTCTGGATCTCTTTTGCCGGGTGGGGGCTACGGTTCCATGCTTGAATCTTCCAACCATCTGAATGCAAGCGCCGCGCAAGGCGGCTTCCCATGAGTCCGAGGCCGATGAATCCAACGCGGGAGTTGATCTTGTTGAGCTTTGCTGCTGGCATATCTGCGACGTTATCTCCTCATCGTCTGGCAGTCGTTTAGCACCTGTCTGCAATCTAAACACAGATGTGCGTTGCACGTAACCTGCCATCCCGTGTGAATTCGGGTCGATTCAGAATCAGCCAGATACAGTGCGTTGCTCGCCGGATGATCCGGCTACTGTCAAAGCTTCGACATTCGATGTCGAATGGTCGTCACAACCGGGTATACTCGTGCACGAAATAATCTTACATACGAAGGGTGAGTCGTCTAATCAAGTGGCCCTGAAACTGCTACCTACGACATCGGAATCGACAGCGGGTTGGGGGAAGTGTGAGCTGACGAGAAACGATGGGGTAAGCGCGAAGAGCAACAGTTCAATAGCCATCCTCGAATGGGCGGAAACACGCGAATGTTAGAGCCTTACGGCTCAGATGGATTTTGGACAGATCAAGTGGCCGACAAAAACGGATCTGGCGCTGGGGGTGGAGCGGGGCGTCTGTTTTCTTTACCATTGTGCGCGCGTTGCTGGATCGCCTTTTCCAATCCCTTCTGGTGATCGGTAAGCGGAGCATGGATTTGACTGTGCGTTTCGTCGCTGATCCCATGAATCTTCGAACTGAGATCCTGCCGAGAAGCTGTGGGACTCTTATCGAGGAGCGCTTGAATCATATCGTGGTGCTCCTCAAGCGGAGACCGGACCTGTCGCTGCTGGTCCGCAGTCAACTCCAGATCATTCGTAATACGAGCAAGTTGCTGGTCGATCGATTGCAGTGTATCAATCTGCTGAAGCTGCTCCCGCGCCGAGGGTTGCTTGACCCCATTGTCCTGAGCGATGACAGCGCCGGCCGTTCCGGATAAGCCCGATTCGCCAGTCGGTGCCGGCCATTTGACACCGGGCGCGAAAGCCGAACCCTCTTGCGCCCTATGGTTGGTCATTCTTTAAAAAAGCCGAATGGCATGAATCGTGCAAGGACCTGAAAAGGCCAAGCCAATCGTGGCGCAATGCCGATGGATGCCAGCTAGGCCGCGATCGTGGCAGAAGGGGACGCAGAAAGACCGTATGTGGATCGTCAAAGCTGCTCTCGACGCGTGGCACGTGGAACTACGCGCTGGGTGGAAGATCATTCAAATAAGAAGCTCGGAGGATTATGAAAAACTTCAAGGAATTATCGGAACGCGAGATTCTCGCTTTGGCCATCTCTCTGGAAGAAGAGGACGAGCGCGTGTACGCAGACTTTTTCGAAGGACTGCGCCAAGATTATGCCGGATCCGCTGCGGTGTTCGAAAGCATGCGAAGGGAAGAGTCGGGTCACCGCCGTCGCCTAATCGAGCTGTTTCAACGGAAGTTTGGTGAGCACATACCCCTTATTCGCCGCCAGGACGTAAAAGGATTCGTGCAGCGCACGCCAGTGTGGCTGGTGCGTCCTCTGGGGCTCGATACTGTTCGCAAGCAGGCAAGCGCTATTGAAGTCGAAACACGCAGGTTCTATGAACAAGCCGCAATGCGTGTCCAGGATGCCAGCGTTCGCCAGCTTCTGGATGACCTTGCGCAAGAGGAACGCCTGCACGAAGAACGAGCCCAGGAGCTTACGGAAGAGAATCTGCGTCCAGGAGTGAAGGAAGATGAGGACAAGGCACGTCGTCGGTTGTTTGTTTTGCAAATCGTGCAACCGGGCTTAGCTGGACTCATGGATGGCTCGGTGTCTACTCTGGCTCCGGTATTTGCGGCGGCAATGGCCACGCAAAACAGCTGGGATGCCTTCTTGGTTGGCATGGCTGCATCTTTAGGGGCCGGCATCAGCATGGGCTTTGCGGAAGCGCTGTCCGATGATGGGAGCCTTACGGGACGCGGACACCCCTGGGCGCGCGGTCTAATTTGCGGCGCCATGACGACGCTGGGAGGCATTGGGCATACCCTCCCGTTCCTTATGAAGGACTTTCAGCTCGCTTTGGGAATTGCAATTGTCGTAGTCCTTTGCGAACTCGGGGTCATCACTTGGGTGCGTCGCCGGTTCATGGATACGCCAGTTTTTTCCGCCGCTCTGCAAGTGGGCCTTGGCGGAGCGCTCGTGTTTATTACGGGCATCCTCATCGGTAAGTCGTAACAACAGTCCAAACACGTTGGTTTCTATCGGACTGCCTCGCACAAAGATGCAGGTTCTCGAGAACTATCGGGGCTGTTTCGCAGGGTTGTGTAGCGCACGCAGTGATCGATTTGTGGAATTTGAATGGGCCGCAGTTGCTGATTCGGAGAACAAAAGAGCCCCGCGAAATGGCATTATGCTTTGACCCGATCCGTCAGTCGGTGTCAGCCCTCCGACAGCAGCTGCGAAAGTCGGCGAGATTTGCGGCCAATAGCCTTTGATTCCAAAAGAGAAACCGAATGGCATGAATCGTGCAGGGACATGTGCAAGTACAGCAAATCGTGCCGCAATGCCGATGAAGGCGAGCGACGCCGCGAGCGCGGCAGAAGGGAACGCCAAGAAGCCATATGTGGATCGTCAAAGTTGCTCTTAACCGGCCGTACACATTTATCGTTCTCGCGCTGTTGATTCTCATCGCCGCGCCGGTGGTCATCCTGCGTACTCCTACCGACATCTTTCCCAACATCAATATTCCGGTCGTTTCGATCGGCTGGACATATACCGGGCTCAATCCTGAAGAACTCGAAGGGCGTTTGACGTCGCCATACGAGAAGTCACTCACCACACTGGTCGACAATATCCAGCATATTGAGTCAACGACATATAACGGCGAAGCGATTGTGAAGGTGTTTCTGCAGCCCGGTGCGTCGCTCGACACGGCCAACGCCCAGGTCACCGCGGCATCGCAGTTTCTGTTGCGGCAGCTTCCTCCGGGCACGCTGCCCCCGCAGATCATCAACTTTTCGGCATCGAGCGTACCTATCCTGCAGCTCGGCATTTCAGGTGAGGGCCTCTCGGAAGCCCAACTGAATGACTACGCGACCAACTTCGTGCGCACCCAACTTATCACTGTTCCCGGCGCCGTGGTGCCGTCACCCTATGGCGGCAGGCAGCGCCAGGTCAGCGTGAACATGGACCAGGCGGCAATGCAATCCAAAGGAATTGCTCCGGGCGATGTGTTGAACGCATTAGCGCTGCAGAACGTGGTCATGCCATCGGGCACGATCAAGATCGGACAGTCAGAGTATGACGTGAGGACAAACGGGTCGCCGCGCACCCTCGAGGGTCTGGCCAACATCCCGATCAAACAGGTGAATGGCACCACGATTTACCTGCGCGACGTGGCCAGCGTGAGCGACGGCTTCCAGGTGCAGACCAACATCGTGCGCCAGGATGGCCGCCGCGGCGTGTTGGTCTCAATTCTGAAGAGCGGCAACGCATCGACACTGGATGTGGTCAAGGGAATTCGCGGGATCTTGCCCCGCGTGGCGAGCACGGTGCCGCCCCAATTGAAGATGACACCACTGTCGGACCAGAGCATCTTTGTCCAAGCGGCCGTGCAGGGCGTAGTGCGCGAGGCCATCATTGCGGCCGCGCTGACGGCGGTGATGATCCTTGTGTTCCTGGGCAGTTGGAGATCGACACTGATCATCGCCATCTCGATTCCGCTATCGATTCTCACATCGATCATCATTCTCGGCCTGATTGGCGAGACTATCAACACGATGACGCTCGGCGGCCTGGCGCTGGCGGTCGGCATCC
>PLKU01000204.1 GCA_003140705.1 Acidobacteriaceae bacterium
GAGTCCCTTCTTCGGCACCAAAAGTCAAGTTAAATCTATTAAAATCAATCTTTTCAGAAAGTTACAAGCGGCGAAATCCCCCAAAACCCAGCCAACCAGTCTCATTGGGGGACAAATCTGCGTTTTTGCGTGACTAACATAAAACTATAGTTGAATCAAAAGGTTAGGTACTTTAACCGTACACTTTCTCAACTCCTATTTTTGCCCAAAAATTTCAGAACTGCACTAAAACATGACTAAGCAGACCGGCGTAAAGCCTCTGTTTTCAGGGAGATTTTTTACGGGATGAGAGGCTGGCGACTAGCTGAGCAAATATTCGCCTCTTATTCGCCTATACTGTTTTCATGTTCCCAACGCCGTCAGGCCGCAAGACATTCGTGGTGACCTGCAAGCGGTGCCGCCGCGACATTCCATCCGGCGTCAGGGAATTTCCCCTTCATCCCATCACCGTGGAGTGCCATCTCTGTGGCGAACTGCGTCGGTACTTGCCTTCCGAACTCTTCCTCGGTCGGCCTGACCAACTCGACGTTCACCAGCAGCGGTCCGGAGGTCGATGATGTTCGACCCTGATGCTCACGTGCCCCGTATCAATCGGGGGATGGCCTACCTCGGTGCGTGTTTGATTGCCGGTATCCGGTTTGGCTCGGGAGCGGCAGGTGAATGTGCGCGTGGTACCCACCGGCAAGGCCATTGAGGAATCGGTTGACCTCGCCTACGAGATTTTCAGCCGGGTGTTTCGGAAGGTGCCAACGAGAATTGAAGAGAAATAGCGGGCCACCCTCGGGCATACCATTACCCTAATGGCCACCCAAATAAATGTTTACGCAGACCACAACTTCCTTATTTACTGTGCAAAGGAGCCGACGTGACGGAAGGCTGTCGTGGATGCGCATCAATCTGGAAGAATCACCATCGTCCTCTCTGCGTGGCACTTCTACGAGTACGGCAATGCAAGTGGACACCCGGAGACGGAGGATTTGATTTGGTTCGCTGAGGAACTACAGCCCCAGTGGATATTGGAACGCGGAGACCTTCAGCATCAAGAATTCATCGTTTTTTGGAATTGCATTTGGGGTAGTGCCCCTCTGGTCTTCATATCCAGTCTGCACACTCGCTCAAGCGGGCGCAACTCTGAATCGTGTTTCTGTAGAAAGAATGGCTCGGTACACCGTTAGAGAGTATATCCAATCATTCTCAGCCCCCTTTGCGCTCGATGAAATCCGCACCGAATTGAAGAACCAGACTAGCGTTGCAAAATACAACCTAGATAAGTATGTAAACGACAAACGGTTCAACGCAGTGTTGCCATTGACGGAACTCATGTATGTAGCGGTGCAAATGGCACGCCTTCATGAAATCGAGCGCGACAAGGTGTACGCCCTCGCCAATCTCATGCTTCGTGAGCAGCCCCTTTCTATTCAAATTCAGAGCTTCGTGTATTGGAAATGCACCGAATACTTGAAGGCGTATAAAACGGAAGTTGCCTTTACGCTGGAGTTATACGCGACCGGGGCTACGCTAGACACCAACCGGCAGATTGACCTGCAACATGCGGTTGCAGCATTGCCGTACTGCGATTTGTTCATTACGGATGACGGAGACCTAATCAAACGGATTGCGCGAGTGAAGCGAGAGCTACNNTGTCTTATGCGGGCAAGCCTTCATCGACACGTTGTAATCTCGGAATTAGAGGCCGGAAAAATGCCCCAGTTCGAACGCTACATCGGCATCGACTATTCCCGCGCCGAGACCGCCGACTCCATTTGCAATGGATTCCTTGCTTACATCGCCGAGTGTAACGGCACACCGAAACAGTTTGAGCCCCCCCTACAGTGTCAAAGAAGTACTTGGGCGGCGTCGGCGACTGACTGTGGTTATTCACGGACAGGCTGATGTCCTCCCACCCCCAGTATCTTTCCCAGTTTCCGAATGCCTATACTCCCCCGCAAAGCAGCCATCGAGAAGGCGCAGTACCAATAGTGTACGTTCCCGGAAATCTGCAGTGATGGTGTGGGCAGTACAATCCATTCGTGAACAAGCCCAATTTTGTTTACCATGCTGACTGGGGTAGCAAGCCTTCGAAAAGATGGTGTGCGAAGTCCATCCTCGGCGCAGCGAGGCGATTCATACCGGGGACGGAGTTGTAGTACATTCCAGCAAAGACGCCTGACGACGCAAATGATTGGAGGACTCTGAGAAATGGCATCACCGCAGTTGACGTTGGCGCAGGTGCAGCAACTTTCTGGTGCGGTAGCAGAATACATCGCTTCCCAACGTGGATTCTTCTTACGCACGTCATTACCGCTGACACTTGAGCAGCGTGAAGCTATGGAAGGATTCTTCGTTCCGGATGTCCTCGACGGGAGTCGGCTGGTTGTACTCCAGAGCAGCCGGGTGCAGAATCCCGATTTTTATCCGCAGCTATGGCGGTTAGGTTTTCGAAATTTGCCTGATTTCAGGACGATGGCTGCAATTACCTTCGGGGATGTTGTGGTTTCACATCAACCGTTCACTCATGGCCTCCTATTCCACGAGCTTGTGCACGTTGAACAATATCGACAGCTTGGAATTCCGCAGTTTTCTAATTTGTATGTTCGAGGCTTTCTGACAGGTCGAGGATACGAGGGAATTCCCCTCGAAGGGAACGCATATTCACTCGGAGCAAGTTTCGAAGCAATTCCTCGGCAGCGATTCTCGGTGGCCGATGAAGTCTCAGAGTGGGTGCGGAATGGCCGATTCTGAGCGAAAAAGGTAGACCGGAGGAGCCAGAATGCCTCAATTCGCACGCTACATCGGCATCGACTACTCCGGCGCGGAAACGGCGGACTCCAGTTGCAAAGGCATCCGTGTCTACATGGCCGATGACAACAGCGAACCGATGCAGGTTCAGCCGCCACCTAGCCCACGCCGGTACTGGACGCGCCGGGGTCTCGCCGAATGGCTGCGAAACGAACTCGACCGCGACATCCCCACACTAGTCGGCATCGACCACGCCTTCTCGTTTCCGCTGGCCTATTTCGAGAAGTACCGGCTCTCCAGTGACTGGGAAGACTTTCTGGTTGATTTCCATCACCACTGGCCGACAGATGCTCCGCACACGTACGTGTGCTTTATCAGAGAAGACCCCTCGGGGCGTGGCCTGAAAAGAACCGGAGACCGAAGCTGGCTCCGCCTGACAGAACGATGGACTCCGACCGCGAAGTCCGTCTTCGGGTTCGGCGTTCAAGGTGAGGTCGCAACCTCGACGCACGCCGGTTTGCCGTGGCTTCTCTATCTGTGGAAGAACTGTCGTCGTGCTTCACACTTTTGGCCGTTCGACGGGTGGGAAGTTTCGGAGGGCTCATCGGTCGTGGCAGAGGTCTACCCGTCACTGTGGACACGGCGTTTCCCGAGGGAGGGTCGTGATGGTGACGAACAAGCCGCCTATGCCGTGGCGGCGTGGTTGCAACGGGCAGACCAGAGCAACAATCTGGATGGCTTCTTGAATCCGCCGCTGACGGCGGAGGAGCGAGAAATCGCTGCCATAGAGGGGTGGATATTGGGGGTTACATGAACCGGCTGGGCGGTCGGCCATCAGGTCACTCCCCAACCAGTCCGGCATACACAGGGCAAAGTCTGTAGTTGTTGGTACTTTGCTTGCGTTCCCAAATCTGGATGCCGTGTCCAACTTTGCATTTAGGGTTGTTGTGGAAGACCCTCTCTTCACGGGTCTTCTTATCCTCGTTAATCGGGTAAAAGGGGTGTACGGTGGGCATTGGACCGATCCTCCATTACCTCGTTGCGAGGTTTCAACCTATCTTTCGATCAGCTTACCCTAAACGCACGAAAGCCCCTCGTTGGAGGTCGAGAGGCTTTCGTGCGTTAGACTATCAAGGTGGCTGGGCAATGTTTCAACAAGACGGACTCAAATCCTCCCGTCTGTGGCGTGCATAATGCACCGCTCGTCGAGGACGAGACCCCGATTGACGCACTTGCCCCATATATCGGACACATCACCTGCTGGAAATGTCCAATTACCGGCTCCGTGATTCTCGATTCGCACGGGCATCAGCCGCGAGATTCAAGCTGACCTGTCAGTCGAAGAGCTTTCCAGTGTTTGGTCACTCCCAATCCTGCTCCGATATTGCACTTGAACCACTGGGCTTTCCTCGTTGCCGTATTCCTCGGAATTGCTGTTCTGGCCGGGGCTATCTTATTTGTCATATGGATCGCTGTGAATGATGGAGACCCTCGGCGCAAGCGTTGAAGAACGAACGGCCAAGATTGCCCCACAAGGCCGGCAACGCACTATCAGGACACTACCTAGAATTCGGCTGCGGGTAAAACTGCTGTTATGATCTTCCAACCGCGGTGATGGAATCGGCATACAAAGCAGACAAAATCAACTTGAAACATTAGTAAATCTGCCGGGAGTGCTGGAAACAGCCCCGCGAGGGTGCGAATCCCCCCAGCGGCAATTACGCGATGCGTGGAAGCATCAGAATTGACCCATGTTTGTTCTGTTCCGGAAGAACAAACTCCGGATTCTGCTCCAGAAACCGAAGACAAGACCGTGCGAATCCTGACTGAACAACACATTGATATGAGCCGAAATAAGGCGGTAGTGAAGCAAATCTCAATCTCCGCCCTGGCCCATACTTCGCAGGTCGAGAGACGTCTGGGTTTCTGTGCGGCGCTTCAGAGTTCTTCCCCAATGGCGGTTTCTTTCTAACCAATTAGTTGTAAGTCAACAGTTTTATTCGACCCTAAACTAGGATTAACCCCAAAGTACGTCGTTTGGTTTTCCTGGTCCCCTGAGGTTGCTGTATGCAGGAAGAATCCAATCGACCCATTCGGGGCATCCTCACGTCGCCCACGAACCTCCTGCGCATTTTTCATTCCAATCCTTGCTTTCACTCTTTGTGCGCAAGCTCAAAACATCACCGGCACCATTCGCATTGAGAAGAAGTTGACCAGGCGCCGTGTCACGCCTTCCGTCTCCGTGTATCAGCGCGGCGCCTCAGTGGATTTGGGAAAAAATGCTGAAGAGGATCCGTGGAGTTCGAGCGTTCACAAGTCGTGATCTACCTTGAAGGGCCACGCCCCGCGAATGTCGATCCAGTCGGCCCTGCCGAGTTCAAGATCCAGCAGCTCAATCGCCGATTCTCTCCCGATCTGCTTGTAGTTCCGGTTGGCTCCAAGGTCTCCTTCCCAAATATGGATCCAATCTTTCACAACATCTTCTCGCTCTCCAAGCCCAGGCCATTCGATCTCGGCAGCTACGACAAAGGCGAAACGCGAGAGGTGACATTTCCTAAGCCCGGCATCGTCGATATCTATTGCCGTCTGCACCCGAATATGGCCGCTGCAGTCGTTGTCACTCCGAATCGCTGGTACCCAGGGCCGATCGAGCAGGGCAGTATCGCATTCCAGATGTATCGCCCGGCAAATACACCATCGTTGCATGGCACAGGACTGCTGGATTCTTTCGCAAGACAATAGTGGTCGAAGCCGGGCAAGACTCCGCAGCAAATTTCTTCATTCCAATCGGCCAAGACTCTGAATTAGCCGGTCCCGTGAACGCTTCCGCGGTAGCCAGCACTGGAAGCAGGTAACGATGCGCTTTCAAACGCGAGCATTTCTCATCTGCTTTCTTCCTTTCGCGCTCCTCCTGGCTGCCGGGCGGCGCGGCCGCCTGCGCGGCGAACGGGCTGTTGCTCGAGTCGCCGATGAGCAGCACGCTCGCGAAGGCCAGCACCAGGATCGTGCCCTGGATGAACAGGGTCGGCCGGTCCACCGCGACCGCGCCCATCGCGGCGATGTGGCCCGGGCTNNTCGAATGTGCGTAACGATCTGCGTGCATCCTTGCGGCAGAACGAACTTGCAATCGCCCGAGTCCACGCTCAAGCCGATCTTCAAAATAGCCGCTTCCTGAAAATCGTCGGAGATAACGCTGCCCTCAAGGCCGGCATGCAATTGCTTCGCTCTGAGTCTGGCAGCCAGGCGGCACGCATGACCGTGGAAGATCAACCGCGCGAACTTGGCCAGCACATGGGCTTCGATTTTCTGCTAGTATCCTCGCCCAGTGGCACGCCCCTCGCCGGAGTTGTCAGGCAGTCTGAAGGCAAGCAGGCCGGAAGAGTCAACTTGTGCCATTGGATTTGTCCTTCATCGATCACAGTCCGAATGGCCTTCTGCAACTCAGCAACCACACTTTTCAGGTCGCATCAGTCCCAGTGGATGACGATGAAGCAAACATCGGCTACCTTGCAGTGGGCGAGTATTTTAAGTTTCCCGGCGTTGCCACTCCATCCGTGTTGATTCACGACGGAAAAGTCATTGAATCCAACATTCCAAACGCCTCTCCCGCCGATGTCCAGGCGGCCCTGGCAAGCTGCGGGAGCCAATCGGAATGTGATCTTCAATTGAGAGGTGTCAACTGGACATCGGCTCCTATGCAGCCCTTTGGCAGTGGCTACGTCTTGTGGAGTTTTGAAAATGTGGATGAGGTAACTGTCCCAATTCTCTCCAGGTTGAGGAATCTCTTCCTGACCATGGCAATCGGGTCCGTGCTGGTCGCACTCCTGTGCGGCATCGCGTCCTCACGCACCATTGTCAAACCCATTGCGCTGCTGGTTTCTCACCTTCGCAATGCCGAACGCACCGGCACGCTTCCAGCGTTCACCATTGATCTCTCATCCACGCCGGAAATCCGTGGACTCGCCGAAAGCTACAATCGGGCCGCGATATCTGTGCAACATGCTCGCGAGAATCTGCAAGGGACCTACGTGGAGTTCGTCGGCTCTCTTGCAAATGCCCTTGATGCGCGCGATCGTTATACGGCCGGCCACAGCAGTCGCGTCAGCCAGCTCTCGTGCGCCACGGCAGCCGCCATGGGCCTCGGTCCTGAGGATGTCGAGCGGATTCGCATCGGCGCGCTTTTGCACGATATCGGCAAGATTGGAATCGCTGACAGCGTGCTGCAAAAACCCGGCCGCCTCACCAAGGAAGAGTTTGCCCCAGTCAAGGAACACCCCGCCATCGGGCGCCGAATTCTTGAAGGCGTCCGTGGCCTTGCGCCCTACCTTGACGCAGTGGAACTGCACCATGAGAACTGGGATGGCACCGGTTAGCCGAAAGGCCAATCGCGCGAAGAAAAACCGGTGGATGCGCGCATCATCCATGTCGCCGATGCTTACGATGCAATGACGACGAATCGGTCCTACCGGCGGAGAGTGACCCACGAGCAGGCCATTTACGAACTCTTCTCCTATGCGGGGACGCAGTTTGATCCCATGTAGTGAGTCTCTTTGCAAAATTGCCGCACGAAGTTGTTGCTGGGCTCGAGCTCCCGCCACAAGACGATGCCCAGGTGGCGGAACTTGAAGCAGTGGAGGCGTGATGACCAGGCCACTCCACATTTTACTTGCGCTCGGGCTCATCTGCCCTCCATATCTCATCGCGCAGGAAGCAAGCTCTGGCTTTGATCTGCGTTCAACTCTTTCCGGCCAGTTCGCTACCTCGAATGTCTACACTGAGGCGCCACGGTCTGGCGAGCCTGTGGGTTTACGCTTTCGTTCGGTCGTTTATCCCACGATCAACCTGAATGACAACTGGACCATCACTGGCGCATGGCAACTCGCTTCACGTCCTTATTTCTATGAGGACTTCTCAAACGCCGGCAATGGTGTAAACGGCAACCTGCTTCAGGCCTCACTGAACTATTCGCGCATATCCAGCAAAGGCTCTCTGCTTGTACGCGCCGGTCGACTTTCAACGGCATTCGGCTCTTTCCTCCTGCGCTACGATGACTCGGAAAACCCTCTCGTCGATCTTCCCATGGAGTATGGCTACTACTACACGCCTGTTTCCAATCTCAGCGTTGCCGGCGCTCAGATAGACGCGACTCGCNNACGGCAACTGGGCCGGCGGCGCTGGTTATCCCATTCAGCAGGAATTCCGCATTGGAGTCTCCGCGTATTATGGTCCGTATCTTGATCGCCAGTATGCGTACTTCTTCCCCGGAGAAACGAACCCAAGTACGTTACCGGCACAGGGATTGGGCCTTGATGTCTCCTGGGCGCGCGGCCATTGGATAGTGCAAGGTGAACTACAACACTTCGTATTGCCCTACAAGGCGATTCCTACGTTTCGTGAGCAGGCTGGCTATGTGGAGTTAAAAAGGACCTTGAGCCCGCGCTCGTCCATTGCCACCGCGACGGCTACACCAGCGGAAACGAATCCGGGCAGACCCAGTGTCTTGAGACTGCGGCAGCGTTCCGTCCCAACAGATTCCAACTCATCAAGTTCGATTACGAATACGAGCATTACAGTATCGGCGCCTATCGCAATGAAAACACGCTGGCAATTCAATACGTGACTTCCTTGCATTTCTCCGCAGCGAAAGACTAGCAACTCCAACTGGCTGATCGCCTAAGATCTCCCATTCTAAGATGGAATTGATCTTGCTAGTGTTTAATTGATTATCCAAGTGAAAATGCCGTTCCAAAGTTTCCGGCCATCAGGATCCAACCTCTTCCATATCCACCGCCACGGTAAGCTCATGAGCTCCGCCGCCTTGGATCACCCCGTAGACTGGGCTCACGTCGCCATAGTCCCGGCCCCACGCCAGCGTCACGTGACCGCTCGAAGGCACAAGATTGTTTGTCGGATCAAGATCTATCCATCCGATTCCTGGACAGTATGCGGAAATCCAGGCGTGCGATGCATCTGCACCAACCAGCCTCGGTTGCCCCGGAGGAGGATGCGTCCGCAGGTATCCGCTCACATAGCGCGCAGAAAGATTCAGTGAGCGAAGGCATGCGATTTCAAAATGCGCGAAGTCCTGGCACACGCCATGCCGCTTGCGAAACACCTCTTCAGTCGTCGTGCGGACGTTGGTCACTTTTGAGTCGAATCGGAAATCTTTGTGGATGCGTGCGGTCAGATCAAGAAGTCCGTCTCGAAGCGGGCGTCCCGGAGTAAACGACTGCAGCGCATAACTCGCAAAATCCTGGCGAAGCTTGATGCGCGGCGATTCGAAGATAAACTGGTAAGCTTCAAGTCCCTCCGGACTTTCGTCTCTCGGGATTAATTTTGCCGCCTCTTCCCAGGAAATAGAATCGTGTGGCACCGCAACCGCCATTTCTTCGACGTTGACTTCGCTTCTTGATTCAACCACCAGCTCTTTGTGCGGTTCCTGCACAGTGAAGAAGTAAAGAAAGTTTCCAAAATAATCGGTGCGCTCTGTCATCGTTGCCGGCGTCGGATCAATGTGTACTTCGCTCTTCGCCAACTGTTGGCGTGGTATCGAACGCGGCTTGAGACACGCCACATGCTTTCCGACCGATACCGGATGCCTGTATTTGAATGTGGTTCGATGACTGATTCTGTAGATCATAGGCCTATCGTGATAGGCAAGGTCCGAGCGTGGCTGAAGTATCTGTTTGACAGGTTATTTGACCACGAAGGAAGCAGCAGCTCCAGCCCTCTCAGGAATCGCTCCAGCCGTGACAGGCTGTCGGCCCCATCTGTAGTTGTCCCCGCTCCCGGCAACGGGTAACTCAGCTTGCTCAGGTCGAAACTACGCAAGATGGTCACCGCATCCTGCATCGCGTTTAAGTCAT
The DNA here is from genome assembly GCA_003140705.1 of Acidobacteriaceae bacterium. Lineage (GTDB taxonomy): Bacteria > Acidobacteriota > Terriglobia > Terriglobales > Acidobacteriaceae > Telmatobacter. Next base: position 9,606 of record PLKU01000204.1, read on the forward strand.
CAGCCAGGTGCCGCGGCAACTGGTTGTACAAATGCACCAGGTGGGTCAATTGAAAGTCCAAAGACCGGGGATTGTTCCCATCTGCCATCAACACATCCAGCACCGCGAGCGGCTGTAAGGTTGTAAAGTAGCGCGACCGGTAAGTCATGGAACTGTCGGCAACTTCGAGCAGACACTCCAGGAGCGGCCAGTCCCGTTCGCCCAGCGGTGTTGTGATCTCCCGGAGTTGTCTGGTCAGAAAGATGGCGCGTTCAAGCCGACGCCCAATGCTCATGAACAGCCAGCCCAATCCCCGGTTGATATTCTCGCGCTCCATTCCTGAAAACGCCGACAGAAGCTCCAGGCAGCTGGTCATCATCGCCGGATACTCCTGAAACGGCGTTCGTGACTCAATCTGGATTGACTCCCTCAATTGCCCGACTAGGTAAACCATATCGGCCGACAACCGCTCCCGCACACTGCCGCCAACACGCGCTACGTTGGCCAACGTTGAGGCCAGGCTGTCGGTGCGCTTCTTGTCCGCAATCAGAGACACCAGTTCCACTTCGAGTTCTCGCGAAGTAGGCTGCCTCCTCTTCACCTTGGGCAGCTTGTTTTGCCGCGACTCCAGGCATCGATGGAGCCGTAGAAGGCAACCGAATTCCGCCTCGTTGGCGCGCTGCACGCGCGATGTCATTGCGCGCACAATTCTGGCCGTGCATTCCGCCCGCTCAATGTATCGTCCCAGCCAAAACACGTTGTCCGCCACACTGCTTGGCACACTCGGCGACTCGCGGCGCAACGGCACCGGCTCTGTGCGCGGGTGAAGCATCGTGAACGTGTCCACGGGGTTGTCCCACAGCACCCAGGCGTCCTTGCTGTGTCCGCCTCGCTGCATCGAGACCACCGACCCCTCCATCTCGGCAACACGCACCAATCCTCCGGGGATTGCTGTCCACCCGGTCCCTGTATTCAACACATATGCTCGCAGAACCACGTTGCGTGCGTGAAGGCCGCCGTTGTCCCAAACCGGCGCATTCGAAAGCGCAATCTGCTCCTGCGCCACGTACTCATGCGGTCGAGCTCTAAGCCGCTCGGCGAGCTTGCCCTTTTCGCTTTGCTCCAGTTCGGCTCCGAACACCGGCTCCATCCCTCCCGACGGAAACGCCGGCTTCACCACAACAGAGTCAAGATTGTTCAATACCCATTCGAGCGCGTCTTCTTGCCCGCACCACCACGTCGCCACGGATGGAAGCTTCAGCTTTTCTCCAGTCAGATATCGTGATAGGCCAGGCAAGAATGGCATGATGGTCGCCGTCTCAATCAGGCCGCTTCCCAATGCATTCGCAACCTTCACATTGCCGGCGACAATGGCGTTCACCAGCCCTGGCACACCGAGAAGTGAATCGCTGCGCAGTTCTAGAGGATCGCAAAAACTATCGTCAACCCTGCGCAGAATCACATCCACTTGCTCCAGGCCATCCACGGTCTTCAAGTAAACGCGCCGGTCGCGGACCGTAAGATCGGCTCCTTCAACAAGTGTGAATCCCAAATATCGTGCCAGATACGAGTGCTCGAAGTAAGTCTCGTTGTACGGGCCGGGCGTCAGCAGCACGATGNNCGGAGACGATGGTGCGGTTCTCTAGCGCATAGCCGCTGCCTGAAGGGGCCTGTGTGCGGTCTGAAAGCACCCACCACTGTCCGTCCGGTGAGCGGGCAAGATCCACGGCCAGCAGTTGCAGGTAACTGTGCGCGGGGACCTTCACTCCGACCATGGGCCTCAGGAACGCGGGGTTGGCATACAGCAGCGCTGCCGGAAAGCGACCGCTTGCAATGAGGTGCTGCGATCCATAAAGATCTTCCAGAAGCAGGCTCAACAACCGTGCCCGCTGGATGATGCCCTCCTCAAGAAAGCGCCACTCATCCGCTGAAATCAGGAACGGAACCACATCGATCTTCCATGGCCGGTTAGCCCCCTGGGGATCGCTATAGATGTTATAAGTAATTCCGTTCTCGCGAATACGGCGCTCAGCGCGTCCCCAACGTCTCTGCAGCTCATCCGGGCCAATCTCTGCAAGGGCTTCCATCAGCTGCGCCCAGTGAGGCCGCGGATTTACACCGTCAGCGGATGACTCGTTGTAGGCGTGGCCATAGGGGAGTTGAGTTTGATAAAGATCGGGGCTCATTGATCCTCCCCAGGATTCTCGTTTCGCTTTTCATGCTCAATCAGCGGAAGCCGCAGATCGAGAGTGCACGGGAAAATCGGGCTTGCCTCTTCTGGCGGCGCATTCATCTTGATAAGCGCTGGGCTCGTGACATGAAAGCGCTCCTGGCGCCTGCCTTCAGCATCTGTGCCGTTGATTGGACGAGCTGTGTAGATGCGGCCGTCAGGTGGCGCAACGTTGTAGGTACACTGGCCAATCGACTGACCCTTCCAACGATCGATCACGTCGAACACAAGTGGAGCGTGCACGGGAATTGTTGGATGTAATGTTGCCGCCAGTTTTCGCGCGCGATACCGCACGCCTGCCACGGCAATTCCAACTTCGTTTGCCGGTTGTAGCGGAATTCTCCGCCCATTGCAGGCGACTGCATAGCGTGTTGCTTCTGTAAGCCCTGACAGCTTGACTTGTATTCGCTCGAGTGAAGAGTCCACAGAGCGAACCGTGCTGCCTGAAACACTCTCTTCCGCCAGCACGTTCCATGGCTCCAACGCCTTGCGTAGTTCCAGCTCCACTCCCTCAGCGGCGATCGTCCCAATCTTCGGGAAACGAAACTCCAGGTGCGAGTCGAACCACTGTTCCTCAAAGTCGCAGCCTGTCCGCCGTAACTCGCCAAGCACTTCAAAAAAATCGCGCTTCACAAACTCAGGTAGCATGAAGCGGTCATGCAGCGTTGTGCCCCAGCGGATGAGCCCGCCCTTGAATGGCGTCTTCCAGAACATCGCCAAAAGCGCGCGAATCAGCAACATCTGCAGTAAGCTCATTCGCACATGTGGTGGCATTTCGAACGCACGCAGTTCCAGCAAACCAAACTTCGAACCCAGGCCCTGCGGCGCAAATAGCTTGTCGATACAGAACTCGGCGCGATGCGTGTTGCCGGTGATATCTGAAAGCAGGTTGCGGAACAATCCATCCACAATGTATGGTGGGCAATCGCTCGACGGAAGTTGCCCAAAGGCCACTTCGAGCTCATAAAGAGTGTCCAGCCTTCCCTCATCTACGCGTGGATACTGGCTCGTTGGACCTACATAGATTCCAGAGAACAAATAAGACAGCGACGGATGATTCTGCCAG
>PLKU01000278.1:0-1938 GCA_003140705.1 Acidobacteriaceae bacterium
GAATCGGGTGCCCCATCCTTCGAGCCCTTCTTGCTCGAAGGATGGGATCCTTCCCGCCAACAGGCAAGAACTTTTTCATTTCTCTGGCGACTTTCGTCCCGCCCGAAATGACTTGGGCTCTTAAAATCGATGCCGAAATCCATGCCATTACCGCTCAATGAAACTGAGGAGCAAGACTCCTCGCAATTGAATGAAAAACTCAAAACGGGCCGTGTCCTCTGGGCTGCCGCGGCATGTGCCTTCATCGCGATTGCGTACCTCGTCTTCCCAGCCTACGTCATCCGCCCTTTTCGACCTCAGGACCCGGGCCAGCTCAATCTCGCCTTGACGGTTCGCGGCGCCGCTCCATGGATCTCCGCGCTCTGCGCCCTTGCCGTGCTTTGGATCGACATCGCCGTGTGGCAACCAAGAATCCGCCTGCTCCCCCGGTGCATTCTAGTTTTCCTTTCCGTCATCACGGTTGCTGCCGCATGTCTCACACACGTGAACGACTACGAAATCAAGTTTCATCCCTATCCCGCGCCGGTCTTCGTTCCCGCCAACACGGCGCAGACTGACGCCGACGAAAAAGTATTGTCTGTCACTCTGGGAACCGAAACGCACGCCTATCCCATCCGCACCATCGGCTATCACCACGTTGTCAACGATACGGTCGGCGGCATTCCAATCGCCGCGACTTATTGCACGCTGTGCCATGCCGGACTTGTCTGGAAACGAGTGATGGACGGGCGAGCCCTTCATTTCCAGCTCGCAGGAATCAACAATGGGAACGCCCTCATCCGCGATCTGGAGACTGGCACCATCTGGCAGCAGAGCACCGGCCAGGCAATCTTTGGCCATTTCAAAGGCCGGCAACTCGAACTCGTCCACAGTGACGAATTAACATTCAGCCTCTGGCGTACGGAGCGTCCCAATGGTCTCGTGCTTCTCCCCGATGCGAAGTATGTCCCGGAATACGATTCCAAGGATTGGGAAGCTGATGTTGAAAAGACCCATGTGGTCGTCGACACACATCAGTCCGGCATCCCGCCCCACGAGTTGATGCTCGGGATGATTGCCTCCGGCCAAAGCAGAGCGTGGCCCGTCAAGTCCATCCTCGCGGCCAAGCTGATTGAGGACCGGTTCGCGGGCAACCCCATTCTGATTCTTGTCGGACCCGACCATGCATCCATTCGCGTGTTTCAAGCTCGTATTGCCGACCAGCCTTTGACCTTTGTTCGCTCTGAAACCACTGGTCAATCGGCCGACAGCGGAATCATGCAAGACATCGAGACAAGCAGCACCTGGAACTTCCAAGGCTGCGCAACCGCCGGAAAACTCGCCGGCAAATGCCTCGGGCCCATGGATGCCAACAAGGATTATTGGTTTGATTGGATGAACCACCATCCGTCAACATCGGTATTCAAGAATTGATATCGCAGAGATCAGACCTCTTTGCAGAAAGTGAGGATCGTATGGCTGAGTTACCCGCCCAGGTGCTGGCGACCGACCTCGCCATTCACCTAATTAGAGTCCTCCGCGAGAAGCATGGCCCCCTGATGTTCCATCAGTCAGGAGGCTGCTGCGACGGCAGCTCCCCCATGTGCTATACACGCGGCGAGCTGATCATCGGCGATTCGGATGTGCAATTGGGGGAAGTGGACGGCGAGCCTTTTTATATGAGCTCAAGTCAATTTGAGTACTGGAAGCACACGCAGCTCACACTCGACGTGGTACCGGGCCATGGCGGAATGTTTTCACTCGACAATGCCGAAGGTGTCCGCTTCCTCATCCGTTCGCGCGTCTTCGACAACGATGAAATTCGCGATCTCCGCGCCGCCGGCCGCATATAAATTGAGAGAGTGATTCCTCCCGCACTCATCGAGAGTCTCGCATGATCGAAGCAGTCATTGTGTCGGCAGTCCGCACCCCGGTTGGGAAGTTTCAGGGATCTCTCCA